>KV797049.1:37628-41501 GCA_001809325.1 Neisseria sp. HMSC077D05 | reverse complement strand
TTGTCCTGATTTAAATTTAATCCACTATATCTATCGAAGCGACAAACCGCAGACCGTTTACCGCCCTGCTTTGGTTCCGCCCGGACCGTACACGGCGCCCCACGCGGCATCGAGCTGCTGCCCTGCCTGTTTCAATGTTTCCGCCTGTTGGCTTTTCACATTCATCGCCGCCTGAAGCTCGCCCTGCAAGCGGACGATGTCGGCTTGGGCTTTTTGCAGGCGGTATTGCGCATCTTCAAGGTCGCTTTGCAGCGAGATGATTTTGCTGTCGTTGCCGGTTTGCTGTTTCAGGGCGGCGCGGTAGGCGGAACGCGCGTTCATCAGATTGTCTTCTATGCTGTCTGCCGCTGCGTTCAGCGAAACGCCCATTAATATCAAGGCGATGAGTTTGTTGTTCATAAAACATCCTTTGATGCTGTCCCGCGATGTGTCAGAGGTCGTCTGAAAACGGAAAAACTATTTTCAGACGACCTTTTTGCTGTGGTAGGCGGTTGGTTAATATTGATAGGCGGCGAGTTTGCGCTTGATTTCGGGCAGGGCGGCGCGGGCGGCTTCTTCACCCAGCTGGATGGCGCGTCGTTTTTGGTCGAAACCGCCGATAGAACCCATCTCCAACACTTGCGGTTTGATCACGACGTTTGCCTGACCCAATTCGTGTTGGAGCAGCGGAATGCTCATGACGTTGAACGTTTGGTCGAGGTAAGAGAAAAAGCCTTGGTTGACGTTTTTCACCGGACGGGCGGAAATATCGACGGCGATAATGAAATTGGCGCCTTGTTTTTTAGCCGCGCTGACGGGAACGGGCTGCGACAGACCGCCGTCAACGTATCGGCGGCCGCCAATCATGGTGGGTTGGAACACGTTGGGGATGGACGCAGACGCGCGGACTGCCTGTCCGACGTTGCCTCGGTTGAAGGCGACGGCTTTGCCGCTTTCAAAATCGGTGGCGACGGCGGCGAATTTAATCGGCAATTGTTGGATGGGGCGGTTGCCGACTTTTTGGTTGATGTAGTTTTGCAGTTTTTCGCCTTTGATGAAGCCGCTGCTGGACAGGGTCAGGTCAACCAAGTCGGTTTTGCCCAAAATTTCGGCTTCGAGTTCGAGGCGGTCGGGCGACATGCCTGAAGCGTACAGGCTGCCGACGATGGAGCCTGCGGATGTGCCGGTCACGACTTTGACGGGAATATTGTTTTCTTTCAAGACTTTGATAATGCCGATATGGGCAAAGCCTTTGGATGCGCCGCCGCCGAGCGCAAGCGCGACCACGGCTTTGGGTTTGGCGGTATTCGCGGTACGGGTATGCGGCTTGGCATCCGATTTGTCGGAGGTATGGCTCGGACAGGCAGCGAGCATGAGTACGACAGACGCTGTCAGCGTAGTGCGCAGTGTTTGAATCAGCAATGGTTTCATTTTCAGACGACCTTTATAGATGGATTTTTGGTTTGGAACATATTGTCAGCCGAATGGCGCGAAACCCGTCACGGTATGCGCTCCGTCGTTTTTTTATCGGCGCGGCTGCAGTATAGTGGATTAAATTTGAATCAGGACAAGGCGAGGCAACGCCGTACGGGTTTAAAGTTAATCCACTATAAAGTGGCAGAAAACCTGTTGCCCGCTTGGTCATGAAAACAGGCGGAATCAGGTGGGCAGGCAATCTGCCATCCGCCCTGTCAGGCGGCACAAGCGGGAAGTTTAGCGCATCGTTATGCCGAAATCAAAAAAGGTCGTCTGAAACCTGATTTTCGGTTTCAGACGACCTGTTGCTTGCCCGCTTTATCAGGCAGTTTTTAATGCTCCCACTCGACGTGTTCGTTGAGGAAACCGCCGCTTTGGTGCGCCCAGAGTTTGGCGTAGAGGCCTTGTTTTTCGAGGAGTTCGGCGTGGCTGCCTTCTTCGATGATGCGGCCTTTGTCCAAGACGATGAGCCTGTCCATCGCGGCGATGGTGGAGAGGCGGTGGGCGATGGCGATGACGGTTTTGCCGTCCATCATTTTGTCGAGGCTTTCTTGGATGGCGGCTTCGACTTCTGAGTCGAGCGCGCTGGTGGCTTCGTCGAGCAGCAGAATCGGCGCGTCTTTGAGCATGACGCGGGCGATGGCGATGCGCTGGCGTTGGCCGCCGGAGAGTTTCACGCCGCGTTCGCCGACGTGGGCGTCGTAGCCGCGCCGTCCTTTGGCGTCGGAAAGGTTGGGGATGAAATCGGCGGCTTCGGCGCGTTCGGCGGCGGAAATCATTTCGGCGTCGGTGGCGTCGGGGCGGCCGTAAACGATGTTGTCGCGCACGGAACGGTGCAGCAATGAGGTGTCTTGCGTCACTAAACCGATTTGGGCGCGCAGGCTTTCCTGGGTCACGCTGTCCACGTTTTGCCCGTCAATCGAAATCGTGCCGCTTTGCGGTTCGTAGAAACGCAAGAGCAGGTTGACGATGGTGGATTTGCCCGCGCCGCTGCGTCCGATCAGCCCGACTTTTTCACCCGGGCGGATGGTGAGGTTGAAGCCGTTGAGCAGCGGTTTGCCGGCTTCGTAGGAGAAATCGACGTGTTCGAACTTGATTTCGCCTTGCGACACTTTCAGCGGCAGGGCGTTCGGCTTGTCGAGGATGGTTTGCGGTTTGGACAGGGTTGCCATGCCGTCGTTGACGGTGCCGATGTTTTCAAACAATCGGGCGGATTCCCACATGATGTATTGCGACAGGCCGTTGACGCGCAACGCCATAGCGGTGGCGGTGGCAACCGCGCCGACACCGACCTGTCCGTGATACCAAAGCCAGATGCCCAGCGCGGTCGTGCCGGCGGTCAGCGAGCTGTTGACGATGAAGCTGCATGTGTGCAGGAGCGTCGCCAAACGCATTTGGGCATGTACCGTAACCATAAATTCTTCCATCGACTGCTTGGCGTAGGCCGCCTCGCGCGCGCCGTGGGAGAAGAGTTTGACGGTGGTGATGTTGGAATAGGCGTCAGTAATGCGGCCGGTCATCAGCGAGCGCGCATCCGCCTGACGCGAAGCGGTTTTGCCGAGCTTGGGAATCAGGAAGCGCATCACTAAGGCGAAGCCAATCATCCAGCCGATAAAGGGCAGCAGCAGCCAGCCGTCGAGCGCGACCAGAATCACGCCGGAGGTGATGAAATACACCAGCACATAAACGACCATGTCGGCAACCGTCATCACCACGTCGCGCAACGCCAGCGCGGTCTGCATGACTTTGGCGGACACGCGGCCGGCAAATTCGTCCTGATAGAAGCCGAGGCTTTGCCCCAGCATCAGACGGTGGAAATTCCAGCGCAGGCGCATGGGGAACACGCCTTGCAGGGTTTGCAGGCGCACGTTGGACGCGAGGAAGGTCCAGAGGGCGAAAAACACCATCATCGCCGCCATCGCCGTCAACGCCCAGCCTTTTTCGGCAAACAGGGTGGCGGGCGTGTATTTGCCGAGCCAGTCCACGACTTTGCCCATAAATTGAAACAGCAGGGCTTCCATGATGCCGATACCGGCGGTAAACACTGCCAAAACGGCAATCCATTTGCGCAAGCCTTCGATGTTGCTCCAGATAAAACGCCACAGCCCTTTTTCAGGCGTTTTCGGGGCGGCTTCGGGGTAAGGGTCGATTCGGGATTCGAACCATGAGAATATTTTTTGAATCATTGTATTGGGTTTAATTGAGAGAGAATGGATTTCAGACGACCTCTACGGTGGGGACAGGTCGTCTGAAAACAAGTATCGGGAGTTAAAGGCATTATTTTACGGGAAAAACCGGCGGGAAGACACTGTAAGGAAGTCGGGACGGGCAAAGTGCCGTGATTGATGAGGGGTCGTCTGAAATAGCGTGCCGATAAGGAATACGGCTTTTATAGTGGATTAACTTTAAACCAGTACG
>KV797049.1:31093-37528 GCA_001809325.1 Neisseria sp. HMSC077D05 | reverse complement strand
CCTTGTCCTGATTTTTGTTAATCCACTATATATCCGTCCTTATATGGTCAAATCGCCGCTGAAATCCGTATCGAACCCATCAGCGTATCGGCTTATATCCATTCCAATTTTATTTTGAACGGACTGAAGCCAAAAAACAAAACCGAAAAAAATGTGCTTGTTCTCAGGCGTCACGCCGAATATGCCGTCACTTTGATGCGAAATTTGCAGGTCATTCAATATAGACAAGAAGCTGCCCAGATTTTGCCTGATATCTTCTATCTCGCTTTTTTGAAGTTCCTCAATCAACAGGACTTCATTATCCAGACCAATAATGGTGGGCAGCTTGGTCAGTTTTTCATAAATCGCTTTCACAGACATTTTTCAATACCGGTAAATCCGACGCGCGGGATACGGGCGCGGGTAAGGTGGGTAGGGATAGCCGTAGCGGTGTACCGGCTCGCTGTCCTGATAGATGACGGTCGTTCCCGGCGGGGCGTTGACGGTAACGGTTTTGTTGATGGTGGTTTGGGAATGGACGGGCAGGTCGAGGACGGCGGTGCGGCCGTAAGGGGTTTCGGTGTAGAAACAGCCGCCCAATGCGGTCAGCGTGAAGGCGTAAAGTAGGGGCTTCATGGGATTCCTTCATTCAAAACGAAACGGTAAGGTCGTCTGAAACATGGTTTCGATAAGTTTGAAACCGTTTTGGGGTTTTCAGACGACCCTTTTTATCGCCAACATCCTTAACTTTAAATACGGCATATCGTCAAATTCCGTCATTCCCGCCCCCGCCTACGCGAGGACAGGCTACGGCGGGAATGACGGTACCCGGTAAGTTGCGTATCGAAAATAAAGTCATTTGACTATATCCAGCCGACGGGATGAGGCAGCGGTTTTCAGACGACCTTCCCGCTTACCTTAACACGGTCTTCGTCCAGCGGCCGACCCATTGTTTCTGTTTGGTGTCGATGTCGTTGCGGCTGGGCGAGTCGGTGTGTTTCGGGGCTTGGGCGAACTCGAAGACTTTGGGCAGCGGCGTGTTTTTCACGGCGGGATAGACCCACATTTCGGTCGGCAGGGCTTTTTGCACTTCGCCGCTTTGCAGCCACTGTACGAGTTTCGCCGCCAGCTCGGGCTGTTTCGCGCCTTTCAAGACTGCCGCGCCTTCGACTTGGCGGAACACGCCGCCTTTGAGGAAAAGGTTGCCGGTCGGCGGCACGCTGTATTTGCCTTTGGAGTAGTGGACTTCGGCGGCGGGGCTGGCGGCGTAGCTGACGACGAGCGGGTAGGCGCCGCCGTTTTGGGTGAAGTCGGTGTAATAAGCTTCACTCCAGCCTTTGGCGACTTTCACGCCGTTTTGACGCATCTGCGCCCACCATTTGAACGCGCCCTCTTCGCCCATGCCGCCGATGTTCGCCATCAGGAAGGCAAGTCCGGGCGAGGAGGTGGCGGGCGAGGGCGTAACCAGCAGGTTTTTATATTCGGGGCGGGTCAAGTCCTGCAAGGTTTTGGGCAGCGGCAGTTTTTTCTGTTCAAACCATTTTTTGTCGTAGTTGAGGGTAACGTAGCCGTAATTGACTGCCGCGATGACGGGCATCCCCGCTGAAACGGGCGCGGATTTGGGCTGCGCCGCCGCCAGTATGCCTGCTTCGCGCGCTTTGCCGATGTTGGCGTTGTCCAAACCGTACACCGCGTCGGCAATCGGATTTGCCTTGCTGAGAATCAGCTTGTTGAGCATTTCGTTGCCGCTGCCCGCCTTGATGACGGAGACTTTGGCATCGTTGGCTTTTTCAAACTGCGCGATGGCGGATTGGGGCAGGCTGAAGGATTTGTGCACGGCAAGGCGCACTTCAGTCTGGGCGGATAAGTTTGCCGAAGCCAGCAAGAGGGCGAGGGCGGATAATTTCAGTTTCATTCTCTAACCTTTGTACGGGTAAAATACGAAACATCATAACAAAATCCGCACCAACACACGACATGAACCTTTCCCCCGTTTGGCTCTTCGACCTCGACAACACGCTGCACAACGCCGATGCAGGCATTTTCTACATCATCAACCGCGCCATGACCGACTACATGGCGCAACGCCTCAAGCTTTCCGAAGAAGCGGCATCCGACCTGCGTCAGGACTATTGGCACCGATACGGCGCGACGCTTGCCGGCCTGCAAATCCACCACCCCGAAATCGACATCCGCGAGTTTCTGCGCGAAAGCCATCCCATCGCGCAAATCTTGGCAAAATTGGAGGGCATGGAGGGAACCGAAAGCGTTTTAGGTCGTCTGAAAGGACGCAAAGCCGTTTTTTCCAACGGCCCTTCGTTTTACGTCCGCGCCATCATCGGGGCATTGGGTTTGGAAAACCGTTTTGACGCACTCTTCGGCACGGACGACTTCGGGCTGCGCTACAAGCCCGACCCGCAAGCCTACCTGACCGTCTGCCGCCTGCTCGACGCTGCACCCGGACAGTGCATCATGATCGACGACAGCGCGGACAACCTGCACCAAGCCAAAGAGCTGGGCATGAAAACCATATGGTTCGGCAGCAAAGCCCATCCCCTGCCCTTTACCGACGCCGTTGCAAAAGATATGCAGGCGCTCGCCGAATGTGCCGAAAAACTGTCGGCACTCGTCTGAAACCTTTACAATATCGGGTTTGAACAACGGCACCAAGCCGCCCGACCACAAGGACAACCATCATGCGATACACCGCCCTCATCCTCGCCGCCGCAGCCGCCCTGACCGGCTGTACTTGGGAAACCTACCAAAACGAATCCGGCCACACCTCCCTGCGCCCCAAATACGAAAAAGGCACGCGCATCTATTACGAAGACGGCACCTACTCCCGCGATATGCGTTACAACCAATACCGCCCCGAACGCCGCACCCTCAAACCGCTGCACGGCGACCAAGAAAACGTACGCGGCACGACATGGAACAAACCCCAAGGCGCCGGACAAGCCGCGCCCGAAACCCAAACTGAGGAATAATCCGCCCGCAGAGGTCGTCTGAAACCGTTTTTTCCGTTTCAGACGACCTCAAACATAACCGCCATCCCGTTCGTCCCATATCTGCCGTCCTTCTCAAGGAGAAAACCATGCGTTCCCTCGCCCTAATTTTAGTTACCGCCGCCATCCTGAGCGGCTGCACCACAGACCGCTACGACTTCGACAGCCGTCCCGCCGACACATCCGCGCGTACACCCCTGAAACCGACCACACTCGACCGCTTGGAACACGGCAGCCATGCGGACTCTTACCGCTGGAACCCCAAACCCAATAAACCATAATCCCCACGTCCGCACACCGAACCCAAATAAAAAGGTCGTCTGAAACCCCAAAACCCCGTTCAGACGACCCCTAAATACCCCCTTCATCAACATTGCATTCGAGAAAGCCCATCATGTCCGCCACACCCCTCAACATCGTCATCCTCGCCGCAGGCAAAGGCACGCGCATGTATTCCAAAATGCCCAAAGTGCTGCACCGCATCGGCGGCAAGCCCATGGTCGAGCGCGTTATCGACACCGCCGCCGCGCTGAATCCGCAAAACATCTGCGTCGTCATCGGACATGGCAAAGACCAAGTTTTAGAGACCGTCAAACGCGACGTCGTCTGGGTCGAACAAACCGAACAACTCGGCACCGGCCACGCCGTCAAAACCGCCCTGCCGCACCTTGCCGCCGAAGGCCGCACGCTGGTGCTGTACGGCGACGTTCCCCTGATTGACACCGCCACCCTCGAAACCCTGCTCGAAGCCGCCGGCAGCGAAGTCGGACTGTTAACCGACGTCCCCGCCGACCCGACAGGCTTGGGCCGCATCATCCGCGACAGCCAAGGCAGCGTAACCGCCATCGTCGAAGAAAAAGATGCCGACGCCGCCCAAAAAGCCGTCCGCGAAATCAACACAGGCATCCTCGTCCTGCCCAACGCCAAACTCAAAAACTGGCTGAACAGCCTCTCCAGCAACAACGCCCAAGGCGAATACTACCTGACCGACCTCATCGCCAAAGCCGTTGCCGACGGCATCAAAGTCCATCCCGTCCAAGTGCGCGCCTCCCACCTCGCCGCCGGCGTGAACAACAAACTCCAGCTTGCCGAACTCGAACGCATCTTCCAAACCGAACAAGCGCAAGAATTGCTCAAAGCAGGCGTCACCCTGCGCGACCCCGCCCGCTTCGACTTAAGGGGTCGTCTGAAACACGGACAAGACGTCGTGATTGACGTCAACGTCGTCCTCGAAGGCGACATCGAAATCGGCGACAACGTCGAAATCGGCGCAAACTGCGTCATCAAAAACGCCAAAATCGGCGCAAACAGCAAAATCTCCCCCTTCTCCCATCTCGAAGACTGCGAAGTCGGACAAAACAACCAAATCGGCCCCTATGCCCGCCTGCGTCTGCAAGCCCGCCTTTCAGACGACGTACACGTCGGCAACTTCGTCGAAATCAAAAACGCCGCCATCGGCAAAGGCGCCAAAGCCAACCACCTCACCTACATCGGCGACGCCGAAGTCGGCAGCAAAACCAACTTCGGCGCAGGCACGATCATTGCCAACTACGACGGCGTGAACAAATACAAAACCATCATCGGCGACGAAGTCCGCATCGGCTCCAACTGCGTCCTAGTCGCCCCCGTCACCCTCGGCAACAAAGTGACAACCGGCGCAGGCAGCACGATTACCCGCAACGTCGAAGACAACAAACTCGCCCTCGCCCGCGCCCGCCAAACCGTGATCGAAGGCTGGGTGCGTCCGGAAAAAGGCGATAAGAAATAGAGCAGTAAACCACCCGGCGCAGATGCGCGGACAAAAATAAAAGGTCGTCTGAAAACAGGTTTTAGGTTTTCAGACGACCTTTGATTCAATCAAAACAGACTTGAGATAATCCAAGTAGCGTGGGCTTTGCCCACGAAATCTACCATCTGACAATTCAAATCAGACAACAGCCGAATGGGCATCCATTTCGGCATTTATCTCGCGGGCAAAGCCCACGCTACCCGTTGCAGCAACAGCAACCTGTCCCTTCCCCCGTCCGGCGGGGGAAGGTTAGGATGGGGGTGGCTTTGCGATTTTAGGTCAAATCAAATTCGGACAACCCGTAGAGCCACCCTCTCCCCGGCCATCTCCCGCCGGACGGGAGAGGAGGCAGGTTGCAGATAAAAACGAGGTCGTCTGAAAGCTCTGAGATTTAGGTTTCAGACGACCTTTTGCTATCGATGCCTCAAGAATCAAATATTTTGCATGATTTGTCCGTATTGGCGAAATGCTGCGCCTTGTCTTCGCAGGTGCTTTCGGTCGTTTCACACGATACCGTGACAAAGCTTTCGTTGATCTTCAATACCTTGGGATTTTGATCCGACCGCGCCACTGCCTTGAGGGTAAACCGACCGTCCGGCGTGCCTTTGGCGTCGCCTTGCACCTTGATGCAAAAATCGCCGATTTCCTTAATCGGCAAATCCGGCCATTGGGTGGAACTTTGTTTGAAACTTCCGTTTTTTTGATAGAAACGCTCCATAAATTGGGCGTTTTCCAGCATGGCGGTCCGCACTTCCTGCAACTTGGTATCTGCAACATATTTTTGGTAAGACGGATAGGCAATCGACGTCAAGATCCCTACCATCATGATGGTGAAAACCAATTGAGACAAAGAAAATCCCCGCTGAATTTCCTTCATTTCGCCCCCTTTCGAAACATAAACCGAATATTTGATGTTTATTGTTGTGTGAAATAAAAATGGGATTGATGTTTTATCGTGGTTCACCATACAGCGTGGTTTCCTACGGCAAGCCCGAACGGTTTCTGAATCAATCCCTTATCAAATGAGGTCGGTATCTTATCGTCCTTATGGCGGGCATTCAAATAATATCTAAATATTTCTTAGTTTACTATTTCTTAATGTATTGACTTTGCAACATACCTGCCTGCGCCCGATTCAAGCGGTTTGGCACGCGAACCTGCTTGCGGATACGTTTTGCTATTCGCGGTGGTAGGGATGGTTGTGGAGGATGGAGACGGCGCGGTAGAGCTGTTCGGTCAGCAGGACGCGCACCATGCCGTGCGGGAGGGTGAGGCTGGAGAGGCGCATCATCATGCGGGCTTGTTGTTTGAGGCGGTCGGTCATGCCGTCGGCGCCGCCGATGACGAAGCAGACGTGTTCGCCGTTTTGCTGCCAGCTTTTGAGGTGTTCCGCCAGCTCGACGGAGGTCGGGGCTTTGCCGCGTTCGTCGAGGACGACGAGGAACGCGCCTTGCGGGATGGCTTCGAGGATGCGTTTTTCTTCCGCCGCCATGCCTTGTGCGGCGTTGACGCCTGCGCCGCGTTTTTCGGGTTTGATTTCTTTGAGGGTGTAGGCGACGTCGCGTCCGAAGCGTTTGGCGTATTCGCCGACGGCTTCGTCCACCCAGCGGGGCATTTTGGTGCCGACGGCGAGGACGGTGATGTTCATGGGTTTCCTTGGTC
>KV797049.1:0-30993 GCA_001809325.1 Neisseria sp. HMSC077D05 | reverse complement strand
GGTTTCCTTGGTCGGATGGGGTCGTCTGAAAGTTTTCAGACGACCTTTTGGTTTGAATGATGGTGAAACGGGATTCTTGAAGCCGATATTGTTATTGTTCGGTCAAGGGGTCGTCTGAAAATTTCGGTTTGGGCAAAGGGGGGTGGGCGTGCGCAATAAAGCCGTCTGTATGCACAGACGGCTTGGGATGATGGTTTAGTCGGCGGCGTGCCAGGGTTTTTGCGCGCCGGCATGGAAGCTGGGTTTTTCGCCACCCCAGAGGGTGTCGATGTCGTAGAAGTCGCGGACGGCGGGCAGCATGACGTGGACGACGAGGTCGCCTGCGTCAACGAGCGTCCATTCGCCGCTGTCGCCTTCGGTGCTGAGGATTTCGAAGCCGGCTTCTTTGAGGCTGACGGCGACGTTGTTGGCGAGGGCTTTGACTTGGCGGGTGCTGTCGCCGCTGGCGATGATCATGCGGGCGAACAGTGAGGTTTTTTCTTGGGTTTCGAGGACGGAGATGTCTTTGGCTTTGATGTCTTCGAGGGCTTCGACGGCGGTTTCGACCATTTTTTGCAGGTCTTGCAGTTCTTGTTCGTTCATTGTTTTCCTAATGGTGGGAATGAAATGGGGTTTGGACGGTATTATAACTTATCTGTATGAATTTACGCTATTTTCCGCTTTGGTACAGTTTGTGTTCGCGGATGTAGCGGGCGACTTGGGGCGGGAGGTCGTCTGAAAGTCTGCCGCTTTGGAGGGTTTGGCGGATTTGGGTGGAGGAGGTGTTGTGCAGGGGGGCGTTGAGGATGCGGACGCTGCCGTTTTGGAGGGCTTCGCCCAGCCAGGCGTGGAGTTCGCGCGGGGTTTGGTTGAGGTTGTCGCCTTGGCGCATGGCGACGGCGATGTGGGTTTGGCGCACGAGGGTCTGCCATTTTTTCCAAGTGTGCAGTTTCATGAGGCTGTCGCTGCCCATGAGCCACCAAAGTTGGGCGGCGGGGAATTGCTGGCGGAAGATTTGGACGGTGTCGAAGGTGTAGGTCGCGCCGTCGCGGACGATGTCGCAGTCGCTGGCGGCGAAGCGGGGGTCGTCGGCGATGGCGAGTTCGGTCATGATAAGGCGGTCTTGGGCGGATGCGCGGGACGGGTCTTTGTGGTAGGGGTCGCCTGCGGGCAGGAAGATGACGGTGTCGAGTCCGATTTCGTCGGCGAAGGCGCGGGCGATATGGAGGTGGCCGTTGTGGATGGGGTCGAAGGTGCCGCCGAAAAGTCCGATGTTTTTCATGGGTGTCCTTGGGTGTGGGGTGTGCGCTCTGTTTGGGTTTCAGACGACCTGTCGGGTTTATGGGCTGTCGGGGTCGTCTGAAAGGCTTTCTGCGCCGGGGCTGCCGTCAACAACCAGGGTAAGTTTGCCGGTGGTCGGATGGATGACGAGTCCGTGGACGGCGATGTCGGCGGGCATGAGCGGGTGGTTGCGGATGACTTTGACGGTGTGGCGGACGCTGTCTTCTACATTGTCGAAACCGGTCAGCCAGTTGTCGAGGTCGATGCCGGCATTGCGCAGGGTTTCGATGCGGTCGTCGGGAATGTTGTTATCATGTACTTTTTCAAGGAAACCGGCGGCGTTCAGCCCCTTCATGCCGCAGTCGTGGTGGGCGATGACCATGATTTCTTTGACTTTAAGTTCGAACACGGCGACCAAAAGGCTGCGCATGACCGACCCCCAAGGATGGGTAACGACCGCACCGGCGTTTTTGATGAGCTTGGCATCGCCGTTTTTCAGTCCGAGCGCGTTGGGCAGCAGCTCGATGATACGCGCGTCCATGCAGGACAGGATGGCGAGTTCGCGGCCGGGATATTTGTCAGTGAAATATTTTTCGTATTCGCCCGATTCGACAAAATTTTGGTTATAGGCGAGAATTTCGCTCAATTCGCTCATGGTGTTGTACCTCCGACAGAATGCGACGATTATAGCCTTTTTCGGACGGTTTGGCTTTGCAGCGTGTGCCGCCTGCTTGTCGGCAGATTGGTTGCAAATTGAAGCGGAGCAGATACAATCCGCTTTATGTTTATGTATTGATTGGATTGAGGAACAGTCATGTCTTCGCGCCCTTGTTTTTCCGAAACGCTCGACCGCCGCACCCACGACACGCTCTACGATTGGGCGCGGGCAAGTTACGGTGCGGCAGACGACTGGAACGCGCTCTATCTGAACGGGCTGGCGTTGGGTCGTCTGAATCCGCTTTGGCGCGAACGGATCAAACAAGACTGGCAGGAAGGGCTTTCTGAAATTTCAGACGACCTCTGCCTGCAAACGGACAACTGGCTGGCGATGGGCGACAGTTTGCAGCACTTGGCGCACGAATGGAAAAGCCTCGGACTGCTGCACGGCTGGCGCGACGAAAAGTTTGACGTATGCGACGACGCGGGCAAAGTTCTTTTTGCGTTGGAACGCGCCGCCTTCCGCCCGTTCGGACTCATGAGCCAAGCCGTCCACCTCAACGGACTGGTGCAAACCGACGGCGGCTGGCATTTTTGGATAGGCCGCCGCAGCCCGCACAAAGCCGTCGATCCCAACAAACTCGACAACCTCGTCGGCGGCGGCATTGCCAGCGGCGAAACCCCGTTTGAAGCCGTCTGCCGCGAAAGTGAAGAAGAAGCCGGACTGATGCCGCCCGCCCTCGACACCCTCCGATCCGCCGCCCGAATCCACAGCCTGCGCCCCGTATCGCGCGGTATCCACAACGAAATCCTGCACATCTTCGACATCGTCCTGCCCGAAACCGTCCGCCCCGAAAACCAAGACGGCGAAGTCGCAGGGTTTGAATTGATGAACGTTTCGCAACTTGTCGAAACCATGTTGTCCCAAACCATGATGCACGATGCCCAGCTCGTTACCCTCGAAGCCCTCAAACGCTACGGCGCGCTCGACAGGCAGCACCCGTTAAGCCTTTGGCTGGACAGCCTTTGCCGCTGAACGCCGAAAAATAAACCGGTAAACCAAACCGCCAACACTCCGCCGTTTTCCTTTCCCGATTCCCGAAAAGGTCGTCTGAAACCCATGCTCCGACTTACCGACATCTGCAAACGCTTCGACAGCAAAACCGTCGCCGACCGCATCAGCCTGACCGTCTCCGCAGGCGAAACCCTCGCCGTCCTCGGACGTTCCGGCTGCGGCAAATCCACCCTGCTCAAAATCATCGCCGGCATTGTCAAGCCCGACAGCGGCGAAGTTTGGCTGGATGGGCAGGACATCACCGCCGTCCCGCCCGAAAAGCGCAACGTCTCGCTGATGTTTCAAGACTACGCCCTGTTTCCGCACCTGACCGCCCAAGAAAACGTCGGCTTCGGACTCAAAATGCGCCGCCTGCCCAAAGCCGAAATCGAAGCACAAACCATGCAGGCGCTGCGCGACATCGGTTTGGAAAACGAAGCCCGCCGCAAACCCGGCAGCCTCTCCGGCGGCGAACAGCAACGCCTCGCCCTCGCCCGCGCCCTGATTATCAAACCGTCCCTGCTCCTCTTGGACGAAGCCTTCTCCAGCCTCGACACCCACCTGCGCCACAACCTCTACCGCCTGACCGACGAGAGCATCCGCCGTCAAAACATCCCCGCCGTCCTCGTAACCCATTCCCCCGAAGAAGCCGCCGCGCTGGCAGACCATATCGCCCTCATGCACGAAGGGCGCATCCTCCAATACGGCACGCCCGCCGAACTCTTCCGCCGCCCCGCCAACGCCCAAGCCGCCCGCCTGCTCGGGCTGCCCAACACCGACGATGCGCGCCACATCCCGACACACGCCATCCGTCCCGACCCGCAAGGCACACCCTGCCGCATCCTGTCCCTCACCCCCTTGCCCGACAGCCTGCGTCTGACCTTCGCCCACCCCGAATACGGCGAACTGACTACCCTTCTGCCCGCCGGACAGCTACCCGCCGGCGATACCGTGCCGATACATATCGATAAAGGACAAATCGTCTGGTTTGAACCGTCGCGATGATGTTTCGTGTCCCGCCTTAATCGTTGCGTCCGAACATAGAAAAAGGTCGTCTGAAAATTTTCAGACGACCTTTTATGTCAACACATCAAGGCGTTATCAAATATTGGTTTTCAGATAAACGACTTGGGTTTGCAGATATTCTTCCAAACCGTGTTTGCCGTCTGCGCCGCCGATACCGGATTTTTTCCAGCCCGCGTGGAAGCCCTGCATGGCTTCGAAGTTTTCGCGGTTGATGTAAGTTTCGCCGAATTGCAGGCGGCGGGTGACGTAGAAGGCTTCGTTCAGGTTGGTGGTGTACACGGAGCTGGTCAGACCGAATTCGCAGTCGTTTGCCAAGGCGATGACTTGGTCGAGCGTGTCGAAAGTGGCAACAGGCAGGACGGGGCCGAAGGTTTCTTCCTTCATGATGTCCATGTTGTTGTCGGTATCGGTCAGCAGGGTAGGCTCGAAGAAATAGCCGCGTCCTTCGGCGCGTTTGCCGCCGCAGACCAGCGTCGCACCTTGTTTGACGGCGCGTTCCACTTTTTCGGCAACGGCTTTGACGGCGCGCTCTTCAATCAGCGGACCCATTTCCAGCGCGCCTGCTTCGGCTTCGGCAGGGTTGCCGTAGCGCACGCCTTTCATGGCGGCGGTCATTTTTTCAATGAACGCGTCTTTCAGGCTGCTGTGGACATAGACGCGCTCGGCGCAGTTGCAGATTTGACCGGTGTTGCCGACGCGCGAAGCCAAGATGGATTTCACTGCCAAGTCCAAATCCGCGTCTTTCAAAACGATGGCGGGCGCTTTGCCGCCGAGTTCCAGCGAGACTTTGGTGATGTTGGCGGAAGCGGCTTCCATCACTTGGCGGCCTGCTTCGACGGAGCCGGTCAGGCTGACCATATCGACTTGCGGATGGGCGGACAAGGCATTGCCGATTTCCGCGCCGGGACCGTTCACCACGTTGAACACGCCTGCGGGTAGTCCGACCGCATCGACGATTTCGGCGAAAATGTGGCAGTTGATCGGGGTCACGCTGCTGGGTTTGACGACGATGGTGTTGCCCGTGACCAAAGCGGGACCCATTTTGCGGGCAATCAGGAAGAACGGGAAGTTCCACGGCAGGATGCCTGCCACGACGCCCAGCGGACGTTTGAACAATAAAATATTTTCGCGCGGACGGTCGCTTTGGATGATTTCTCCTTCGTAACGGCGCGCCCATTCGGCTTGGTAATCGAGATAGTCGGCGGTGAACATGACTTCCACGCGCGCCAAGTCTTTGGTTTTACCACCTTCGGCAACGATGGTGTCGGTCAACTCGTCGGCGCGTTCGCGTATGCCTTGGGCGATTTTGCGCAAATACGCGCCGCGTTCGACCGCAGGCAGCCGCTCCCATGCCGGTTGCGCCGCACGCGCCGCCGCTACGGCGCGGTCAACATCCGCTTTGCCGCCTTTGGGTTCGCGGGCGATGGCCTCTTCGGTGGAAGGATTCAATACGTCGCGCCATTCGCCGTTGAAATCGTTTTCAAAGCGTCCGTTGATGTACATGGCCAATTGTTTCATTTCAAGTTCTCCTGTTGTTGTAGTCGTGTGTAGTCAGTGTATGCCTTTTATGCCGCCGCTGCAATGAAAATGCTGTTTGAGAATGCAAATTTAATAATATGGACGTTTGTTTTCAGACGACCTTTTGCTTTTTTATGTGCAAGGCTGTAAGGTTTGGACATTCCCAACGTCTAATCATACAAACCGTCCACACAGGAAACATTAGAGATGAAACCCCGTACCTTCTTTTCCCTTTGCGCCAAGTTCAGCTGTCTGTTTGCGCTGGGCGCTTGTTCGCC
The DNA here is from genome assembly GCA_001809325.1 of Neisseria sp. HMSC077D05. Classification (GTDB taxonomy): domain Bacteria; phylum Pseudomonadota; class Gammaproteobacteria; order Burkholderiales; family Neisseriaceae; genus Neisseria. The sequence goes on along the minus strand of KV797049.1, from coordinate 25,200 downwards.
CAAAATTGCCGATGCTGAAGCCGCGACCGTGCCGCACACTTTGTCCACTTTGAAAACCGCGGACAACCGCCCCGCCGATATTTATTTGAAAAAAGACAAACCCACCCTAATTAAATTTTGGGCGAGCTGGTGTCCTTTGTGTTTGTCCGAATTGGGGCAGACCGAAAAATGGGTGCAGGACAAGCGGTTCAGCTCCGCCAACCTGATTACCGTCGCCTCCCCCGGCTTTTTGCACGAGAAAAAAGACGGCGACTTCCAAAAATGGTATGCCGGTTTGAACTATCCCAAGCTGCCCGTCGTGACCGACAACGGCGGCACCATCGCCCAAAGCCTGAATATCAGCGTTTACCCCTCGTGGGCGTTAATCGGTAAAGACGGCGACGTGCAACGCATCGTCAAAGGCAGCATCAACGAAGCGCAGGCATTGGCGTTAATCCGCGACCCGAATGCCGATTTGGGTCGTCTGAAAAACGCGTTCTACAAACCCGACACACAGAAAAAGGATTCAAAAATCATGAACACGCGCACCATCTACCTCGCCGGCGGCTGTTTCTGGGGCTTGGAAGCCTATTTCCAACGCATAGACGGCGTGGTTGACGCGGTATCCGGCTACGCCAACGGCAAAACGAAAAATCCGAGCTACGAAGACGTGTCCTACCGAGACACGGGTCATGCCGAGACCGTCAAAGTGACCTACGATGCCGACAAACTCAGCCTCGACGACATCCTACAATACTATTTCCGCGTCGTTGACCCGACCAGCCTCAACAAACAAGGCAACGACACCGGCACGCAATACCGCAGCGGCGTGTACTACACCGACCCCGCCGAAAAAGCCGTCATCGCCGCCGCCCTCAAACGCGAGCAGCAAAAATACCAACAGCCCCTCGTCGTCGAAAACGAGCCGCTGAAAAACTTCTACGACGCCGAGGAATACCATCAGGACTACCTGATTAAAAACCCCAACGGCTACTGCCACATCGACATCCGCAAAGCCGACGAACCGCTGCCGGGCAAAACCAAAGCCGCCCCGCAAGGCAAAGGTTTCGACGCGGCAACGTATAAAAAACCCAGCGATGCCGAACTCAAACGCATCCTGACCGAAGAGCAATACCAAGTTACTCAAAAAAGCGCGACTGAATACGCCTTCAGCCACGAATACGACCATCTGTTCAAACCCGGCATTTATGTGGACGTCGTCAGTGGCGAACCCCTGTTTTCTTCCGCCGACAAATTCGATTCCGGCTGCGGCTGGCCGAGCTTCACCCGTCCGATTAACGCCGCTGCCGTTACCGAACACGACGATTTCACTTACAACATGCGCCGCACCGAAGTGCGCAGCCACGCCGCCGATTCGCACTTGGGACACGTCTTTGCCGACGGTCCGCAAGACAAAGGCGGACTGCGCTACTGCATCAACGGCGCAAGTTTGAAATTCATCCCGCTGGAACAAATGGACGCGGCAGGCTACGGCGCGTTGAAAGGCAAAGTGAAATAAAGATGCGATAACACGAAAGGTCGTCTGAAAACGGCTGTTGCCATGAAGTGGGAACAGGTTTGATGAAACGGGTTATCGAAGGCAAAAGGTCGTCTGAAAAACAAAAATCAGTTTTCAGACGACCTTTTTACCGTCGCGATACCTTGTTTCTTCCTCCGACAGACGAAAACGCGGATGGTTGGCGAATAAGGCTTGAAACGATAAAAGGGCGCATCATGCGCCCTTTTTGTCTTTGATACGTCGTCTGAAACCCGACGACGAATCAGCCTTCAATCTTCTTCGCCTTCCTGCAAACCTTTATCCTGCAAAGCATCCTGCAAAGCAGACTCTTGGGCGGTTTCCGCCAAATCGCGTTGCAGGCGTTTGGTGGTTTTCACGCCCAACGCGCGTAGTTTTTCGGCGCGGCTGACGAGGTTGCCGCGTCCTTGCGAGAGCTGCTTGAAGGCTTGTTGGAACTGGTTTTGCGCTTGGTCGATGTTTTTGCCGACGCCCTCGAGCGTTTGGACGAAGCCGGTGAATTTGTCGTAAAGCCTGCCGCCTTCTGCTGCGATGGCAAGGGCGTTTTGGTTTTGCTGTTCGTTGCGCCAGATGTGGGCGACGGTGCGCAGGGTGGCGAGCAGCGTACTCGGACCGACCGGCATGATGCGCTTGTCGAAACATTCTTGGAACAGGGCGGCATCGTGTTGCAGGGCGAGCAGGTAGGCGGGTTCGACGGGGATGAACATAAACACGAAGTCCAGCGTGCGCACGCCTTCGAGGTCGGTATAGTCTTTTTGCGACAGGCTGCGGATGTGGGCGCGGATGCTGGCGACGTGGGCGGCGAGTTCGCGCTCGGCGGTTGCGGCGTCGGCGGCTTGGGTGTAGCGGACGTAGGCGGTCAGCGAGACTTTGGAATCGATGACTATTTGTTTGCCTTCGGGCAGGTTGACGAGAACGTCGGGCTGGAGGCGGCGCGCGCCGTCTTCTTCTTGGCGGACGGCGGCGGCTTGGACGGTGTATTCGCGCCCTTTTTGCAGGCCGGAATGTTCCAAAACGCTTTCTAAAATCATCTCGCCCCAGTTGCCTTGGGTTTTGTTTTGCGTGCCGGTGAGTGCGTCGGTGAGGGCTTTGGCGTCGCTGTGCAGTTGGGTGTTGAGGGTTTGCAGGCGTTTGAGTTCGTTTTCGAGGGTCAGCCTTTCGCGCGCTTCTTTTTCGTAAGTTTGCTGAACCAGCTCGCTGAAGCCGTGGATGCGTTCGTTAAGCGGGGTTAGCAGTTGGCTGAGATGGTCGCGGTTTTGCTCGGTGAAGCGGCGACTTTTCTCTTCCAAAATGGTGTTGGCGAGATTTTGGAACTGGTCGCCCAAACTTTGACGGGCTTCGGTCAGCAGCTTGAGTTTTTCATCGGCGGCGAGGCGTTCCTGTTCGAGCTGGATATGGAGGCGTTCGTTGCGGACGTGCAGGTTGTGCGCGTTTTCCTGAAGCTCGGTGTAATCTTGTTTCAGACGACCTGCTTCCTGTTCGCGCTCTTGAAGATAGCCGATTTGGCGTTCGGCGGCAGCAAAGCGGTTGCCCAATTCCTGCAACTCGCCCTGCAAATCTTGGACATGATAGCGCGCATCGGCAAGCTCGGCAGCGGTTTGCGCCTGATTTTGTTCGGCAAATTCAAGATGCTGGCGGTACTCGGCAAGCGATTGCATCAGGGCAAACTGCTGCGTCTGCGCCTTGTTGCGGGCGAGCAGCCAAGTGATGAGCGCGCCGGACAAAAAGGCAAGCGCGGCGGTCAGAAGGAGCGGGACATTCATAGGTTGTCTGAAAACGTAAAAAAGCAAAAACGGCAATATAGCATGTTTGCAGGACAAGCTCGCTGCGCGCTTGAGTAGGATAGGGCGGAATGGCTGACAAACCGATGCCGAGCAGCGGATTTCAGAACGCAGGACGCAGAAACGGTACGGAACCGATGTGCTTGGGGCGTGAACGGTAGCACCGCCGCGACGTCCTTTCAGACGACCCTGCTAATCCATAAACACAAATAGGTCGTCTGAAAACCTGAAAACAAGTTTTACACGTTTCGCTGCGCCCAAACAGAGCTTTTACCGCCGACAGCTTGGAAAAACCGCCCACTTTAGGCAAAGCGGAACAATGCCGCAGCGCCGGATGAGAGATTTGCTGAGCAATTTCACAAGAAAACAGCGGATTCCGGTTTGTCGGGCAGGGATTTTGGTTTCAGACGACCTGTTTTTGCCAAAAATAGATAGATAATTTAAAAAATAGCAATGGTAATTATAGTCTGAAGCTAAAAACCCAAAAGCCAAGCGGAAAATTGTTGTTTTTTATCTAATTGAAAAAGAAAAGGAAAATTTAAAAATTTTCTAAAATGATGTAATTTGGCAACAAAAAATCCAAGAACATCTATTCTAAAATAAACGATTTGTAATCGGCTTGTAACTAAGACATCGATGTCATTCTTCAAGACATCGGTGTCATTTTCAAAACTAAAAATAATTTATCAAAATAATTACATTAAAGCATTTATACCGATATTTTCTTTACAAAAAAACTGTATAATTTATCAATTAAGGCGGTATCATGACTCCTGTCGATACGGCAGACACGCCGACGGCAAATGCAGATGTTATTAAATAACATTTGATGAGTATGAGAAAGGATTACCCGAAATGAAAAATTTGTTGACCTTAGCCGCAGCTTCTTTAATCGGTATGGCAGGCGTTACCGCTTCAGCCGCTATGGTTGCCCGCAATATCGAAACCGCTGCAAAAAAATAATTTGAAAACAAACGAAATATTTTAAACGCTTCCCAAACCCCACAAACAACCCTTCCCGCCCACGGCGGAGCGGCTTTCGGCTATCAACCGATTCCGGCATCAGATGCCGACACAAGCGCGAACCGCAGACCGCCAAGTTCGGCGGCGGGAACAAAAGAAAGAGAGATTACCATGAAAACCTTAATCAAATTGGCAGCCGCCTCCCTGATTGGCATGTCCGGTCTGACCGCCAGCGCGACGACCGTCGCCAAAAACATCGCCGAAGCCGGCAAATAATAAGCCGACCCGACGATAACATCCGCAACACAAACACAAGAAAGAGACTCAAAATGAAAGAATTGATCAAACTCGCCGCCGCATCTCTGATCGGTATGTCCGGTCTGGCCGCCGGCGCGACCCACATCGCCGACAATATGCGCACCGCGATTAAAAAATAAGCTCGGGCTGTTTTAAACCCCCAAGCTCTTGGAAGTCAAAGCAAAGGTCGTCTGAAAAGTTTCAGACGACCTTTTTTGATTGGGCTGGGTTTGCGCGATAAGGTGCAAACCTCAAAACGGGCGCAGCCGTATCGGGAAAACTGTTTTCCTTCTGTCTGTCGGAAAGCGCGGTTTTGCGAACTTTATGACCCACATCCGAAAGTTGCTTCTTCCCATCCTTTTGTTATCGGGCGGAAGAAAAGACAAGCTTGTCCGTCATGTCGAAGAGGTCGTCTGAAAACATGGAAACGGATTTTCAGACGGCCTCTTTGCATTGAATCGGGTGTTCAAGCAAAGGTTGAACCGAATAAAAAACCGACCGTCCGTTTCACTGCGGATGGTCGGTTTTTTAGTGGATTAACTTTAAACCAGTACGGCGTTGCCTCGCCTTGTCCTGATTTGAATTTAATCCACTATACAAAGCGTTATGCCAATTCCAGCTGTTTTTCCAAGCTTTCCACCAGATTGTCGTCCAGTCCCAAGGCTTGCGACAGGCGGCTGAGGAAGACAATTTCTTTACGCGACAAGTCTGCGCAGACCAATCGTGCCGCCAGATAGGTTTCCGCTGCCAATGCCTGATCGGTGCCGACGGCGGCGGCGAGTTCTTCTACCGTTGCCGGATTGGCGTATTCGGCGGCAAGCCATGCGGCGGTTTCGGGGTCTTCGCCGCTTTCACGGGCGATGACTTGTTTTTCGGTTTCGTCAATCAGACCGTCCGAAGCCGCGGCGGCAATCATGGTGCGCAAAATCACGCGGCTGTGGTCTTCGGCGAGCAGTCCGGCAGGCTCAAACGCGCCTTGCGGCACGATTTCCTGCTGTTGGTTTTTATGCCAGTTTTGATAACCCTGATACGCCAGATAACCCAAAGCCGCCACGGAGCCGACTTTGACCAGCGATTTGGCGGTTTTTTTCTTCATCAGCATGGAGGCCAGTCCGCCGACCAAAGCGCCGCCGCCAAAAGAATTGAGCGGGCTGTCGGAAACGGATTTGCCGCTTTTTTGAACGGTTCCCAAGATTTGATTGAGCAGGTTGTTGAAGTTCATGATGATCCCCTCATGGTGGTCGGTTTGGGTCTGAAATGGAGGCTCGAGGTCGTCTGAAATCGGGATGGGCCGTTTCAGACGACCTGTTCACACAAGGCTCTTAACCTCGTACCCGCTCGATTTTCGCGCCGACTTTGCCGAGTTTTTTCTCGATATGCTCGTAGCCGCGGTCGAGGTGGTAGATGCGTTCGACGATGGTTTCGCCGCCTGCGACCAAGCCTGCCATGACGAGGCTGGCGGAGGCGCGCAGGTCGGTTGCCATGACGACGGCGCCGGAGAGTTTTTCCACGCCTTTGACGAAGGCGGTGTTGCCTTCGGTGGTGATGTTCGCGCCCATGCGGTTGAGTTCGGGAACGTGCATGAAGCGGTTTTCAAAGATGGTTTCGACGACGCGGCTGTCGCCTTCGGCAACGGCGTTCATCGCCATAAACTGCGCCTGCATGTCGGTCGGGAAGCCGGGGTGGACGACGGTGCGGATGTCCACGGCTTTCGGCCGTTGCTGCATGTCGATGGAAATCCAGTCGTCGCCCGCTTCGATGATGGCGCCGGCTTCGACGAGTTTGTCCAAAACGACTTCCATGGTTTTAGGGGCGGCGTTGCGCAGGACGACTTTGCCGCCGGTCATGGCGACGGCGCAGAGGAAGGTACCGGCTTCGATGCGGTCGGGAACGACGCTGTGTTCGCAGCCGTGCAGCTCTTTCACGCCTTCGACGGTCATGGTTGATGTACCGATGCCGCTGATTTTCGCGCCCATTTGGACGAGGCATTCCGCCAAATCGACGACTTCGGGTTCGATGGCGCAGTTTTCGAGGATGGTCGTGCCTTCGGCGAGGGTTGCCGCCATCAGCAGGTTTTCCGTGCCGCCGACGGTAACGACGTCCATGACGACGCGCGTGCCTTTCAGACGACCTTTGGCTTTGACGTAGCCGTGTTCGATGGTGATTTCCGCACCCATGGTTTCGAGGCCTTTGAGGTGCTGGTCAACGGGGCGCGAACCGATGGCGCAGCCGCCGGGCAGGCTGACTTGGGCTTCGCCGAAACGCGCCAGCGTCGGGCCGAGCACGAGGATGGAGGCGCGCATGGTTTTCACCAGTTCGTAGGGGGCGCAGGTGTTGTTGACGGTGCCGCCGTTGATTTCGAATTCGTGAACGTTGTCGGTCAAAACGCGTGCGCCCATGCCTTGCAGCAGTTTTTGGGTGGTTTTGACGTCGGCGAGCATGGGTACGTTTTTCAGGCGCAGGGTGCCGGAGGTCAAGAGTCCGGCACACATCAGCGGCAGGGCGGCGTTTTTTGCGCCGGATACGATGATTTCGCCGTTGAGCGGGCCGTTGGCGGTGATTTTGAGTTTGTCCACAGTGTTTCTTTCGTTGTTAAGACAAGTCCCGACGGCGCTGCCGACAGGACGGGATTCGTTTAGGTTCGGAATTATAAGGGATTTTGACGGTTTTTGCGGGCTGGCGGGGAGAATTCTTCCGAAGGGCGTTTACGGGGTACGAATGGTCGGAAGGGTCGTCTGAAAACTGTCGGGCGCAGCTTTACAATATCTGTTGGGATATTGTCGAAGCTGCGTTTTCAGACGACCTTTTTGCTGTGCGGCGGAATGAAGCCGCCGTTCCGTCCAAGCCTTGTCCGACAGGCTGTATCCGTCGGAAAAGGATGGACGGCGGGGTTATTCGGCACCGACGACGACAATGTGCAAATCTTCAGGTTTGACGCGGCGCTGCCAAGCGTCTTTGACTTGCTCGACGGTCAGTTTGCCGATGGCTTTGGGGTAGGCTTCGAGATAGTCGTTGGGCAGGTTGTGGTGGCCGATGATACTGAGGTATTTCACCAGTTTGGCGTTGGAATCGAAACGCAGGGGGAAGCTGCCGATGATGTTGGCTTTGGCTTGTGCCAATTCTTCTTCAGTCGGGCCTTCTTCGATGAATTGTTTGATGACTGCCTGAGCCTGTACGAGCGAATCTTTAGTGTTTTTCTTCTGAGTGGAATAGCCGATGGTGAACATACCCGCTTCGGTCGCCGGTTCGAGGGTGCTGTGTACGCCGTAGGTGTAGCCGTGACGGTCGCGCAAGACTTTCATCAGACGGCTGTCGAAGCCGCCGCCGCCGAGGATGTAATTGCCCGCCACCAATGCGTAATAATCGGGGTCGTGGCGTTTGATCAGCGGCATACCGAGCAGGACTTGCGCCTGTTCTCCGGCAAACGGGATGTCGCGGCGTTGTGCCGGCTGTTGTTGAACCGGTGGGACGTTTTTAGCGGCGCTGCTGCGTTCGGGCAGACCGTTCAACACGTTTTTCACAAGGCGGTCAGCCTGTTTGCGGTTGATGTCGCCGACAATGGCAACGATGGCGTTGTCTTTGCCGTAATGGCTGCGGTGGAACGCGCGGATGTCGTCAAGATTGACTTTGCGGATGCTTTCCGTGGTGATGTTGGCGCCGCTGCCGTAAGGATGGTCGGGATAGGCAAGCTTGGTCAGGGCGCGTCCGGCGTTGTAGTCGGGCGTGGTTTCCTGTTGCTGGAGGGCGGTCACCGCCTCTTTTTGACGGCGGTCGAACACGGCGGGGTCAAAACGAGGGTGGGTCAGGGATTGGTTGAGCAGCCCGGCGGCTTGCTTGAGGGTTTCGGGACGGCTCAGGCTGCGCAGGACGGCGGCGGAACTTTCTTGACCGCTGCTGCTGTCGATTTGGGCGGCAATATCGTCGGCGGCAGCATTAAAGGCTTCTTCGTCCAGCTTTTCCGTGCCGTCGGTCAGAAGGGCGGCGGTAAATTCCGCCACTTCGCTTTTGCCTTCGGGGTTGAACACGCTGCCCGCGCCTTTGAAGTTGACCTGCATATCGACGATGGGGTTGTCGTGTTGCTCGACCAACAGGACTTCTGTGCCGTTGCTGGTAGTCCAGCGTTGGATGTCCACGCCTGCCTGCGCGGTGGTGGAGAGGGCGAGGGCTAATATGAGGGGAAGGGATTTCATCGGATATTCCTTTGCGGTTGAACCGGTTTGTCGGGGCGGAAGGGCGTTTGTCGCCGTATTCCGCCGTGTTCCGAGTCATTCGCCACTTCGGGCGGGGTCGGTTCGGAGGTCGTCTGAAAACGGGAAGAGCGGTTTCAGACGACCCCTTTCATCGGTTTATTTAGGTTGCGGCTTGTTTGCAGCCTGAACAATCGGGTGGTACAGGATTTTCGGATCGGGCATCACGACCACGGTCGCCAAACGGTCGTCCGTCAGCAACTGCGCGGCTGCCTGCACATCTTCGACGCTGACCGCTTTCAGGCGGCGGCGGATTTCCGCTTCGTCGCTGTATTGGAAGCCGCGTGCTTCCAGCCGTCCGAACATCGAGGCTTGCGCTTCCATAGAATCGCGCTCGTAGATTTCAGACGCTTCCGACTGCGCTTTGATGCGGTTCAGCTCTTCGTCGCTGACGCCGTTTTCGGCGATGTCTTTCAATTCGCGGCGCAATTCGGCGATGACGGCATCGACTTCAAAGTCGTCGGTCGGCATGGCGAAAATGCTGAACAACGGCATTTCACGGCTGATCAAATCGTAATTCGCGCCCGCACTCAAAGCCATCTGTTTGCCGCGTATCAGGTTTTTATCCAAACGGCTGGACGAGTTGCCCGACAAGATTTCCGACAAGACATCCAGCGCATAAGGCAGTTTGTCGTCCAGACTTTCCAGTCCGGGAACGCGGTAGTTCAAGGTGACCAAAGGTTGGCGCGTGACCATAGAGGTCGTCTGAAAATTCACAGGATCGCGTTTGAACGGTTCGCCGGTCAGCATATTGCGGTCGGGCTGCTGCTTGGCGGGAATGTTGGCGAACAAATCCGCTGCCGTTTTGAGCGTCTTCTTGGCATCGACATCGCCGACAATCACCAAAACGGCGTTGTTCGGCGCGTAATATTGCTGATACCAGTCGCGCAGGTCATCGGCTTTGAGCGTGTGCAAATCATTCATATAACCGATGACCGCGGCTTTCATCGAAGGCAGCGTAAAACTGTTCAGATACACTTGTTCCCACAGCTTGCCGTCTGCCGTGTCTTCCGTGCGTTGGCGGCGTTCTTCGCGGATAACGTTCATTTCATTGAGAAATTCTTCATCGCTGAAATTGAGGTTGTGCATCCGGTCGGCTTCGAGTTTCAACACTTCGGGCAAGTTTTCCGCTGCGACATTCTCGTAATAAACCGTCTCGCTGCGGTTGGTATAGGCATTGTTCTGTCCGCCCAAAGCAGCCACGCGGCGGCTGAATTCGCCCGAAGGTACTGCCTGCGTGCCTTTAAACATCATGTGTTCCAAGGCGTGGCTCAAACCGCTTTTACCCAGTTTTTCGTCCACGCTGCCGACTTTATACCAAAGCTGCGACACGGCAACCGGCGCGCGGCGGTCTTCTTTCACAATAATCTTCAACCCGTTGGGCAAGGTTTGCGACACGGTCTGCGCCAGTGTGAGTACGGGCGCGGACAAAGCAAATATCAGGGCAAGATGGCGTAAGCTGTTCAATCTGGATTCCTCTCAGTCGGTCTGGCGCAGAGCAGTCTCTGCTTGAGTGCAAAATATGCCGGAGAAACTTCAAATCAGACAAGACGCGGCAACGCCGTATCGCTTTGAAGTCAATCCTTTTATAGAACGTTGCAATGATAAACAGTTCCCATACGCGTAAACAAAAAGGTCGTCTGAAAATCAAAGATTGGGTTTCAGACGACCCCTGCGTCACAAGATGGGGGTGAAATTCAACCGGATTGGTCGTTTCCCTCCAATACCAATTCCATCACCGACACCGTCTCGCCGTTGTGCAGACAGGTCGCGATTTCACACCAGCCGTATTTCTCGTAAACCGACTGTACGTCAGGCGTGTAAAGGTAAAGCTTTGGCAGGCGCATTTGGCGGGCGGCGGCGAGGCAGTGTTCAATCAACAGACCGCCCACGCCCGATCCCCTGTGTTCCGGCAAAACGAACACATCGCCCAGCCAATATTCGTATTGGGGAAACTCTTCCATATCGTGCCGTTTGAGCGCGGCAGAACCCAGCAGCGCGCCGCCCTTTCCGATGGCGGCAAACGCCAGCGGCAAGTTTTCACCGTTCAGGCATTCGGCGTAATAGGCGCGGATTTTGTCCATAGACGACCACGGCGCAAAATCGTGCCATTGCCGATAAAGCGCACGGGCGAGCGGTTCGACGTGTTCGGGGCGTAAAGGCGTGATGTTCATAAAAGGCATAATACGCCCGCGCCTTCCGCCTGAAAATGCCCCCTTTCTGCCGACACGTTTCAGACGACCCCCGCTTAAATCAAAATGCGGTTTCCCTGTTCGGCCTCAAACCTTTGCCATATGCCGTTTGACAAGTGTTTCAGATTCGGCTAAAACCAAAATATGTTTGGCATCGTAAACTCCTGTAAATCCGAATAAAACCTTTGGATACGGGCGTTTCCGCCAAACCCGCAGGGTGCGGCAGGCAATCCTTAGGCACGCACCCACTCTAAGAAAAATATTGAAAATGCCGGTGGAGGCGGGCAGGTTTCCGCCGGGGCAGTACGTCTGCCAAACCTCTGCCAACAGGAGAACTTTAATATGTCTGACAACCATTCCGCCCATAAGGAAAAAACCTTCTTCGGGCATCCCATCCAGCTTTCTACCCTGTTCCACATCGAATTGTGGGAACGTTTCTCGTTTTACGGGATGCAGGGTATCTTAATGATCTATCTCTATTACGCTGCCAATAAAGGCGGTTTGGGCATAAACGAGTCGCTCGCCGGCGGCATCGTTGGCGCATACGGCGGCAGCGTTTATTTGTCGACAATACTCGGCGCGTGGCTTGCCGACCGGATTTGGGGCGCGGAGAGAACGCTGTTTATTTCCGGCATCGTGGTCATGCTCGGACACATCGTTTTGGCAATCGCACCGGGTCTGTACGGGCTCTTGTGCGGCTTGGTACTCATCGCACTGGGCAGCGGCGGCGTGAAATCGTCGGCAAGCTCAATGGTCGGCTCGCTTTATGAAGCAGATCACATGAAGCCGCTGCGCGATGCCGGTTTTTCCATTTTCTATATCTCCATCAACATCGGCGGCTTCTTAGGCCCGCTCCTGACGGGCTTGCTGCAAACGAAGATGGGTTTCCACTACGGCTTCGGCGCGGCGGCAGTCGGTATGGCTTTCGGGCTGTGGCGTTACTCTGTGGGGCGCAAACTTCTGCCGCATACGCCTGCGCCCAATCCGCTGCGTCCTGAAAAAGTGAAAACCGCGGTGGCAGTCGCCGTGTTGATTGTCTTGGTTATCGGCAGCCTGATTGCCTCGGGCGCGCTCAATTTGGACAACTTCTCCAAATTCCTGCTCGGCACAGTCATTCTTACCGTCATTGCCTATTTCGCGCGTCTGCTCGGCAGCAGCCATGTGTCGTCTGAAAACAAACGCCACATCATTGCCTATATCCCGCTGTTTCTGACCATCTGCCTGTTTTGGTCGGTCTGGTTCCAAGTCTATACCGTGGCGACGGTGTATTTTGACAAAACGGTTGACCGCACCCTATTCGGCTGGACTGTCCCCGTCGCATGGAAAGACTCGATCCAAAGTATGTGGGTCGTCCTCTTCTCCGGCGTGATGGCGGCGATTTGGACGAAAATGGGCAAATATCAACCGAAAACCCCGTTTAAATTCGTGTTGGCGATGATTGTTGTCGGCATATCCTATCTTGGATTCGTACCGTATATTTCATCAGAGACACCCATGCCGATTATTGTGTTCGCGCTGATCTTGCTCGCCATCACCATAGGCGAACTGATGATCTCGCCGATTGCACTTTCTATCGCCACCAAAATCGCCCCGCCCATGTTCAAAACCCAAATGGTCGCGCTCAACTTCTTGGGCTTTTCGTTGGGCTTCACTTTGGGCGGCGTGTTGTTCAAAGAAGGATTCAACGACAAAGCCCCGCTGGATTTCTACTGGATGCTTTGCGGCATAGGCGTAATCACCGGTTTGGTATTATTGCTACTCGTACCTATTTTGAATAAAATGCTCAAAGGCGCGGATTAAATACTGATTCGTTAAGAAGGTCGTCTGAAATGCCGTTTCAGACGACCTATTTTTAAGGACTTTGAACCCATGAAACCCAATACCTTCCTCCTAATGCTCCTCCTGCTTGCCGGAGCAGCCCATGCCAACGACAGCACGGGTACAGTCAGCACGAGCGGCATCAAATATCTGAAAAATCCGCATATCGATATGCAGAGCGAAGATTTGTACATCAGCGAAAACCAGATTCGCGTGCATTACCGGTTTAAAAACACCTCCTCGCAAGACATTACCGAAACCGTCCTTTTCCCTTTGCCGATTGTTCCTTCCTTCACATATTCCGACTTTGCTGACACTAAGGGCTTGGTTGACAGCTTCCGAATTTACGCCGACGGCAAACCTGTCCGCCCGCAAGCCCACGTCCGTGCCTATTTTGAACGGCGTAACGGCTCGCTGGTGGACGTGACCGCCGATTTGAAAAAATGCGGTTTGAGCGATCAGGAACTGATGCACCCTTGGACGCAAAAGCAAGACGGTGAAAAAATCGACAGCAAAATCAGAGCCTGCCGCTCCGCCAAAGTCCAATCCATGCTGCCCAAGCAGCCGGATGAACTGCCCGATTGGTCGGCGCAGATTGTTTACAGCTGGAAGCAAACCTTCAAAGCCGGCAGCGTCACCGAAATCAAACACCAATACACCCCGCTGGTCGGCGGCAGCTTCCTGCCTTCGCTCAAAGCCAAAGACAGCAAAGCATTTATAGACGCTTACTGCATGGATGAAAACTTCCTCAACAACTTTAAAAATGTGAAAGAAGATTTGGTCTATCACCATTTGGGCTATGTCTTGACCACAGGTGCCAACTGGGCAAAACCCATCGGTAAATTCACCCTGACCATAGACCGCGAGCCCAATACCGTGCTGTCGCTCTGCTGGGACAAATCCCTGCGCAAAGTCGGGCCGAACCACTTCCAAGCAGTCAAAGAAAATTTCCTGCCGAAAAAAGACTTGGACATTATTTTCGTTTACGAAAAACCCTAAGCAGCATACATAAAAGGTCGTCTGAAACCTTGTTTTAGGGTTTCAGACGACCTTTTGCTACAATAAGGCTTTTCCGTTTTGCAAGGCATTCCCATGAGCAAATCCGCCGTTTCCCCGATGATGCAGCAGTATCTCGCCATCAAATCGCAGCACGCCGACAAGCTGGTGTTTTACCGCATGGGCGATTTTTACGAGCTGTTTTTGGATGACGCGGTGGAAGCGGCGAAGCTGTTGGACATCACCCTGACCACGCGCGGGCAGATGGACGGCGTGCCGATTAAGATGGCGGGCGTGCCGTTTCACGCGGCGGAGCAGTATTTGGCGCGGCTGGTGAAGATGGGCAAAAGCGTGGCGGTGTGCGAGCAGGTGGGCGAAGTCGGTGCGGGCAAAGGGCCGGTGGAGCGCAAAGTCGTGCGCATCGTTACGCCCGGCACGCTGACCGACGCGGCGTTTTTGGAAGACAAGGAAACCAACCGCATCGCGGCGGTGAACGCGGATAAAAAACACGTCGCTATCGCGTGGGCATCTTTGCAAAGCGGCGAATTCAAAACCAAGCTGACGACGGCGGACAAACTCGCCGACGAGCTGGCACGTTTGCAGGCGGCGGAAATCCTGTTGCCCGAAGGCAAAAGCCTGCCTAATGGTTTTCAGACGACCTCTGCCAACATCACGCGCCTGAACTCGTGGCAGTTTGCCGCCGATGCGGGCGCGAAATTGTTGACCGAATACTTTGGCTGCCAAGACCTGCACGGCTTCGGTTTGGACGGCAAGGAACACGAAGCCGCCGTCGGCGCGGCGGGCGCGCTGCTGAACTACATCCGCCTGACGCAAAACCTGATGCCGCAACACTTAGACGGCATTTCGCTCGAAACCGACAGCCAATATATCGGCATGGATGCCGCCACGCGCCGCAATCTCGAAATCACGCAAACCCTCTCCGGCAAAAAATCGCCGACCCTGTTTTCCATACTCGACGGTTGCGCCACCCACATGGGCAGCCGCCTTCTGGCACTCTGGCTGCACCACCCCTTACGCAGCCGCGCCCACATCCGCGCCCGCCAAGAAGCCGTTGCCGCGCTGGGTTCGCAATACGAAACCCTGCAAGGTCGTCTGAAAAACATCGCGGACATCGAACGCATCGCCGCCCGCATCGCCGTCGGCAACGCCCGCCCGCGCGACCTCGCCGCCCTGCGCGACAGCCTGTTTGCCCTGTCCGAAATCGAATTGTCCGCCGAGGGCAGCAGTCTCTTAGAAACCCTCAAAGCCGTTTTCCCCGAAACCCTGCCCGTCGCCGAAACCCTCAAAGCCGCCGTAATGCCCGAACCCGCCGTCTGGCTCAAAGACGGCGGCGTCATCAACCAAGGCTATTGCGCAGAACTCGACGAACTGCGCCACATCCAAAACCACGGCGACGAATTCCTGCTCGACCTCGAAGCGCGCGAACGCGAACGCACCGGCCTCTCCACCCTCAAAGTCGAGTTCAACCGCGTCCACGGCTTCTACATCGAGCTATCCAAAGTCCAAGCCGAACAAGCCCCTGCCGACTACCAACGCCGCCAGACCCTGAAAAACGCCGAACGCTTCATCACCCCCGAACTCAAAACCTTCGAAGACAAAGTCCTGACCGCGCAAGAGCGGGCATTGGCATTGGAAAAACGCCTGTTTGAAGCCCTCCTCAAAGACATTCAGACGACCCTGCCCCAGCTTCAAAAAGCCGCCAAAGCCGCCGCCGCCCTCGATGTACTCTCCACCTTCGCCGCCACCGCCGCCGAACGCGGCTTCGTCTGCCCCGAGTTCGCCGACTACCCCGTCATCCATATCGAAAACGGCCGCCATCCCGTCGTCGAGCAACAAGTGCGCCACTTCACCGCCAACCACACCCGCCTCGACCACAAACACCGCCTCATGCTCCTGACCGGCCCCAACATGGGCGGCAAATCCACCTACATGCGCCAAGTCGCCCACATCGTCCTCATGGCGCACACCGGCAGCTTCGTCCCCGCCGATGCCGCCCAAATCGGCCCCATCGACCAAATTTTCACCCGCATCGGCGCCTCCGACGATCTCGCCTCCAACCGCTCCACCTTCATGGTCGAAATGAGCGAAACCGCCTACATCCTCCACCACGCCACCGACCAATCCCTCGTCCTTATGGACGAAGTCGGACGCGGCACCTCCACCTTCGACGGCCTCGCCCTCGCGCACGCCATCGCCGAACACCTGCTGCAAAAAAACAAATCCTTCAGCCTCTTCGCCACCCACTATTTCGAACTGACCAAACTGCCCGAAGCCCACGCAACGGCAGTCAACATGCACCTCTCCGCGCTCGAACAAGGACAAGACATCGTCTTCCTCCACCACATCGAACCCGGCCCCGCCAGCAAAAGCTACGGCATCGCCGTCGCCAAACTCGCCGGCCTGCCCAA
Organism: Neisseria sp. HMSC077D05; assembly: GCA_001809325.1. Classification (GTDB taxonomy): domain Bacteria; phylum Pseudomonadota; class Gammaproteobacteria; order Burkholderiales; family Neisseriaceae; genus Neisseria. The sequence continues at coordinate 8,961 of KV797049.1, read as the reverse complement.
CCGCGCCCTCAAAGCCGCCCAAAAACATCTGGACGAACTCGAAGCCCAAGCCGCCGCCGTCCGCCCGCAGTTGGACATCTTCAGCACCCTGTCGTCTGAAAACGAATACAGCGGGGTTAGCCAAGACGAAACAGCAGACACTGAAGCCCAAACCACCGCAAGCCAAGAAACCAACCCCGCCCACAGCGCACTCGCCGAAGCCCTAAACCAAATCCGCCCCGACGACCTCACCCCCCGCGAAGCCTTAGACGCACTGTACCGCCTCAAACAGATTGTTGAAGGTGTTGAAGGCGGAGAATAAACGCGTTGGTTTATATCAAACAAGGTCGTCTGAAAATTTTCAGACGACCTTAATTTGTACCCTCAACCTGCCCCTCTCCCGTAGCGTGGGCTTTGCCCACGAGATGAAAGCAAATTTGATAGAAATGAAAAGACAACCACCTAATTCAGATAGTTAAACAGCAGATTTCGTGGGCAAAGCCCACGCTACTTCGGTTATCCCAAACCTGTTTTGATTGAATAAACGAGGTCGTCTGAAAATGAGCATGAACAAGTTTTTCTAAAACTCAAATCTCAAAGTTTTCAGACGATCTCTTTTTAACCTGCAACCCGCCCCCTCTCCCGTCCGGCGGGAGAGGGCTGGGGAGAGGGTGACTCTACGGGCTGAACGAATTTGATTTGACCTAAACACACAAAACCACCCCCATCCTAACCCTCCCCCCGCCGGAGGGGGAAGGGACAAGCTGTATTACAGCCACCCGTAGCGTGGGTTCTACCCACGATATAAATAACAGGTACAGCTAACGGATTTAGATTGGCAAACGGCAAGTTCACAGACAAAGCCCACGCTACTTGAGTTATCCCAAGCCAGCTTTCATTGCATAAATGGTCGTCTGAAGCCCAAAATTCAGGTTTCAGACGACTTCAAAAAGACTATAAAAAGTATGGGGATTGATTGTATCAAGGAGGCTGTCAGCAAATATAGCCCTGGTGTTGTCATTCCCAATGTTCCAAGTACACCTGCTCCGCTAAGAGGAAGAGAGCTTGAAGGAAAACTTATTTTAGAAGTTCCTGCTCAGGTCAATCCAATTCCACAATCTGTATTAAGGGCGGCACAAGAAGAAAATGTTATCATTAGAGATACAACAGGAAGGATTTACAAATGAAGAAAGATATTTTTTATTGTGAGCAGTGGTCTTATGGTTATAAGAAACTTCATAAGCCTTTTTCTGAGAAACAAGCTGAGGAAAAACATCTTAAAGGGGAGTTATATACTGCCGTAATAGGTTCGATGACACAACCTGAATATGTAATTACCTTGCGAGAGGAAGTAGGTTTTTTTTCGGTACATTTTTTCGATAAATTTGGAAGGGATTATTTAACCCATCAATTCCAAAAATATTCTAATTCGAATTATTATTTTCTTTCTACGGCTGTATGGAGAGATTATATAACTTTGGAATCTCATGATTTGGCAGAAGGATATACTTATTTCTTCAATGAAAATACGGATGATTGCTATGTTTTGAAACAAGATTTTATTAATAATGAGCGATATGAAAAAACAGAATTATATCCCCAAAAAGATAAGGTAATTCTATTTCCAAAGTTTGGCGAATATGATTTGGTGCTGAATCCGGATATTATTTGATTGAGTTTTAAAGTTCCTTAATTTGTACCTGCAACCCGCCCCCATCCTAACCTTCCCCCGCCGGACAGGGGAAGGGATAAGTTACCGTTGCAGCAATCCGTAGCGTGGGCTTTGCCCACGAGATAAATAACAGACACGGTTTCCCGATTCGGGTTGTCAGACGGTGGATTCGCGGGCAAAGCCCACGCTACAAACTTGAGTTATCCCCAAGCCCGCTTCGACTCAATAAAAAGGTCGTCTGAAAAACCTTGTTTCGGGTTTTCAGACGACCTTTCGTTTGCCTGCCGATTAATATAGTGGATTAACATAAATCAGGACAAGGCGATGAAGCCGCAGACAGTACAGATAGTACGGAACCGATTCACTTGGTGCTTCAGCACCTTAGAGAATCGTCCTCTTTGAGCTAAGGCGAGGCAACGCCGTACTGGTTTAAAGTTAATCCACTATATCACACGGCTTGCGGGCTGGCTTCAATGTCGTGCAGGCTGCGGTAGCAGGGGTCGAGCTGGTTGGCGATGAGAGTGAGCTGCCGGTGGAGGATGTGGCTTTGACGTTCTTCGCCTGCCTCTGTTTGTAAGGCTTCCAAGTCGGTTCGGATTTGGGAGAGGGTCGTCTGAAAATCTTGTTCGCTTGTTTGCGGGAGGCGTTCGAGCAGGTCGGCGATGCGGTAGCCGCTTTGGTAGAACTTGCGGACGAAGTCGGGGCTGCACGCGCCGTCCATTTCGCTGCGGTATGCGCCGAGTGCGGAGATGTAGCCGGTCAGGGCGTAGCTGGTTTTGAGGAGAGTGAAGCCGCTTTGCAGGTTGTTGCCGTATTTTTTGGGTTCGCTGCTCATGTCGGAGAGGGTGCTGCTGAGGGTAGCGGTGCGTTCGTGAGCTTGGCGGCGGACGGTGCGGTATTCGACGTCGTCGGCGATGCCGTATTGGAGCTGGTCGAGGATTTTTCTGAGGTAGGCGCCGTTGCCGCCGACGGTTTGGGCGGCGGTTTTTTCAAGGGTGAGGTAACGCCAGTCCGGCCAGAGGTAGGTGACGGCTGCCCACGCGAGGACGGAGCCGACGATGGTGTCGATGATGCGGACGGGCATGGCGGCATAGACGTCCAGTCCGGCGAGTGAGAAGCTGGTGAGGGCTTGGATGGTGATGAAGAAGGTGGAGAAGCTGTATTTGTAGCTTCGGGTCATGAAAAACAGGGTGGTGCTGGCGATGACGATCCAGAGTTTGGTTTCGACGGAGGGGGTGAAATAAGGCACGAGGGAGCCGACGATGACGCCGAGGATGGTGCCGGCGATGCGTTGGTACACGCGGCTTTTGGTGGCGGTGTAGTTGGGTTGGCAGACGAAGACGGCGGTCAGGAGTATCCAGTAGCCGAGGTTGAGATGGAGGATTTCGACGATGATGCAGGAGGCGGCAACGAGGATGGAGAGGCGCGTGGCATGACGGAACACGCCCGACTCGAAGTTGAGCTGGCTGCGGACGGTCTGCCAGACGTTTTTCAGGCTGCTGTTTTCGAGGGCGGCGATGCGGGTGTCGCCGCTGTTGTCGTTTTCGGCGGGGGAATCGCTGTGTTGGAGCTGGCGCAGTTGGTGGTCGACGCTGCCGAGGTTGTCGAGCAGGCGGCGGATGTGGTGGATGTTGCGGCTTTCGGGATGGTCGTCGGTGTAGTGGGCGAGAGATTGGCGGCAGCCTTCCATCGCACGTCCGAGGCGTTTGCTGTATGTGTAGTCTTTGCCGTTTCTCAGGGCGGCGGCAACGTTGCGGCACGCCTGCCCCTGCATTTCGAGCAGGCGGCGGATGCGGAAGATGAGATCGGTGTTTTTAAGGGTATCGGTCAGCTCAGTGTAGTCGGCGTGGGCGGAGCTGACGCGTTCGTGTATGTCTTGGGCGGTAAAGTAGTAGCGCAGCATTTTGGCGGTGCGCGGGTGGCGGTGTTTGCCGCGCAGGCGGTAAAACAGGGCGGCGCGGCATTGGTTGAAGGCAGTGATGACGCCGGTGTTGCTCATGGCAAGATCGATTTGGCGGTTGCCAAGCCAGGCGGCTTCGTCGGGATCGAAAAAGTCGGCTTTGGCGTCAAAATAGCCGCCGAGCGCTTCGTAGGCGTTGGCGACGCTTTCTTGGACGGGGCGGTGCGGGAGGATGATTTGGAAAACAAGTGTGCAGGTGCTGTATAACACGGTCCCGAGCAGAATCATGACGGGATTGGTCAGCCAGAAGGTGTCGGGGGTGTAGGTGAGCGTGGTGTAGGTGGCGACGGCGAGCGCGCCGAATGCGAAGGTGCGGTATTTCAGCCCGACCGCGCCCAAAATGGTAAAGCCGAACGTCATCAGGGTCATGGCGAGGATGAAAGGCAGGCCTGTGCCGAGCGTGCTTTGGGCAACGAGCGATGAAATGGTAAACAGGGCGACGGTGATGATGATGTTTTTCAGACGACCTGTCAGGCGGTTGTCCAAATCGACGAGGCCACCCGCAATGATGCCGAGTACAAACGGCATGGCGAGCTTGGGCGTGCCAAACCGCCAGACGAGGGTTGCGGCGATAAAGACGCTGGCGAAGACGGGCAGCGAGGTAATGATGAGGGGTTTGAGCGGCGGGAGTTTCATCGTATTGGGCGCAGCTTTAAATGGGAATGGTTTGATTATTATGAATGAAATGAAACGGTATTCTAACAGGATTTTAGGGCGGGGCGGGGGCTATGGGGTCGTCTGAAAACCTGTCCGACAGCGCCCCTGCGGAACGGATATGACCGACCTGCCTGTCTGTCCTCAAGAAAAAGGAACGAGATTGCCGCGCATGAAAAAGGTCGTCTGAAAACCCTAAGTGTGGTTTTCAGACGACCTTTTCTTTTTCGGCGGCGTTATTGCGTTTGCTCGGCTTTCTGTTTTTCCGCTTCTTCGATTTTGCGGTCGTTTTCGTAATCCGAACGGAAGAGCCTGTCGAAACGGATGGTGTATTTCAACTCGCCGCCGTATGAACGGCTGCCGACGCGGGCAACGGCTTGGATGGCGCGGGTGAGCTGGTACACGAGCTTGACCGACTGTTCGGCACTGGAAAGACCGTATTCGTAACCTGCGTAGAGGTTGTTGGTGAACTGCTTGCCGACGGTCAGCACTTGTTCGGCGGGGTTGAGTTCGCCGGTTTGGGCGTTGCGGCTGCGTTGGCTGGTGATGCCCAAATCGTCCACCAGTCCGAGCCTGTCGTTGACTTGTCCGGCAAGGAGCGCGCCTGCCGCTGCGGAAAGGGCGGCATTGTCGCCGTCGCTGCCGCTGCTGGCACGGTTGAGGATGAGCCAGGAGAGCTTGTCTTTTTCGCTCATCGCCTCTTTGGCAACGAGGGTCACGCGCGGATTGGAGAGGCTGCCGAGGACTTCGACGCCCGCACCGACGGGGGAAAGACGGCGTTCGGCGCGGATGTTCAGGTTGGGATTGTTCAACGGACCAACGAAAGAAACCGTCCCCTTAGTGATGTCGAGGTCTTGACCGTAGGCTTTGTAGCGGCCTTTGACGACTTTCACCGTACCGACGCCTTGGATGGCTTCGCCCGGGCGGGAAGTGATGGTCAGCTTGCCGCCTATGGTGATGTCTGCGCCATAACCGACGAAACGGATGTTGTCGTTGAGGTTGAGCGTCAGGTTGAGGCTGATAGGCGTTACGGCGGCGGTTTGTTTTTTCTCTTCGCCCAACACGACGACATCGTCGTCCAACGAGGGCATGGAGGATTTTTGCGAACCGAACATACCGTAATCACTGCCCAACGTACCGTTGAGGATGAAGCCCCTGGCCTGGTTGTATTGCACTTTCGCGCTGCCGGAGAGGCGCAGGCGGCGGTTCGGACGGGAGAGGGTGTCGTATTTGTCGAAGACGACATCTACGTCAACGTCCGGATCGGCGTTGGCAAGGTTGACGGAGCCTTTAAGCTCGAGCGTACCGCCTTTGTGGAACTTGAGGCTGTCGATAATCCAGCGTTGTCCCTGCAAATGGGAACGTAAAACGCCGTTGTCGAGGATGAGGCCTTGGGTTTGGTTGCGGTAGTAGAGGTTTTCGCCGTTGAGCGTACCGGAAAGCTGGGGATCGCTGACGCGTCCGCCAAGGCTGACGGCGGCATTCAGACGACCTTTGACGGTTTGTCCGACGGGCAGGAAGTTGCGGAAGACTTCGAGGTCGGCGACGTTGAGGTTGAGTTTGCCGCTCAAAGGCGCGGTGTCCATGCTGGCGCCCTGGCCGATGTTGACCGTACCTTCGGCTGTACCGTAGTTGCTGGTGCCGTTCAAGGTGGCGGCGATGGTGGGCGAACCGACGCGCCCGCCTATGGTGGCGGTGGCGTTCAGACGACCTGTAATGCCTTGCGCGGTAGCGGGTAGGAAGGTTTTGATTGCGCCCAAGTCGGGGACGTTGAGGTTGATTTTGCCGCTGACCGGCGCGTTGGCGATTTTGTTGCCGAACTGCTGGCTGATGCCCAAATCGGCGTTGACGCTGCCGAAGCGGGTATTGCCTTCAAGCGTGCTGTCGATGCGGCCGTTTTGGAAACGGGTGCGCAGGGCGAGCGCGCTCAAACCCAAGGGCATCTGTTTTTTCGGGTCTTTGTTCGGCAGGATGATGTCGCCGCTTTGGCGGTTGATGTTGAGGTAGCCGCGGGCGTTTTGGCTGTACGCCAAATCCCAATCGCCGCCGAGTACCAAGTTGTGTTCGACGGGGATTTTGACGAAGTTTTGCAGCTCGGTGATGTGCAGGCTTTGCGCGCTGCCTTTGCTGGTGATGCCGGTCTTTTTGTCCCAAACGAAGTTTTGCAGGTTGAGGCTGCCGCCCATCACGCTCCAGCGCGCCGCGCTCATGGAAACACGCTCCGCACCTGCTTCGAGGTTCATGCGGTTTTGCAGTTTGAGGTTGAACGCGCCGCCGATGTCGAGCGTGTCCACGCTGCCTTTCCACTGATTGAAGTCTTTGTTCAGACCGCCCGCCGCGTTGACTTCGAGTTTGTAAGGTTTGCCGTCCAACGCCATGCTGCTGCTGCCGTATATGCGGTGTTGCGCACCCGTGCCGTTGAGCGACAGGTTGACCGCATCGATGACGGTTGAGCCGCCGGAAAGGGCGATGTGGCTGCCTTTGATGTCGGCGGCAAGCGGACGGTTGATGTCGGGCGTGCCTTTGAGCTTGAAGTCAAGCATACGGATGTTGACGGCATCGCCGACACGCAGTGCGCGCGCTTCGCCGGAAAGGTCGGCTTCGTAGGTTTTCAGCCCGCCTTTGAGGTCGCCTGAAATATAGCCGCGCATGTTGAGCAGCCCGCCCAGTCCGAAACCGAAACGGGAAAGGTCGGGAGCGGTGATGTCGATATTGAGACGGTCGCCTTTTTTGCCGAAGCTGCCGTTAGTTTTAACGATATTGTTGCCCAAACGCAGATCGGTCAGCGCGCGCGGGAGATGTCCGGATTCGTAAACGACGTCGGCTTTGCCGCTGAGGGGGACGTTGTTTAACGTACTCGGCGCAAACTGCATTTTGCCGGCGAATTTTTCTTTCGCCAGTTCGCCCGAGAGGTTGATGGTGCCGTTGACGCTGCCGGCGGGCAGTTTTGAGTCGAGGCGGGAAGGATTGAACGCCTTGCTGGAAACATCGAGCTTGAGCAGGCGGTCTTTGAAAAGCTCGAGCGAACCTTGCGCCGTCAGTTCGCCGCCGTTTTGCGGCGCGACGCGGACGCGGTCGAGTTTGAGGGTGCGTTGACCATGTTGTCTGTCGGTAACAAAGGATAGCAGACCGGAAAGTTGCGCGTTGCTGCTTTCAAGATTCCAGTCCACAGAGGGCGAGGCGGTTTCGCCTTTGACGCCGATAAATCCGTTCCACTGACCGGCAACATTGGTGCGGACGAGGTCGTCTGAAACCAGGTTGTTCACATTAATCTTGAGCGCAAGCGCGTTTTTCACCGTATCGACCGTACCGGCAACATTGAACGAACCTTCCTCCAACAACCCGATTTCAGACTCTTGGACAGTTACCACGCCGTTGTCGTTAATCGTGAAGTCCGCCAAAATATTGCGTACCGGAATGGCTTTGTCATCGGCAAAACCCGCCGCCTTGTTTTCCAAGTCGAGCGAACCGTCCAGCGCGATACCGTGCGTAAACGAAGGCACGACGGTCGCGTCAAACGTCAGGTTTGCCTTAGGCAGCGACGGCAGGAACGCGGTCGGGTTGATGTTGAAACCCTTAATCAGCACCTCGCCGATCATCTTATCCAGCGAAGCGGCAAACGGATGCACCGTCGATTTCGCCGACAAATGCACATTGTCGCCGTCCAGCAGAATTTCAGTCTGCACGTCCTGCAAACTGCCCCACAGACGCGCCTTACCCTCTATCGTCTCGCCTTCCAGCTCGCCCTTCGTCTGAATCGTCGTATTGAGCGCAAACGGCTTCTCCAGCCCGACCACCGCCGAACCCGTCGAATTGCTCCACGGCGTATCGAGGGCTTTCAAATCCAAGCGGTGTTCTTTCTGATCGTAATGGTATGCCGCATTCAGATGGTCGAGATAGACCGTCTGCTTGTCAAAATTTTTGCCCACGCTGAGCCTGCCCGTTTCCAAACGGTCAACGAACACCAACACAGGCAAATCAATACTCTCAGGCAGTCCTTTGGACGGCTTTTTCTCTTTCGGCGGCGTCTGCTTCGGCACGACCGCAATATCGCCCGCCACAATTTCAGTAATGTGCAGGCTGCGCTGAAACAGCTCGGACGGCTTCCAATCAAAACGGAACGCACTGATTTTCACATCCGCCCCATCCGTTTCAATCATCCACTTATCGCCGTGAAAACCCTTAACCAGCGTACCTTCCAGCGTTTCCGACGCAATCTTCACGCCAAACCACGACGGAATCTTGTACAAACCGAAACGCAAGCCCGATTCCGTCCCCACCAGCCAAGCAATAACGCCCGCCAGCGCGCACACCAGCACAACCAACGTCAGCAACAGACCCCGCAACCAGCGTCTCTTGCGCTTGGGCGGGGTGGGTTGTGTTTCAGACGGCGTAGGCACACTGTTTGGCGTTTCTTGGGTTTCTTGGACTGCTGTTTCGGACATCTTGACTTTCTTGTATGACTTAACGGCTGCACAGGACTCCGCCGCACCCGACGGAATCGACTTTCCAGACGACCTATATTACCTATATTAAGGACAGGTCGTCTGAAAAAGGATAATCATATCCCATTGCGGCGAATTGTGCTTGGGAAAGACAGCATTTCAGGTTTCAGACGACCCCATATGCCCGAACGTCATGCCCGAAGCGGTAAAATGCCAACAAGAGACCTTTGCAAAAAAGCCCTTCCCCCGAC
>KV797048.1:32363-66841 GCA_001809325.1 Neisseria sp. HMSC077D05 | reverse complement strand
ATGAGTGTCCAAGATTTGGGGGCCAGTTCAAATTTTCAGACGACCTTTTTTTGTTTTACAGAAGCTTCAGCAAATCCAAAGGCGATGCGATGCGGTAGTCGGGTTGCCAAGTTTCGGTACGATCTTCGGGGGCGATATAGCCCCAGTCGGCAAGTACGGTTTTCATGCCTGCGTTGCGTCCGGCCTGCATGTCGCGTTCGGCGTCGCCGACGTAAACCGTGTGTTGCGGGTCGGCATGGATTTGTTCGCACGCATACAGCATGGGTTTGACGCTGGGTTTGGATTCGCCGCAGGTGTCGCCGCTGACGACGACGGCGGGCGGGATGATGAAGCCGAGTTTGGGGACGAGTTTGTCGGTGAAGCGCATGGGTTTGTTGGTGATGATGCCCCATTTGATGCCGCGTTTGTCGAGTTCGGCAATCATTTCGTTCACGCCGTCAAAGAGGGCGGTGTCTTGGGCGTAGCGGCTGTCGTATTCGTCGAGGTATTCGGTACGCCATTGGGCGTAGTCGGGATGATCGGGGGTGATGCCTGTGCCGAGTTTGAGCAGTCCTGCCGCGCCGTGGCTGGCTTGGGTGCGGATTTCGTTCATGCTTTTTTCGGGCAGTCCGTGGCGGTTGAGCAGGGTATTGAGTGCGCCGCCGAGGTCTAGGGCGGTGTCGGCGAGTGTGCCGTCGAGGTCGAACAATACGGCTTGTATCATGTGTTTTCCTTTGGTTTTTCGATGGGGTCGTCTGAAAAGGGTTTCAGACGACCTTTGGGTTTAGTGGTGGTGATGGTGCGCGCCGTCGGTTTCGTTGGCACACAAGACGCTGTCGGGATGCGGGTGGTGTTCGCTTTCGATTTGGATGGTGCAGTGTCCGATGTTTTTGTGGGACAACTCGTGTTCGATGCGGTAGGCGATTTGTTCGGATTCGGCCACGGTCATGCTGCCGTCCACGACGATGTGGCAGGATAATACGTTGATATTGCTGGTAATCGTCCAGACGTGTAAGTCGTGGACGGATTTGACGCCGTCGGTGTTGCGGATGACGGCGAGCAAGTCGTCGGTGTGGATGTTTTCGGGCGCGCCTTCCATGAGGATGTGCAGCGTCTGTTTGAGCAGGCTCCAGCCGCTGCGTCCGACCAGCGCGGCAACGAACACGCTGGCGAGCGGGTCCGCCCATTTCCAGCCGAACGCCATCATGAGTACGGCGGCGGCAATCGCGCCGACCGAGCCGACAAGGTCGCTTAAAACGTGCAGATACGCGCCGCGCATGTTGACGTTGGCTTCGGTGTCGCTGTTTTTCAGCATGTAAACCGCCACGCCGATGTTGACCAGCAGCCCGATAACGCTGATGACGAGCATCCCCAGCGTGGCGATTTCGGGCGGATAAAGCAGGCGTTTGACGGCTTCGTAGAAAATCAGCACGGCGATAACCACCAGCGACAAGCCGTTGAACATGGCGGTGAGGATTTCGAAACGTTTGTAGCCGAAGGTCTTTTGCAGCGTGGTTTCTTTTTCGCCGAGTTTGAACGCCCACAACGCCACGCCCAAGGAAAATGCGTCGCTGAACATATGCCCTGCGTCGGAAAGCAGCGCGAGCGAGTGGGTCAGCCAGCCGCCGAAAGCCTCCAGCAGCATAAAGGCGGCGATGATGATGAACGACACGCGCAATACTTTTTTGTTGGCGGTATGCGTGTGGGCGTGTGCGTGGTGATGGTGTTCGTGGTGGTGAGACATAACGTTCCTCAACAGAGGTCGTCTGAAAATCTGGATTCGGGGTTTTCAGACGACCTTTTTGCCTTGTTTCAAACCCTGTTCGAAATCTTCCAACATATCCAATTCGAAGCGGCTGAAGCCTGCTTTTTCGCGCGCTTCGATGTTCACATAGCCACGGAAGATAAACATATCGTAACGGGCAATCAGACTGCGGAACAGGGCGACAGGTTCCAAACCGCGTTCGCGGCAGAGGTGTTGATACCAATGGTTGCCGATGGCGACATGGCCTACTTCGTCGCGGTAAATGATGTCCAACACGCCGCAGGTTTCCGAATCGCCGCGCTGTTCCACCTTCGCGCGTATCCCGGGCGTAACGTCCAGCCCGCGCGCCTCCAATACGCGCGGCACCAACGCCATGCGCAACAGCGGGTCGTAGGCGGTTTTATACGCCATGTCCCACAAATGGTTGTGCGCCTCGAAATCGCCGTAATCGAAGCCGAAAGCGCGCAGCCTTTCGCGCATCAGGCGGAAATGGTACACCTCCTCCTTTGCCACCCGCACCCAGTCGCGCACAAACTGAAACGGCAGCGTGCGGAAACGGTATGCCGCGTCCAAAGCCAGATTGATGGCGTTGAACTCGATATGCGCAATCGCGTGCAGCATCGCCGCATAGCCTTCGGTCGTGTTCATCTTGCGCGGCGTCAGTTGCGACGGCGCGACCAAAACAGGCTTAGGCGGGCGTCCCGCGTGGCGGAAGTCCAGCGGCGCGGCGTCTGCCTCAGCACCGTCCATGTTTTGAACGGCGGCAAACGCCTCATCCGTCAGCCGTCCTTTTTCATCGGGGTCGTCTGAAAGCAGGGCAAGTTCGAGCAAAGCATAAATATCAGGTTTCATCCCAAGTCTGCCATTTTTCGGAAAACAAACATTATAGCGTTTAAAAAAAACAATATAAGGAATATAATCTTTACAATTTGGCGTTGCGCGTCAAAAACCATTAAATACCACAGTTTGCACACTCGGCATACATTAAAGAATTGTGAAACCCGATTGTCTTTTCCGACGGAAAAAATCCCGCAGCTTCAAAAAATTAGCTCTCGGGAAACACTGTTTGCAAAATGTAAACCGCCCATAAGCGGCTTGCATTGTTATTTTGTAACATCGATACTGGGCGCCACACCCCTTCCAACAAGGAAAAATAATGATGAAACAACACAACCTGTTCAAATTCCTCGCCGCTTCCGCCCTGACTGCGACCATCGGTTTCGCACAGGCAGGCGCAGTGGATGCACTCAAGAAATTCAACAACGACGCCGACGGTATCAGCGGCAGCTTCACCCAAACCGTCCAAGGCAAAAAGAAAACCCAAACCGCACACGGCACCTTCAAAATCCTGCGTCCGGGCCTCTTCAAATGGGAATACACCAAGCCCTACAAACAAACCATCGTAGGCGACGGTCAAACCATTTGGCTCTACGACGTTGATTTGGCACAAGTGACCAAGTCCGCCCAAGACCAAACCATCGGCGACAGCCCCGCCGCCATCCTTTCCAACAAAAACGCCCTTGACAGCAGCTACTCCCTCAAAGAAGACGGTTCGTCCAACGGCATCGACTACGTCTTGGCAACGCCTAAGAAAAACAACGCCGGCTACCAATACATCCGCATCGGCTTCAAAGGCGACAACCTCGCCGCCATGCAGCTGAAAGACAGCTTCGGCAACCAAACCTCTATCAGCTTCGGCGGCTTGAACACCAAGCCCAACCTCTCGCGCGGCGCATTTAAGTTCACCCCGCCCAAAGGCGTGGATGTGTTGAGCAACTGATTGTTTGATAATAAAAAGGTCGTCTGAAACCCAATTTTCGGTTTCAGACGACCTTTTGGTTTGTTATAGTGGATTAAATTTAAATCAGGACAAGGCGACGAAGCCGCAGACAGTACAGATAGTACGGAACCGATTCACTTGGTGCTTCAGCACCTTAGAGAATCGTTCTCTTTGAGCTAAGGCGAGACAACGCCGTACTGGTTTAAAGTTAATCCACTATAGTGATGTTGCGTTGGGTGTCAGTTACCCGCAGCCAACGCGATTCAGCTTTTGAAGTGTAACTCGGATGCGGGTGGGCAATATTGGAGACTCTATAAGAAAGCTAATGCCCAAAGGTCGTCTGAAAACCTTTCAGACGACCCCGTTCGTTTACGCTTCGGGCTTTTTCGCCAACATAGTGACAAACTTAAACTGTATCGGGTTGCCCGCCGCATCTTTCGCATGCATGGCGCCGAGTTCTTCCTTGTATTCGACAATCTCCCAGTCGCGGTAGTATTCGCGCAACTCGCCTTCTTTAAATTTAAACGGGAAAGGCATAGGGCAAGGGAAGTCTTCAGTGTCCATCGCCGAAACAATCAGGTTGTAGCCGCCCGGGTTGGTGTGTGCCTGCATATCGGCAATCACTTGCGGCACGAAGCGCGGATACAGGAACATAAACACAACCGTCGCCACGATATAGTCGAAATGATCTTGAAGGTTGGCGGCATTCAAATCATATTCTACCGCCCGCACGTCCAGGTCTTCGATACGCGCCAACTCGTTGACGTTTTGCACCGCCTGCGGATTATTGTCCACGGCGGTTACGTCAAATCCCTTTAAACCTAAAAACAGCGCATTGCGTCCCTGACCGCAGCCCATATCCAAAGCCTTGCCCGCAGGAACCACATCCTCAGCCGCCACTACCGCTGAATGGGTCGCGCTCATGCCGTATTTTTTATGGAAATAATCTTTTGCCGCGCAATAAAGCGAGAGCTTGATTTCCGCGTCGTCCGTCAAAGGCTCGACCGTAAACTGTTGTTGCGGTGCGATCATGTGATCGCCGTCTTCGGCAGTCAGCTCGGTAGAAGCATTATCAGCTTCCGTCAATTTCAGACGACCTTGCAATGCATTCAGGCAAGCCCATTCCCCTTCGTTAAACGCATGACCCGCCCGCAGCGCGTCGGGAATCTCGTCTGCCTGCCAAACCGGCAGTTCCTGATAGCAAAAAAGTTCCATTTGACCGTCCATCGTCGTTCCTTTTAATCTGTTTGCGATAAGGTGCATATTATATGCCTGTTTGCGCATCTGAAGAATTGGGCGGTTGTAAATCGGTTATGTTCAGGTTGCGGACTGCCCATCCATGCTGATTTTCAGGTGCGGACAACAAGCCGTCGGATTTGTTTTCAAGAATTTGGTTTTTCGCGGGAAGACTAGTATAAAATCCCACTTTATTTTTTTCTCCCCGTCCTTATCCCATGCGCCTGACCCACATCAAACTCTCCGGCTTCAAATCTTTTACCGACCCAACCACGATTCATGTGCCGGGGCAGCTTGTTGCGGTTATCGGGCCGAACGGCTGCGGCAAGTCGAATGTGATTGACGCGGTGCGCTGGGTGTTGGGCGAGGCTTCGGCGAAGCAGCTTCGCGGCGAGAGTATGCAGGACGTGATTTTTAACGGTGCGGCGACGCGCCGTCCTGCGCCGAGGGCTTCGGTGGAGCTGGTGTTTGACAATAGCGACCACAGTTTGCAGGGGGCGTGGGGGCAGTATGCCGAGGTGAGCATCAAGCGGCAGCTGACGCGTCAGGGCGAATCGACGTATTTCATCAATAATCAGACCGTGCGCCGCCGCGACATTACCGATTTGTTTCTGGGTACGGGCGTGGGCGCGCGCGGTTATGCCGTTATCGAGCAGGGGATGATTTCGCGCATCATCGAAGCGCGGCCGGAGGAGTTGCGCGCCTATATCGAGGAGGCGGCGGGCGTGTCCAAATATAAGGAACGCCGCAAGGAGACGGAAGGCCGTCTGAAAGACACGCGCGAGCATTTGCAGCGTTTGGGCGATTTGCAGAACGAGTTGGCGCGTCAGGTGGAAAAGCTGGAGAAACAGGCGGAAACCGCCGAACGCTACAAATCCCTGACCGCTCAGTTGAACCAGCAACAGGATTTGCTCGATTACGCCCAATGGCAGCAATCGCTTGCCGCCGCCGATAAGGCGACCGCGCAGCATCAGTCTTTGCAGGCGCAGCAGGACGAAACCGCCGCGCAGGTTCAGGCGTTAAATGAAGAAGTACACGCCTTGCAGACCGCCGAACAGTCGCAGCAGCAGGCAGTACACGAATTGAGCAACAAACGCGGCGTATTGCGCGAGCAGATTGCCCGTTTGGAAGAACAAATCCGCCATCAGCAAAACCTGCACCAACGCATCGAACGCGACAAGCAGGCGGCGCAGGCGCAGATGCAGCGCATTCATCAGGAGCAGCAGCAAATCCGCGTGCAGCTTGAAGAAAACGAGTTGCAGGCCGAAGAAAAGCAAACCGAATTGGCAGAATGGGCGATGCAGGTTGCCGAACACGAAGAACGTCTGCCCGAATTGGAAGAAGCCCAAGCCACGCTCAACGCCGCCTTCCAAACCCAGCAGGACGAGGCAAACCGCATCCGCCGCGAACTGGCATTGAAGCAGCAGCAGCTTGCCCATGCCGAACAAACCGTTGCCAAGCACGAAGAACGCAAAGGTCGTCTGAAACAGGAAAACCAAGCCCTGAACCTGCCCGACGAAGCCGAAACCGCTGCCGCGCAGGAAGCCGCCGCCTTGTTGCAAAGCCAGCAAGAGCATTACGAAGAACAAATCATTGCCGCCGAAGAAGCTTTACACGCCGCCCGCGAGGCGTTTCAGACGGCCTCAAACCGTTTCCAAAGCCTGAAGCAGCAACACATCACCTTGCAGGCGCAGCAGCAGGCGTTGTCGCAAATCCTGTCGCAACAGCAGGAAGCCGCCGACTTCTGGCAGGCAACCGCCCACGCCGCCGCGCCGCAGCTGTGGCAATACATCACCGCGCCCGCCGAGTGGCAGCACGCCTTGTCCGTCATTCTTGTCGAACGCCTGCACGCCCGCGCCGTGCCACATGGCTTCGTTCCGCCCGCACCTTTGCCCCAAGGGCAGGCGGCATGGCTTTCAGACGACCTCTCCGGCGGCATCAAAAAATCCCTGCCCGTACAGGCATTGCTGAACCAAATCCAAGCGCAGCCGCCGTTTCAGACGGCATTGCACCACTGGCTCGACGGCGTATTGTGCGCACCCGATTTGAGCTACGCCCTCGCGCATCAAAGCGATTTGGGCGCACACCAAATCTGGCTTACGCCCGAAGGCCATCAGATCGATAAAGTCAGCGTCCTGCTCTATGCCAAACCCGCACAGGAAAGCCTGATTGCCCAAAAAGCACGCCTTGACGGCATCGCGTCCGAACTGGAAAACCTCGCCCCCGAACTTTCCGCCGCCGAAGCCGCGTTCAAACAGGCGGAGGCCGCCGTGTGTTCGTCCGAAGTGCAGCACAAAAACCTGATGCAGCAGCAACAGCAGCACACGCGCCAATACAGTCAAGCGCAGCAACGCGCCGCCGAACTCTTGGCGCGCACCAACCAAGGGCAAATCCGCCGCGAACACATCGAGCGCGAACTGGCGCAGTTGGCGGAAGAACAGACCGTGTTGCAACACGCGTCCGACGGTCTTTCAGACGACATCGTTACTTTGCAGGAAGCCGCCGCCGAACTCGAACACCAGCAGCAAACCACCGCGCACAGCCGCCAAGAGCAGCAAGGCCGTCTGAAACAGGCGCAGCTTGCCCTGTTGGAAGCCAACCGCCAATACGGGCTGGCGGAAGTCGCCGTCCACAAACTCAACCAGCAAAAACAAAACTACCAGCAGCAAATCGCCCGGCTCGAACAGCAAACTCTCGACTGGCAGGAACGCCAGCAAGAGCTTGCCCTTGCCTATGAAACCGAGTTCCAAAACGACGAGCAGCACATCAAGCTCGACGAGTTGACCGAAGCCGTGCTCACGCTGGACGAAGAATACATCGCCGTGCAGGAAAAACTCGCGCAGATTCAGGAACAGGGCAGGGAGCAATACGCCCGCGTACAAGCCCTGCAAACCAAGCTGCCGCAGCTTCAGGCCGCCACCCAAACCGCCCTGTTGCAACAGCAGGAAGCCCTGATTAACGCCAAACTCTACCATCAAAACCTGACCGAACGCGCCGCCGATTTGGACGCGCTCGAAGCGTTGGCGAAAGAATCGCCGAAAGTATTGAACAGCAGCATCGGCAGCCTCACCCAGCAAATCGAAGCCCTCGGCGCCGTCAACCTCGCCGCCCTGCAAGAACTCGAAGAAGCGCGCGAACGCGACGGCTACTACCGCAGCCAGAGTGAAGACGTACAGGCCGCCATCACCCTTTTGGAAGAAGCCATCGCCCAAATCGACGACAAAACCAAAGCGCGTTTCAAAGAAACCTTCGACGCCGTCAACGGCAAAGTCCAAACCTTCTTCCCCACCCTGTTCGGCGGCGGCGAAGCCACCCTCAAAATGATAGGCGACGACCTCCTGACCGCCGGCGTGTCCATCATGGCGCGCCCGCCCGGCAAGAAAAACAGCACCATCCACCTCCTCTCCGGCGGCGAAAAAGCCCTCACCGCCATGAGCCTCGTGTTCGCCCTGTTCAGCCTCAACCCCGCCCCCTTCTGCCTTCTGGACGAAGTCGACGCCCCGCTGGACGATGCCAACACCTCGCGTTTCTGCAACCTGGTCAAAGAAATGTCGGCGCAAACCCAGTTCCTCTACATCTCCCACAACCGCCTGACCATGGAAATGGCAGAGCAGCTCGTCGGCGTAACCATGCAGGAAAAAGGCGTCTCGCGCGTCGTCGCCGTGGACATCAAGCAGGCGGTGGAAATGGCGGAGCCGTGATGAGGTGGGGGAATCTTGATTGAGTTTGATACGGAAAGGTCGTCTGAAAACGAAATTAGATTTCAGACGACCTTTCCGTGAATTGAAATAGGGCGTTGGATTCAGATTTCAAACTGCTATTGTTTGAGGGATTAAATTCGTCTCAATACAAAGATTCAAAGAATTGCACCAACCGAGCCAGATTTTATAGGGGTAAAACATGAACGAAACCGAACAAGTTTGTTTTAATGAAAAGCGCAGGCAGCATTTTTTAAGTGAGGAAAGATGGAAATTCATTGTTGAGAAAACACCGGAATCAATGAAAATTCTTAAAGATAATTCCAATTCAAATAATTTAGAACTGAGAAACTCCTACGGTTTGGCAGTATTTACAAAAATGGATTATGTAAAATCTAGTTATACCGCTGGAGAATCTATCGGCGAACTTCCTGGTATGCTTGATGAAATTATTGAAATATTGGAAGTTTCCACCAAATTCTGGCATCAAAACAAAGCCAAATTAAACGAAATCGGCTACTACAGCAGCCCGATGCCGTGGTTTTATGTTGAATACTATCTTACAACGCTGCACCTTATCGCGCTTTGCTACCTCCTGCAACGCGAAGACCTGCTTCCGCGCCTGCTCGAAGTCATCCTTGCCAATGCAGAAGATGATTTAGAACCTGACTCCACTATCGAAGACTTTTTGGACTACCATTTTAAAAATCGCCCCGATCCGAATTATGTTCAAATGGGCAAACACGCCATTTTATTCGGTGAAGCTATGCGTGGCGAAACCAAAGAAGAACAATTGGAAGAACTCAACGCCTACCTCAAAGACTGGTATCGCAAAATGGTCGGCATGAGTGACCTTGAATACCAGACCCATCGTGATCCCGAGCAAAACGGTTATTGCGGCTACTGGGCTTTTGAAGTAGCCGCCATTGTTTATCTTGACGACTTGGATGATACCGAATTGTGCAAATCCCCTTATTACCCCAAAGATATGGTTGACTGGGCGAGGGAACAGAAGCGCAAGCGCGAAGCCAAAGGTAAAGCTGATTAGTTTGGAAAAGTTTGAAAATTAGAAGGTCGTCTGAAAATATGTTTTCAGACGACCTTTTGTTTGCAGCCAAAGCTCAGTCCGTAAACTTGACGATCTTGGCGATCGATACGGATTCTCTTTTTGAACCTTGAATGTACCAAGGAATGAAGGGGATAGGGTTTGTTTTGAGAGGGCTTACGGTCGGGGAAGGGATTCAATTGGGTATTTGGGTCTTTCCGGTGCTTGCAATCTGAACAAGCGGTCTTATATAGTAGGAGCTACGGTGTTAGCTTCTTTATTTTCAACCCTCAAAGGTTTCTTAATTTACATGAATAAAATTATTCTGCCTGCGCTTTGTGCCCTGCTTCTTTCTTCCTGCGGCAACGATACCGATAAAATCGGACGTGCCAGCACGGTTTTTCATATGCTGGGGAAAAATGACCGTATTGAAGTTGAGGGGTTTGACGATCCTGATGTGCAAGGGGTTGCCTGTTATATTTCTTATGCGAAGAAAGGCGGTTTGAAAGAGACGGTGAATTTGGAGGAGGATGCGAGCGATGCTTCCGTGTCGTGCGTGCAGACGGCGGAGGTCATCCGTTACAACGAGCAAGCCGTCGCCAAGCCGCGGGAAGTGTTTAAACGCAGTGCGAGTTTGGCGTTTAAGAGCCAGCAGATTATTCGTTATTACGATCCTAAGCGTAAGGCGTTTGCGTATCTGATTTATAGCGACAAAATCGTTCAGGGGTCGCCGAAAAACTCTTTGAGCGCGGTGTCTTGCTTTGGCGGTGCTAAAGCAGATGCGCAGCAAATTGCTGGTGCGGAAGGCAAACAGATTTACGGTGCGTGCGTCGTGGATGCGCCTGTGCCGACCAAATAAAAGACAAGCGATATGAACCTAACCGACCATTTCTTGATTGCCATGCCCGATATGGATGATCCGTTTTTTGAAAATTCGGTAATTTATGTGTGCGAACACAACGAAGAGGGCGCGTTGGGCATCATCATCAACAAACCGTCGCCGATTACGATGGATATGATTTTTGCGGCGTCTGACCGCAATATCCCTTTGCGGATGCAGCACGAACACGTCATGATGGGCGGGCCGGTACAGATTGACCGCGGCTATGTCGTGCATACGCCCGTGGGCAACTGGCAAAACAGTATGATTGTTTCAGACGACATTGCCCTGACTTCTTCGCGCGATGTGATTGAAAACTTATCGCGTCAGGGCGCGGTGGATAAGATTTTAATCAGCATAGGCTATTCGAGCTGGAGCAAAGGGCAGCTTGAACGCGAGCTGGCGGACAATGTCTGGCTGACAGTGAAGGCGGACGAACATATTTTGTTCGATATGCCTTATGAACACCGCTACGCCGCTGCATTCGCCAAGCTGGGTATCCAACCCGATGCGCTTGTCTGTGGAGCCGGTCATGCATAAAGCGCCGGCAGGGACGGTTTTGGCGTTTGATTTCGGCGAGGCGCGTATCGGCGTGGCGCAGGGCGATGCGGAGCTTGGCTTGTCGCATCCTTTGGCGACGGTTACCGGCAACAGCAACGACGAGAAATTCAACGCCATCGCCAAGCTGATACGGGAATGGCAGCCCAAGCATCTGGTCGTCGGGCTGCCGACCCACGCCGACGGTACGGAACACGAGTTGACCCGCCTCAGCCGCAAATTCGGCCGCCGCCTGCACGGACGTTTCAATCTGCCCATATATTGGGTGGACGAACGCATGTCTTCGCTATACGCCGAAAGCCTGCTTGCCGAAGCGCAGGTGTTCGGGCGCAAACAGAAGGCGGTACTCGACCAAGTGGCGGCTCAGGCGATTTTGCAGGGCTTTTTCGATGGCGGAGCCGTGGAGTATTTCAACGGCAGGGAAGAAGGTTCGGAAGAATCATCCGATTGAGAGAGTTTGAAAAAATTTTGAGAAAAAAGGTCGTCTGAAAGCTGTATTGACGGGGTTGGATCCGTTAACAGGCTTTCAGACGACCTTTTTGCATCAGAACAAGGCTTCAATCCTTAACAGCGCGCCGACGCGGTGTTTTTGGTTTTCCTTGCGGTTGTTGTAGTAGTTGACCTCGGTTTGGGTAAACAGCCAGTTGCGCCAAATCGGCTGGCGGTAGGTGGTAAACGGACCGTAGGTATTGAGGGCGGCTTTGCGTTTTTCAATATCGCCACCGGTGTACACGCCGTAGTTGACGTGGCGGTGTTTGCCAAGATTGTGTTGGCGGAAGAGGCTGTTGCCCCATGTCCAGTCTTCGGTTTTATCGTGTTCGTATTGCAGGTGTGCCTGATTGGCGATAAAGCTTTTTTCGCTGGGGATGTAGCGCGTTTCCCAGTTGGTACGGACATGGTGTTTGCTCTTGATGCCGTAACGGTAGATTTGCTCCAAACTGGTGTCGATGTTGTCGGTCAGTTGCCAATTGCTCGAGCTTTTGGCGCGGGCGTACAGGTCGCTGCCGGAGCGGATACCGATATCGAAGTCGGTATCGGTGCGCTGTTTGGCGAATACTTCAGACCAGCGTACGGCAAGGGAAGCATTGTTGTCGCGGCTTTGGGATGCGTCGAATATCCTGCCGTTGGTATTGGTACGGTTGCGGTAGGCGTTGGCTTCGTGTTTCAACTCGTCGTCCAAAGAGTCGTCACCGAAAATCACGTGGACTTTTTTCTCCAAGGTCGGCAGTTTCAGACGACCCCGTACGCGGGGCGTCACGGTAAACTTGTCGTCAGGGTTCCATTCGGTATCGAGCATGACGCGCAGGTTGGCGTCGGCAGGGTGGTCGGGGTCGGGTTCGCCAAACCAGTCGTCGATGCGGTTGGACCATTTGTCCAAGCGTTTGGAAACGACTTCGTGGCGGTGGTCCACCCAAGTGTCGCCGTCGGCGGGCGGCTCGTCATTCGCGGCGGCAATCGTTGGGAAGAAGGTGAGCAGGGTGAGTAGGGATAACGTTGTGGTTCGTATAGTCATTGTTTTTCCTTGCTTAAAGCATAAAGCTATTATGGACGGTATCTTAGGGATAATGCAAGTCGTCTGAAAAAGGCTGTGATAAAATCTTGCGCGCCCGGTTTACCGCCGTTCTGTTGCGCAGAAAAGCAGTCAAGCGGGCGCATACCAATACATTAAGGAAAACCGAATGAGTATTTTGTCTAAAATTTTTGGGAACAAGCCGTCCGACGAAACGGTACAAGAGCCGCGCAAACTTTCCGCGCAGGAAAAAAGCGAGGGCGCGGCGCGGGCGATTTATGCGAAAGATAAAGTGTATGTGCCGCTGTCTGCCATGCAGGCGGATGTGTCGGAAGGGACGGGCATCCCGTATATAGGTCGTCTGAAAGACGGGCGGACGGTTTTGTATCTGTTTGACACCTATGAAGCGGCGCGGGCTTTTTCAGACGGGCAGGACGGCGCTTTAAACGGCATCGGCTTGGTTGGCGCGTTGGATAAGGCAGACCAGTTCAATAATTTGAGTAATGTCCTGCGTGTCGCGCACTCGTTGGGCATTCAACTGATGGAATACCGAGGGCAGGACGGCGAGCATTTTGAATGCGCACTTTCTTGGCTGGTGCGCGTGAACGGCGCGGGCAGCATGGCGGCTTCCAGAGAGAAGATGGATGCTTTGTCCATCGGCACCGATGCCAAGCTGCCGCTGCAATTTCATCCGATAGCCATCGTCGGTTTTTCCAATCCCTATAAGGTTACACCGGCGCGGGCGGAGGAGTTGTTCAAGCAGTTTACAAATGTCGAAGATGACGAATTGCTGAGTTTTTTTGCCGGCAACACGCCGCAGGAGAATGTGTTGCTGATCGGGTTGGTGGAAAAATATTCGGCTGATTTGGCGAAATCCGTGAAATATATTGTTTGGAACCAATTGGCGGAGCAGCCGCTTTTTGTCGGGATAAACCGCAAAGACGGCGGGCTTTATGCGAGGGACGGTTATTTATACCTCTTTTACACCGACCGTTTCCAACACATGGGACCCGCCGGCTGCCATCCCGTTTCCGGCAAAGATGCCGTGTTGGACTTGGTTCGCCGCCACGAACTGAAAGGCATCGCCCTGACCGACGGGCTGCACAATATGGCGCGGTTTGAAAACGATGTGATTTTCCAAGACGGGGAATAGCGGCAACCTTGAGATAAACGGTTTGCCTGAGTGTCACATTTAAAATACAAAGGTCGTCTGAAAAGGGCTGTGATAAAATCTTTGCGTTTTCACTATCCCTTTCAGACGACCTTTTTATGTTGAACCCATCCCGAAAACTCGCCGAACTTGTCCGTATTTTGGAAGAGGGCGGCTATATTTTTGCCGGCGATCCCGTGCAGGCGACGGAGGCGTTGCGTCATGTCGAGGGCGGCGTGGAAGGCAAAATCATCCGCCGCGCGGAGATGATAGACAGAGACCGCCGGCTTCGGCATACCTTGGAACAAGTACGGACCGGGTCGTTTTGGCTGTGGGTCGTGGCGGCGACGATGATGTTTAGCGGCGGCTTTTCCGGCACTTACCTTTTGATGGACAGTCAAGGGCTGAATTTTTTCCTGATTTTGGCGGGCGTCTTGGGTATGAATACGCTGATGTTGGCGGTATGGCTGGCATCGTTGTTCCTGCGCGTAAAAGTAGGGCGGTTTTTCAGCAGTCCGGCGACGTGGTTTCGGGGTAAAGACCCCGTCAATCAGGCGGTGTTTCGGCTGTATGCGGACGAATGGCGGCAGCCTTCGGCGCGTTGGATCGCCGGCGCGACTTCGCACAGTCTATGGCTCTGCACATTGAGCGGAATGCTGGTGTCGGTATTGCTGCTGCTTTTGGTGCGCCAATATACGTTCAACTGGGAAAGCACGCTGTTGAGTAATGCCGCTTCGGTACGCGCGGTAGAAATGTTGGCGTGGCTGCCGTCGAAACTCGGTTTCCCTGCCCCGGATGCGCGGGCGGTGGTCGAAGGTCGTCTGAACGGCAACATCGCCGATGCGCGCGCATGGTCGGGCTTGTTGGTCGGCAGCATAGCCTGCTACGGCATCCTGCCGCGCCTGTTGGCGTGGGCGGTATGCAAAATCTTTTTAAAAACAAGCCAAAGCAAGCTGGATTTGGAGAAGCCTTATTATCAGGCGGTCATCCGCCGCTGGCAGAATAAAATCGTCGATGCGGACACGCGTCGGGAAACCGTGTCCGCCGTTTCCCCGAAAATCACCTTAAACGACGCACCCAAGTGGGCAGTCATGCTGGAAACCGAATGGCACGAAGGCACATGGTTTGCGGGCAGGCTGGCTCAGGAATGGCTGGATAAAGGTGTGGCGGCGAATCGGGAAGAAGTTGCCGCTTTGGAGGCGGAATTGAAACAGAAACCCGTCCAGCTCCTCATCGGCGTGCGCGCGGAAACCGTCCCCGACCGCGGCGTGTTGCGTCAGATTGTCCGGCTTTCGGAAGCGGCGCAGGGCGGGGCGGTGGTACAGCTTTTGACGGAACGGGCGCTTTCAGACGACCTGTCCGAAACATTGGACCACTGGCGTAACGCGCTGGCAGAGTGCGATGTGGCATGGCTGGAACCTGACAAGGCGGCGCAGGAAGGTCGTCTGAAAAGCCAATAACGCACTTGCAATGCCCTGTTAAGCCGCCATCCTGAAAAAGGTCGTCTGAAAATCCATTCTCTCAAAATATGATGAACAACCAACCCCTTTCACTCGCCGTTGTCGGGCACACCAATACCGGCAAAACCTCGCTCCTGCGCACCCTGTTGCGCGACAGCGGGTTCGGCGAAGTCAAAAACGCTCCGTCCACCACGCGCCATGTCGAAGAAGCCGCGATTACCGACGGCGCCGACACGCTGCTGTACCTGTACGATACGCCCGGACTCGAAGATGCCGGCGGCGTTTTGGATTGGCTGGAAACCCATACGGATGCCCGTGCCGACGGCATCGAGCGGCTGCAAAAGTTCCTCGACAGCCACGGCGCGCATCATGATTTCAACCAAGAAGCCAAAGTGCTGCGGCAGCTTTTGCAAAGCGACATGGCGTTGTACGTCATCGACGCGCGTGAACCCGTACTCGACAAATATCGGGACGAATTGACCATTCTGTCATGGTGCGCCAAACCGGTCATGCCCGTGTTCAACTTTACCGGCGGGCAGCTTCCTGAAGCGTGGACAACCATGTTGGCGCGTCGCAATCTCCACGTTTTCGCAGGGTTCGACACTGTCGCCTTCGATTTTGAAGGCGAATTGAACCTTTGGAACAAGCTCGCCACCATGCTGCCGCAACACGACATCATCGACCGTCTGACCGCTTCCCGCCGCCGCGAATGGACGCGTCTGAACAAAGAAGCGCGGCACGAAATCGCAGGTTTCCTGCTCGATGTGGCAGCCTTTACGCAGGAAATCGACGAAAACGACGACCCCGCGCCCGTCCTGCAAACCATGCAGGCAGAAATACGCCAGCTCGAACGGCAGATGCAGCAGCGGCTGTTTGCCCTCTACCGCTTCTACCACAGCGAAATCGACGGCGGCGACTGGGTGCCCAAAGCCTTCCATCAAGACCCGTTCGACAGCGAGTTGCTCAAACAATACGGCATCCGTACCGGCACGGGCGCGGCAACCGGCGCACTCATCGGCTTGGGGCTGGACATCGCCACGCTCGGCGGTTCGCTCGGCTTGGGTACGGCAATCGGCGGCTTTTTGGGCGGTATCCTGCCCAATACCCGCACCATTTCCGACAAGCTCACCGGCCGCCAAACCCTGCACACCGACCCCGAAACCCTAACCTTGCTCGCCGCCCGCGCCCTCGATTTGCTCCACATCCTGCAAACGCGCGGCCATGCGGCGCAATCGCAGGTCGAGTTGCACAGCCGCAAAGCACCCTGGACGCCGGACAAACTCCCGTCCGAACTCAACAAAGCGCGCAGCAGGTGGAAATGGTCGTCCCTCAACACCCACCTCCCCGAAACCAGCCGCGCCGAACGCGAGGAATATGCGGAAAGTTTGAGTAGGAAATTGGGCGGGTAGGCAGGCGGAGGAAAGCCGGTTCCCAAACCTCAAAAATTCATCAGGACGAAGATGCCCAAACTTTATATGTTCTATCTCGGCGGTAACGCAGGCCGTTCCAATATCGAAGTGCACGACATCCAATTTGCCGTGTGCGACGATTACCGCGAAGCCATCCCCGCGCTCAAAGCCGCATGGTTCGGCGACACGGACAAAATCCACATCGACGGCTGGCAGATTGTCGAATGGGCGGACGGTTACGATGTCGACGTACCCGATACCGCCGAACCAAAGAGGTCGTCTGAAAACGCTCCGCACCTGTATTTCGTCAATGTCGGCGGTTATCGCGCGGGGCAGCTTGCCGAGGAGCACGCTTTCGGACTGTTCGTTGCCGCCACGCCTGCCGAAGCCAAACAAAAAGCCCTGCAAACCCTGTTGACCGACCATGTCCAGCGGCATAAAGATAACTTAAAAGACGTGGACAACCTGCTCCGGCTCGACCGCATCGGCAATCACACCATCCGCCTGACCCCGAATCCGCACGGCAAGCCTGCCGAAATGGGCTTTCAGGGCTATTTACCGATTTAAAGTACCCACCATGAAAATTACCAAGATATTCACCTTTGACTCTTCACACATGCTCGACGGGCATGACGGCAAATGCCAAAACCTGCACGGGCATACCTACAAACTCGAAATCACCGTTTCAGACGACCCCGTCAGGGGCGGGCCGAAAGACGGCATGGTGATGGATTTCACCGACCTCAAAGCCATTGTGAAAAAACACATTACCGACCCTTTCGACCACGCGTTTATCTACAACGGCGGGAACGAGCGCGAATGCCAAATCGCCGCGCTCTTGGAAGGCTGGAACATGAAAACCCTGTGCCTGCCTTGCCGCACCACTGCCGAAAATATGGCGGTCGAAATGTACGACCGTTTGAAAAACGCTGGGCTGAAAGTGTGCAGCGTGAAATTGTGGGAAACGCCGACATCGTGTGCGGAGTATGAAGGGGAGTAGGGGAGTGCGGATAAGCGGCTTGCCGTTTGGAAAATGGTTTGACGGTGTGTTGGCGGTTTTCTGTTCGTTTTGCATATTGGCAGCAGTGTCCTCGATATTTATCGGATTCGACCTGACCGTCGGCAACATCCGCAGTCGGGAAATACGGTTAAACGCTGCCGAAGTCAAAATTACAGGCAAGGCTTATGACCCGAGTGTGCGCATTGTCGGCGGCAAAGAGGTTATTCATGCAGACTGCCGAATGGGTATGGGTAGAGTCTGTGCGGAATATCATGGGGAAACGCTGTATGCGGAGAATCTCAGGATAGTGGTTTTGAATGACAGATATTATGCCGTTGCCGGCGGAACGCTTCATTATGGCAGTGATGAATTGACGATTGGAAGCGGAACGGATGATGCCGCCCTGCTGAGGGAATTTGCAGACGACAAACGGATATATCCGAAATTCTTTCTGATGGGTGCCGTTGTTTTGCTGCCGTTTTTGCTTATTTTGTTTGTATTGAAGCGGTCTGCCAAATAAACCGTACTTTGGTTTTCAAAAAAATTTCAACAACCTAGATTCTTTAAAGGAATACGATGAAACTCCTTTCCACCCTCTTAGTCCTCCTCGTCGCCGCCGAACATTTCTACATCGCCTGGCTTGAAATGACGCAGATTCCCAGCGAAAAAGCGGCGGAAATGTTCAAGCTGCCTTATGAATTTATGGAGCAAAAGCGCGTGCAGACCCTGTTCAGCAACCAAGGGCTGTATAACGGCTTTCTCGGCATCGGGCTGGTGTGGTCGCGGTTTGCCGCGCCGGACAATGCCGTTTACGGCGCGACGATTCTGTTTCTCGGCTTCGTCTTGATTGCCGCCGCATGGGGTGCGTTCTCTTCCGGCAACAAAGGTATACTCGTCAAACAAGGCCTGCCCGCGATGCTGGCGGCGGCAGCGGTGTTGGCGGTATGAAAAAAATCAGCGTTGCCCCCGAAAATCCGCAATACCGCATCGTCGAAATTTTCGAGAGCCTGCAAGGTGAGGGCTGGAACACGGGCATGCCTGCCGTGTTCGTCCGCTTGGGCAAATGCAATCTGGCGTGCGGCTGGTGTGATACCGATTATTTGAAATTCGGCATGATGAGCCTGTCCGACATTTTAGGTCGTCTGAAAACCTACACTGCCCGCAATATCATCATCACCGGCGGCGAACCGACCATACAGCCGCATCTCGATACGCTGTTGGACGCGCTCAAGGCAGAAGGTTATTTCCTCTGCATCGAAACCAACGGACTCAAGTCCGCGCCGCCGCAAATCGACTACGTCGCCACCAGTCCCAAAGCCTGCTACGCCGCCAAATACGAAAAAAGCTGCATCGAAACAGCCGACGAAGTGCGCATCGTTGCCGACGGCGATGTGGTCGGATTTTGCGAAAACATGGAACGCAAAATCCGCGCGCGCCATTACTACCTTTCGCCCTGCGAACAAAACGGTGTGATGAACATCTACGACACCATCCGCCAAATCGGTCTCTTAAACAGCCGCCCCGACGCGCCCGTGCATTGGCAGTTGAGCATGCAGACGCACAAATGGGCGGGGATAGAGTAGGTTTCAGACGACATATTGATGTAAGGTTGGGGAGTTAAAAGGTCGTCTGAAAAGATAAAAGGGCCGGGTATGGATATTCGGCCCTTTTTATATGGCAAATGCAAAAAATAAAGCCGATACACAGTATAATCGCCTTATTTTGCCTGACTCTATAAAAACATCATGAAACGTTTCTGGAAATACTTGCTTTGGACGCTGGTCATCCTGCTGCTTGTCGTAGCGGTCGTCCTCTACATCGTTCCCTATTATCTGAAACAGCGCGAAATCCAAGCCGCGCAAGCGGATTTGGCGCTGCTCTCCATTCAGTCCACCCCGTCGCCATCTTTGAAAAACGGCATAGATGCCTTGTGGCTGCTGGAGTTCCGCACAAAAAATGATGCCGATCGTGCCGACTTGATGAAGCGTTTCGGAAGCGACCTCCAAAGCAATAACAACCAAGATATCCTTAAGCAGAATCAGGAATTGCAAGGCAGGCGGCTTATTGTTCCTGAGTACGATGATAAATCATTGGACTGTGGCACAACGGCGCAAGAGTGCTTGGCTGAAGTGCGTGCCGACTTGCCGAAATCGAAAGCTGTGGTGGAAAAATACGCCGAACTGTTAGCCAATGTAGACAGGCTTGCCGACTACGATATTTTTGTTTCAAGAGATTGGCCTAATGATGATTATGGTATTGCTAATAAACCGCTTCCAAAACTGCAATTCGTGAAATACGGTAGAAAACCTGCTGCACTTGATTGGGCGGAAGGGCGGGAAGCCGAGGCATGGAAGCGCGTTTGCCGCAACATTAAGACAGGGCGCAGTATGCTGAATAATGATCCTGAGTTGATTTACGCCATGATAGGGAATGCCGTTATCCGAAGGAATACCGACCTTGCCGCGCAAATGCTGTACGAAAAACCCGAGTGGGCAAACCGTCTGCCTGCCGAATGTGACGGGATGTTTGATGTTCTGCCGGCAGAGGAACAAAATATTTGTTTGATAGCTCAGGAAGAGTTTCGGTTAAGTGCCAATTCACTACGGCGATGGGAATTTGAACAGCAAAGATTATGGTTCTTACAGAAGTGGTACATGAATGTGAATGGGTTTTATGAGTTGCTGACATTAATGAACGGAGAAATACAGTATGCCGACATAATGCTTTCTCTTCTATTGCGTCCTAATGTGGATGCAGAACATACATTAGCCCACATCTCGCCTTACTTTGCTGCCTACTGCAAACCGGAAAAAATGGCTATTTTGAAAAATGACACCAAGGCGAAATGGATGCCTCCGGAAGATATGAACCAAACATTCGCTAAAAAATGGGCGTGTATGGGCAATAGTGTTGGCTGTATCACTTACGCTATTACTCTTCCTGCCTACGACTCCAACGTTCATCGCCTGCAAGATACCGCCATGCAGCAACGCGCATTCCAAGCCGCTTTAGAGTTATACCGACTGCCTGCCGGTAAACGCCGTGCTGCTTTAGAAAGCGTTTTGGCAAAACATTCCAGCCCTTCCCGTAGATTGCGCTGGAATGAAGAACAGAAGGCTTTGGATTTTGAAATCTATCAGCAAAATGCCTCACCGCTGCTACTTAAATTGAATTTGGAAAATTGATACAACGGTTTTATTTTTCGCATAAATCAGCCAAAGGTCGTCTGAAACTTTTCAGACGACCTTTTTTGCGGCTGTCGGATTTTTTAAAATTGATTGGGTAATCAGAAAATGCCATACTAAATCGTCTGTTATCTGAAACAGTGTAAAATCCAAATTATGCAGAGAGTTGCACATTTTGTTTACAGTATCGTATTTGCCAATAAAGCTTGGGGCAAAAGCTTCAAGTAAGGCTGTTTTAACCTAAAATTAAAGATTTGAAATCATGAGCCACGTTAAATTTCCTTATCATCCGAATATTTATCAACTGGAATTTGGTCCAATTGAGCGCAATCAAGACGGTCTTGTTTGTCAGGTTTGCGGCTGTGTTCCTGATCTTTATTTGGATAGTATGTATGCGACAGAGGAGATTGATTGTCTTTGTTTGGAGTGTGTAGCCAGTGGAGCTGCGGCAGATAAGTTTGATGGTGATTATATTCAAGATGCAGAATCTGAAATGGTCAGCGATCCGGATCGGGTTAAAAACTTTTTCCGTACCACGCCGGGTTATAGCAGCTGGCAGGGGGAATATTGGTTAGCTTGTTGTGATGATTTCTGTAATTTCATTGATCATGTGGGAATGGATGAACTGAACCAGATGCCGGAAAAAGAAGCTATCTTGGCAGATTATGAACTTTCGGATGGATTTGACCGTGATATTTTGGAGGAATGTCTCAGTCGAGATGGCGACATGGCAGGTTATCTTTTTCAATGTCGTCATTGTGGCAAGTATAGACTCCATGTGGATGAAAGTTAGGATTGGATGATAGAAAACTGTCGATTTTGAAACCTATCAGCAAAATGCCTCACCGCTGCCACTTAAGTTGAATTTGGAAAATTGATACAACAGATTTATCTTTCACATAAATCAGCCAAAGGTCGTCTGAAACTTTTCAGACGACTTTTTTGCGGCTGTCAGATTTGTTTGATTGAGAATGAAAGATGGTCATGCAGATGAAAATGATGTATCGGGGACTGTGTAAATTATTTGATTCATGCCCGTCAGTTTCCTATACTCCGACCGTTTTATTTCATCCCATTACAGAAATTTGATAAAAATTCTTATTTAATGCATAAAAAGCCGTTTGCTGCCGAATGGTGCAAGGAGGTTTGGAACTCCGCTGCCGTTCGGACGGCTAAATAATTAGGAGACACCATGCCATTATCTAAATTTCGTCCTGCGCGTTTGCCGGTTGCTGTTGCTGCGGCACTTTTGTCTGCTTACTCCTTAGGTGCAGGGGATGGGGTTGAGCAGGTTGATTTGCCTACTGTCCAAGTACGGGGCATCGGCAAACAGACAACCTCAAACTACACCATTCCGACTTCTTCCGCCGCCACAGGCATCCGCCTGACCCAGCGCGAAACGCCGCAGTCTTTGTCCGTCGTTACCGAAAAACAAATGGACGACCAAGGTTTGGATACCTTGCAGGACGTGTTGAAACAAACACCGGGCGTGTTCCACAGCAAAATGGGCAACAATGTCTCCGGCCACAGCGAGTTTATTTCGCGCAGTCAGGCGATTGACAGCATTTCCGTAGACGGCGCGCCCAAATTCCTTTACGACGGTAAAGCTATACGTCGCGGCACCAATAATCTGGACAGCGCATTGTACGAACAAGTCGTCGTCGTGCGCGGCGCAAGCGGTTTGTCCAACGGCGGTATGGGCGAACCGGGCGGTACGGTTGCTTTGGAACGCAAAAAACCGACTGCCAAACCTGCCGTCAGCGTGGAAGCCGGTGTGGGGTCTTGGAAACACTACCGCTTCGTCCTTGATGCCAATCATCCTCTGAATGCCGATAATACCTTGCGCGGCCGCGCCATTTTGGTCAGCGACCACGGCGGCGATTACTTGCCGAACACTTCGCGCCACAATCACACTTTCTACGGCATTCTGTCCTACGACCTCACGCCGCAAACCCACTGGCGCCTCGGTACGGAAATACACCGTTTCCGCAATACCGGCAGCTCTCCTTTCAGCTATCTGACCGTAGCGGGAGACCCTGAAAACAATCAACCTTTCGAACCGTTTCCAGCCTCACCGCGCAGCAATTCCTCGGCAAAATGGGCTTACGGTAAAGAAAACAGTGCGGAAATCTTTACTTCTGTCAATCATGAGTTTGAAAACGGTTGGACTCTGAACGGCAACTACAGCCATACTTATGGAAAAAGTGATGCGGTTGCCGGCATGGCCGGTCCTTTTGTCATTAATCCGGACTATTCCGCTCAATTCGTTGCCGAGCGCGACCAAGCCAAGTACACCGACCAAGATTTTTCTCTGAATTTGGACGGCGATTACCCGCTTTGGGGGCGCAAACATGAATTCAATGCCGGCATCAGCTATCAGTACAATAAGGAAACTCCTTCATATTACAAGAGAAATAAAGATGGGGTTGTCCCTGATTTGCGCCGTTTTGACGGAAATTTCACAAAACCGGCCATACCCTATCTTCGCGACGGCTTTGCCCATATGAAAAACCTCTCTGTTTACGGTTCGACCCGTTTCAAACTGACCGACAGGCTGGCATTGATAGGCGGCGGACGGTTTGTCGATTGGCAATACCGCTACAGTTCCGATCGCAACAATTTTGCCGACAGCAGGCATAAAAACAAGGTATTTATCCCCTATTTGGGCGCAAGTTATGATTTAAACGACAATCTGACAGCCTACACCTCCTATACCACCATATTCCGCCCGCAAGTGCGCAATTTGGATCGAAACGGCAAACCGCTCGAACCGCAACGCGGCAAAACATATGAACTCGGCTTAAAAGCCTCATGGTTTGAAGGCCGTTTGAACGCTTCTGCGGCGGCGTTTATCAATAAACGCGACCATTTGGCTAAAGAAATTTATGATCGTAAAAATCAACAAGTTTACTATGAATCTGTTGACCGCACGACAACCAAAGGCGTGGAATTGTCCGTCGGCGGACGCCTGAGCGACAAATGGCTGATCAATGCTTCTTATGCGTACTCCAAACTCAAAAACGATGCGGGCAATTTGGTCAACCCTTCTTATCCTGCCCACCTTTTCAAACTCTTTACTGCGTATGACGTTACCGACCGCCTAAACTTGGGTGCAAACGTCAACTGGCAAAGCGGCACAAACGCCTATGATGAATACCAGCCTTTCACCGTTGCCGGTAAAGAAGCCTTAACCCAACGCCCATACGCCACGCTGGACTTGACCGCGCATTACAAAATCGGCAAATCCACCCGCATAGGTTTGGACTTTGAAAACGTGTTCAACAAACGCTACCGCCCCATGCCCGACATCCACGTTTACGGCACGCCGCGCAGCCTGACCGCTACGTTGAAACACACGTTCTAAATAGGCAAAAGAAAAGGTCGTCTGAAAATCTCGATTTGAGGTTTTCAGACGACCTTTTAGTGTGTATGGCGTGTATTGCGAGGAAATATAGTGGATTAAATTTAAACCAGACGGCGTTACCTCGCCTTGGCTCAAAGAGAACGATTCTCTAAGGTGCTGAAGCACCAAGTGAATCGGTTCCGTACTATCTGTACTGTCTGCGGCTTCGTCACTTTGTCCTGATTTTTGTTAATCCACTATAGTTGTAGGTTTTCGCCAAAGCAGCAATGCTATTGGGACGGGGCGCATTCTTGCAGCAGCAGGTTGTCCGTCATGTTGTCAGGCGTTTCTTCCGAGGCTTCATGATGAACCAGAAAACCGCCATCTTCCTTGTAGAAATCGGTTTCCGCAAAATTGCCGATTGTCCATGTGTATTGACCGTCGCTAAAGGCGTTCAAATCTTCGTTGCTCATTTCGGGGCTGAAAGGCGCGACAAATTCAGCGCCTTTAAAGCGCACTTGCGCGGCGGCGCCGTCCTCTGTTTTGAAATAGCGGACTGTTACGCTGCCGTTGTCTTTGCAGCGGTAGGTTTGCCATTTTGCCTGTTCCAAGCCGGTCAGATTTTGTGTGGCGGAAGGCGCGGAGGCTGATGCTGCTTCTGAAGCGGCGGTTTGTGCCGGGGCTTGGGAGGCTGCGGCTGCCGACGCATTTGAAGCTCCGGATGCGCTTGCTTCTGCCGCTTCGTTGCCGGCGCTGCAGGCGCATAGCAATGCAGTCAATGTGGAACACAAAAGGAGCAAAGGTTTGGAAGACATATTTATCACACCTCAAAGATAATCAAAACCTGACGGATTGGAACGGGAATGCCGGTAAAGGTTCAGCCGTTCATTGGCAGACTGGGCGGTTGGCCGCCCGAAATCTTAAAGCAATTTTGGTCATTCCGCGATTGCCGATATGGCAACGGATTATACCCGAGCGGGGTCGAAGGGGGCATTCTAACAGCGTAAATGAAAGACGGGGCGGCACCTGACTTTGTGGCATGAAATATTGGATAAAAGGTATTTTTGTGGGATGATGGGTGCGAGCTTTGTTATTTTGTTAATATTGCATTTTCAGACGACCCAATAGTGGATGACAGCAAGCGGACAAGGCAATTCATGCCGTCCGATACAAGCTGATCCACTGCCCGTCTTTTCAATTCTTTGATTTATTTCTTATCCGAATATCCGAAAGCAAAACCATGAGCAAAACCGTCCATTATCTGAAAGATTACCAAACGCCTGCCTACCGCATTCTCGAAACCGACCTGCATTTTGATATTGCCGAACCGCAAACCGTCGTGAAGTCGCGTTTGACGGTCGAGCCGCAGAGGGTGGGGGAGCCGCTGGTGTTGGACGGTTCGGCGAAACTCTTGTCCGTCAAAATCAACGGGGCGGCGGCGGATTATGTGTTGGAAGGAGAGACGCTGACGATTGCGGGCGTGCCGTCCGAACGCTTCACCGTCGAAGTGGAAACCGAAATCCTGCCGGCGGAAAACAAATCGCTGATGGGGCTGTATGCTTCCGGCGGCAATTTGTTTACCCAGTGCGAGCCGGAGGGCTTCCGCAAAATCACATTTTACATCGACCGTCCGGATGTGATGTCCAAGTTCACCACCACCATCGTCGCCGACAAAAAACGCTATCCCGTTTTGCTTTCCAACGGCAACAAAATCGACGGCGGCGAGTTTTCAGACGGCCGCCATTGGGTGAAATGGGAAGACCCGTTTGCCAAACCGAGCTATCTGTTTGCTTTGGTCGCGGGCGATTTGGCGGTAACGGAAGACTATTTCACCACCATGAGCGGCAGAAACGTCAAAATCGAGTTTTACACCACCGAAGCGGACAAACCCAAGGTCGGCTTTGCCGTGGAATCGTTGAAAAACGCGATGAAATGGGACGAAACGCGCTTCGGTTTGGAATACGACTTGGATATTTTCATGGTCGTCGCCGTGGGCGATTTCAATATGGGCGCGATGGAAAACAAGGGGTTGAACATTTTTAACACCAAGTTCGTCCTTGCCGACAGCCGCACCGCCACCGATACCGATTTCGAAGGCATCGAATCCGTGGTCGGACACGAATATTTCCACAACTGGACGGGCAACCGCGTGACCTGCCGCGACTGGTTCCAGCTTTCGCTGAAAGAAGGGCTGACCGTGTTCCGAGACCAAGAATTTTCCGGCGACCGCGCCAGCCGCGCCGTGCGCCGCATCGAAAACATCCGCTTGCTGCGCCAGCACCAGTTCCCCGAAGACGCAGGGCCGACCGCCCATCCGGTGCGCCCCGCCAGCTATGAGGAGATGAATAATTTCTACACCATGACCGTTTATGAAAAAGGCGCGGAAGTGGTGCGGATGTATCACACCCTGCTCGGCGAAGAGGGCTTCCAGAAAGGCATGAAGCTCTATTTCCAACGCCACGACGGCCAGGCCGTTACCTGCGACGATTTCCGCGCGGCGATGGCGGACGCGAACGGCATCAATCTCGACCAGTTCGCCTTATGGTACAGCCAGGCGGGCACGCCCGTTTTGGAAGCGGAAGGTCGTCTGAAAAACAATATTTTCGAGTTGACCATTAAACAAACTGTGCCGCCCACGCCCGATATGGCGGATAAGCAGCCGATGATGATTCCCGTCAAAATCGGGCTGCTGAACCGCAACGGCGAAGCGGTGGCATTTGATTATCAGGGCAAACGCGCAACCGAAGCCGTGTTGCTGCTGACTGAAGCCGAACAGACCTTCCCGCTCGAAGGCGTAACCGAAGCCGTCGTTCCCTCGCTGCTGCGCGGGTTCAGCGCGCCGGTGCATCTGAACTATCCGTACAGCGACGACGACCTGCTGCTCCTGCTCGCCCATGACAGCGACGCCTTCACGCGCTGGGAAGCCGCCCAAACGCTCTACCGCCGCGCCGTCGCCGCTAACCTTGCCGCGCTTTCAGACGACGTTGAGTTGCCGAAACACGACAAACTGCTTGCCGCCGTCGAAAAAGTCATTTCAGACGACCTCTTGGACAACGCCTTCAAAGCCCTGCTTTTGGGCGTGCCGTCCGAAGCCGAACTGTGGGACGGCGCGGAAAACATTGACCCGCTGCGCTACCATCAGGCGCGCGAAGCCTTGTTGGATACGCTTGCCGTCCACTTCCTGCCGAAATGGCACGAATTGAACCGTCAGGCGGCGAAGCAGGAAAACCAAAGCTACGAATACAGCCCCGAAACCGCCGGCTGGCGCACGCTGCGCAATGTTTGCCGCGCCTTCGTCCTGCGCGCCGACCCTGCGCACATCGAAACCGTTGCCGAAAAATACGGCGAAATGGCGCAAAACATGACCCACGAATGGGGCATCCTGTCCGCCGTCAACGGCAACGAAAGCGATACGCGCAACCGCCTGCTGGCGCAGTTTGCCGACAAGTTTTCAGACGACGCGCTGGTCATGGACAAATATTTCGTCCTCATCGGCTTAAGCCGCCGCAGCGACACCCTGCAACAGGTTCAAACCGCCTTGCAGCATCCGAAATTCAGCCTCGAAAACCCCAACAAAGCCCGTTCGCTCATCGGCAGCTTCAGCCGCAACGTCCCGCATTTTCACGCAGAAGACGGCAGCGGCTACCGCTTCATCGCCGACAAAGTCATCGAAATCGACCGCTTCAACCCGCAGGTCGCCGCCCGCTTAGTGCAGGCGTTCAACCTCTGCAATAAGCTCGAACCGCACCGCAAAAACTTGGTGAAACAAGAATTGCAGCGCATTCGGGCGCAGGAAGGATTGTCGAAAGACGTGGGCGAAATCGTCGGCAAGATTTTGGATTGAGGTCGTCTGAAATGGTGATGAAAGTTATTGTAATGTGATAAAAAAGGTCGTCTGAAACTGTCATTTCAGACGACCTTTTGTGATGGACACATATTCTGCTTCGTCATAAAATGCCATCTGTTTATTATTGATTGAACGATGAGGCTAAAATGAAGAAATATATTCTTGCAGCGTGTGCATTATGGTTTGCAGGTCAAGCATTAGCCGCTGATTTTTCTGGAAATTGGGGGTATGAGCAAGAACTGGAAGATGGTATCTACGGTAAATATTTTAATATTAAACAATCACCGAAATACATTATTTCCGGAGAGTGGAATGAAGGCCGTTCGAATGGTCCGGGCGGCAGCGGCAAGGTAAAAGGCTATGTCAAACGCGGCAAACTGTATCTGAGCTATTGCAGCGAAGGCGACGATTCTTGGTACACGCATTGTCCGAAATATGAAAAAGACCGCGGATATTTCGTGCGGAGAAACGGACAGCTTGTCGAGTATTACAGTTTGCACGGAAAGCGTAATGCTTACAGAAAGGGCGATGTGTTCACCCGACAAAAAGAAAAAGCAGCCGGCGCATCCGAATAAACAAAAGGTCGTCTGAAAACCGACGGTAGCGGTTTCAGACGGCTTTTTTCTATTAAATATCATTTAATTTCTTGAATTTATAGTGGATTAAATTTAAATTAGGACAAGGCGACGAAGCTGCAGACAGTACAGATAGTACAGCAAGGCGAGGCAACGCCGTACTGGTTTAAATTTAATCCACTATACAATAAAACATCATTCAAGCCC
The DNA here is from genome assembly GCA_001809325.1 of Neisseria sp. HMSC077D05. Taxonomy (GTDB): domain Bacteria; phylum Pseudomonadota; class Gammaproteobacteria; order Burkholderiales; family Neisseriaceae; genus Neisseria. The sequence continues at coordinate 38,214 of KV797048.1, read as the reverse complement.
CATCAGCCTTATTGGGTAGCCTTCCTTATCCCTTCATCAAAATGTGCTAAAATCCGCCTTTAAAAACTGCTGTTTCCTACCCATATCCCCTTCATGGACATTACTCAACAACCTTCAAACATCATCGTCGGGCTCTCCGGCGGTGTCGATTCCTCCGTAACCGCCGCCTTGCTCAAACAGCAGGGTTATCAAGTGCGCGGTGTGTTTATGCAAAACTGGGAGGACGACGACAATGACGAATATTGCAGCATCAAGCAAGACTCTTTCGATGCTATTGCCGTTGCCGACATCATCGGTATAGACATCGATATCGTCAATTTTGCCGCTCAATACAAAGACAACGTATTCGCTTATTTCCTCAAAGAATACAGCGCGGGACGCACGCCGAATCCGGATGTGTTGTGCAACGCGGAAATCAAATTCAAATGCTTTTTGGATTACGCCATGGAGCAGGGCGCGGATACCATTGCCACCGGACACTATGCGCGCAAAGAAGTCCGCAACGGCGTGCATTATCTGCTCAAAGGTTTGGATCAAAACAAAGACCAAAGCTATTTCCTCTACCGCCTCAAGCCTTTCCAACTCGAGCGCGCGATTTTTCCGTTGGGCGGTTTGGAAAAACCTGAAGTCCGCCGCCTTGCTGCTGAATTCAATTTGCCGACTGCCGCCAAAAAAGACAGTACCGGCATCTGCTTTATCGGCGAGCGTCCGTTCCGCGAGTTCCTGCAAAAATACCTGCCGACCAACAACGGCAAAATGGTCACGCCCGAAGGGAAAACCGTCGGCGAACACGTCGGGCTGATGTTCTACACGCTCGGACAGCGCAAAGGATTGGGCATCGGCGGCGCGGGCGAGCCTTGGTTTGTCGCCGCTAAGGATTTGACGAAAAACGAACTCATCGTCGTACAAGGTCATGACCATCCGCTGCTCTACACCCGCAGCCTCATCATGAACGATTTGAGTTTCACCCTGCCCGAACGCCCGAAAGAAGGGCGCTACACCGGCAAAACCCGCTACCGCATGGCGGACGCGCCTTGCGAATTGCGTTATCTGGACGATGAAACGGTCGAGCTGGTGTTCGACGAACCGCAATGGGCGGTAACGCCCGGTCAATCTGCCGTGCTGTACGACGGCGATGTCTGCTTGGGCGGCGGCATTATCATGTCCACCGACAAACCCGTCATTATTACCGCTTGATTAAAAAACACAAAAGGTCGTCTGAAAACTACTGCGGCAGGTTTGCTCCTGCCTTTTCAGACGACCTCAAGACAACCATAAAACCAACGAAACAAGATTATTTATATGGAAAAACTCTGGCTCAACAGCTATGAACAAGGCGTCAATGCCGAAATCGACATCACGCAATACAGCTCCATCAGCGACGTATTCCGTCAAAGCGTTGAAAAATTCGCGCACCAACCCGCGTTTCAAAACATGGGCAAAACGCTCACTTATGCCGAAGTCGGCAAGCTGGCGGAAAACTTCGCCTCCTATCTGCAAAACGTCCTGAAGCTGCCGCGCGGCGAGCGCGTGGCGATTATGCTGCCCAACCTGCTGCAATACCCGATTGCACTTTTCGGCATCCTGCAGGCGGGGCTGGTGGCGGTAAACACCAATCCGCTCTATACCCCGCGCGAGCTGGAGCATCAGTTGAAAGACAGCGGCGCAACCACCATCATCGTTTTGGAAAATTTTGCCAACACGCTGGAGCTGGTGCTGCCGCGCACGCAAATCAAACACGTCATCGTCGCCTCTGTCGGAGAAATGTTCGGCTTCTTCAAAGGCACGCTGATGAATTTCGTGCTGCGCAAAATTAAAAAAATGGTGCCCGAATACCGTATTTCCAGCGCCATCCCTTTTCAGACGACCCTGAAAGAAGGCGCTGCACATACTTTCCGCCCCGTTACCCTGACCCGCGAAGATACCGCGCTGTTGCAATACACGGGTGGCACGACCGGCGTCGCCAAAGGCGCCATCCTCAGCCACGGCAACATCTGCGCCAATATGCTTCAGGCGAAAGAATGGATTAAATTCCAACTGCGCGAAGGCAAAGAAACCGTCATTGCCGCGCTGCCGCTTTACCACATCTTCGCCCTGACGGTGAACCTGATGATTTTTACCAACGCCGGTTCCAAAATCATCCTGATTACCAACCCGCGCGATATGAAAGGCTTTATCGGCGAACTGAAAAAAGAGCGCATCAGCGTCTTCATCGGCGTGAACACTTTGTTTAACGGCATGGTCAACCAACCCGATTTCGCCACCGTCGATTTCTCCAACCTTCGCCTGACTTTGGGCGGCGGCATGGCGACTCAAAAAGCCGTCGCCGAAAAATGGAAAAAAATTACCGGTACGCCCATCGTCGAAGCCTACGGCCTGACCGAAGCCAGTCCCGGCGTGTGCTGCAACCCGCTCAATATCGAAGCGTACAGCGGCGGCATCGGATTGCCCGTTCCCTCCACCGAAGTCGAATTGCGCGATGCAAACGGTACAGAAGTCCCTATCGGGCAGCCGGGCGAGCTTTGGGTACGCGGGCCGCAAGTGATGAAAGGCTATTGGAACCGCCCCGAAGAAACCGCCAAAACCATAGATGCGCGCGGCTTTTTGGAAACCGGCGACATCGCCGTCATGGACGAAAAAGGCTGGTTGAAACTGGTTGACCGCAAAAAAGACCTCATCGTCGTTTCCGGTTTCAACGTTTATCCGAACGAAATCGAAGAAGTTATTTCACACAACGATAAAGTCATGGAAGTCGCCTGTATCGGCGTGCCCAACGAAAAAACAGGCGAAGCACTCAAAGTATTCGTCGTCAAAAAAGACCCGAGCCTGACCAAAGAAGAACTCATCGCATTCTGCCGCTCCGAGCTGACTGCTTATAAAGTGCCGAAAGACATCGAGTTCCGCGACGAGTTGCCCAAGTCCAACGTCGGCAAAATCTTGCGCCGCGAGCTTCGCGAACAAGCGCAAAACAAATAACACCGAAAGGTCGTCTGAAAAGCATCTCGCACCTTTCAGACGACCTTTAATCATCATGGAAACAAGATATGACCCATACCGTCCATCTTCAATTTGAAGACATCGACAACACCGTCCTCCAACGCCTCTGCGGCGCGCTCGACAGCAACCTCGAAGCCTTGGGCAAAGCCCTCGACATCCAAATCAGCCGCCGCTTCGAACACTTCACCTTCATGGGCGAACTCGCCCATGCCGGCCGCCGCGCCTTGCTCGCGCTCGCCGAAGCCGCCGAACAAGGCGATTTGGACGACAACGCCATCCGCCTCGCTGCCGTCGAAGCCAAAACCGCCGATGAGAAACACGAAGAAAAACACCACGACCAACAATATTATTTCCGCACCAAGCGCGGCAGCATAGGCGGGCGTACCCCGCGCCAAAACGGCTACATCCGCGCCTTGTTAAACCACGACGTCGTCTTCGGGTTGGGCCCCGCGGGTACGGGTAAAACCTATCTCGCCGTCGCCGCCGCCGTCGATGCCATGGAAAAACACCAAATCGAACGCATCGTCCTCGTCCGCCCCGCCGTCGAAGCAGGCGAAAAACTCGGCTTTCTGCCCGGCGATTTGGCGCAAAAAGTCGACCCCTACCTGCGCCCGCTCTACGACGCGCTCTACGACCTGATGGGCTTCGACCGCGTGACCAAACTGATGGAAAAAGGCCTGATCGAAATTGCCCCGCTCGCCTATATGCGCGGGCGCACGCTCAATGGCGCGTATGTGATTTTGGACGAAGCGCAAAACACCACGCCTGAACAAATGAAAATGTTCCTGACCCGCATCGGCTTCGGCGCAAAAGCCGCCATCACCGGCGACATCAGCCAAATCGACCTCCCGCGCAACATCAAATCCGGCTTGAAAGACGCCCGTGAAAAACTGCGCGACGTGGAAGGGCTGTATTTTCACACCTTTACCAGCGAAGACGTCGTCCGTCACCCGCTGGTACAGAAAATTGTGGAAGCGTATGAAGCGGCAGAAGAGCAAGCCGAAAGAAGCAGCGCCGCCGAACGGTAAACAATGAGGTTCAAAAAGGTCGTCTGAAAACCTGAAACATGGGTTTTCAGACGACCTTTTTCATATGTTATAGTGGATTAACTTTAAATCAGGACAAGGTGAGGTAACACCGTCCTGGTTTAAAGTTAATCCACTATATAAAGTCAAAATGGATGAATCAGCCCATCTTGTTATGCTTTATTTTGTGCTGCCGAAAATTGGATATTGTTAACAATATTATCGAGTCTGATATGCGGTCGTTGCTGTTTTTAAAGCATCAGCCTGATGATATAAAATTTCAGACGATTTTTTTAAAAACAAGGGCTTTAGTTTTAGTAGCCGATTTTGGCGGCGATATCGGACAACGGGGTGTCAGGTTTCAGAGGTCGTCTGAAAATAAATTCATATATAAATTAATCAATTTTAAAAATACTGACTACATGCTATTACATTTCATTTGGAAATTGGTTATAGTTACAACTGTGAAGCCCTTAAATTTCAACCAGACATAAGAAGGAAGAGAAATGTCCCAATCCGCCGCAAAAGAAACCCTTAACCCTTTCGAAATCGCCCGCAAACAGGTCAAAACCGCCTGCGACCGGCTCAATGCCGACCCTGCGGTGTATGAAATCCTGAAAAGCCCGCAACGCGTTTTGGAAGTTACCTTCCCCGTCAAACTCGACAACGGCACGGTCAAAACCTTCACCGGCTACCGTTCGCAACACAACAACGCCGTCGGCCCGTACAAAGGCGGCGTGCGCTTCCACCCCAATGTGAATTTGGACGAAGTCAAAGCCCTGTCGATTTGGATGACCATCAAATGCTGCGTTGCGGGCATTCCTTACGGCGGCGGCAAAGGCGGCATTACCTTGGATCCACGCGATTATTCAGAAGCAGAGTTGGAACGCATTGCACGCGCTTATTCCGAAGCCATTTCCCCGCTCATCGGCGAAAAAATCGATATTCCTGCGCCTGATGTGAACACCAACGGCAAAATCATGTCGTGGATGGTCGATGCCTACGAAAACGTCGTTAAAAAATCCGCGCCGGGCGTGTTCACCGGCAAACCGGTCGAATTCGGCGGTTCTTTGGCGCGTACCGAAGCGACAGGTTACGGCGTGAACTTCGCCGCCGTCCAAGCTTTGGAAAAACTCGGCAAAGACGTCAAAGGCGCAACCTACGCCATCCAAGGCTTCGGCAATGTGGGCTATCACACAGGCTATTACGCGCATCAATCCGGCGCAAAAGTGGTTGCCGTTTCGACCGTCGATGTCGCCATCTACAATGAAAACGGCTTGGATATGGAAGCCCTGTTCAAAGAGTTCCAAGAAAAAGGCTTCATTACCAACGAAGCGGGTTACGGCAAAGAAATCAGCAACGCCGAACTCTTGGCGCTGGATGTGGACGTACTCGCCCCTTGCGCTCTGGAAAACCAACTGACTTCCGAAAATGCGGGCAAAGTCCGCGCCAAAATCGTGGTCGAAGGCGCAAACGGTCCGACTACACCCGAAGCTGATGCCATCCTGCGTCAAAACGGCGTATTGGTCGTCCCCGATATTCTGGCGAACTGCGGTGGCGTGGTCGTTTCCTATTTCGAATGGGTGCAAAACCTGCAAGGCTATTACTGGGAATTTGACGAAGTTCAGGAAAAAGAAACCGTCGTCCTGCGCCGAGCATTCCGAGATATTTGGAATCTGGCGCAAGAGTATGATGTGGACTTGCGCACCGCTTCGTACATGATGAGTATCCGCCGTGTTGAAAAAGCAATGAAGCTGCGCGGTTGGTACTAATCCAGATTTGAAGCGGTAACATGAGAAAAGGTCGTCTGAAAAATTTCAGACGACCTT
>KV797048.1:0-32263 GCA_001809325.1 Neisseria sp. HMSC077D05 | reverse complement strand
AAGGTCGTCTGAAAAATTTCAGACGACCTTTTGGCTTTTTGGTCGTGACATTAAATAACGATAAAGGTTTTATCTAAGGAGGGTCGTCTGAAAACCTGAAATCGTGTGTTTCAGACGACTCCGTATGGCTTGATGAGCAATTTGATCAATGTGGTAATGTGTGTTTGATGCGATACTCATTACATAAAATCCCCCGAATGTTTCCAATCGGGGGATTTTTTGGCATTGCTAAAAAGCTTATTTATTCAACTCGTTAGCCAAATACAGCCAAGTTTCGATGACAGTATCCGGATTCAGAGAAACGCTTTCGATGCCTTCTTGAACCAGCCATTTGGCGAAGTCTGGATGGTCTGACGGACCTTGACCGCAGATGCCGACGTATTTGTTTTGCTTGCGGCAGGCGGAGATTGCTAAGTGCAGCATCACTTTGACGGCAGGGTTGCGTTCGTCAAACGATTCGGACACCAAGCCGCTGTCGCGGTCGAGACCGAGGGTCAGCTGGGTCATGTCGTTGGAGCCGATGGAGAAGCCGTCGAAGTATTGCAGGAATTGTTCTGCCAATACCGCGTTGCTCGGCAGTTCGCACATCATGATCAGGCGCAGGCCGTTTTTGCCGCGTTCCAAACCGTTTTCTTTCAGGGCTTTGACAACGGCTTCGGCTTCGCCCAAGGTGCGGACGAACGGAATCATGATTTCGACGTTGGTCAGACCCATTTCGTCACGGACGCGTTTGAGGGCTTTGCATTCGAAGGCGAAGCAGTCTTTGAAGCTTTCGGCGACATAACGCGCCGCGCCGCGGAAGCCCAGCATCGGGTTTTCTTCGTGCGGTTCGTAAATGCTGCCGCCGACCAAGTTGGCGTATTCGTTGGATTTGAAGTCGGACATACGGACGATAGTTTTACGCGGATAAACCGATGCGGCCAATGTCGCCACGCCTTCGGCGATTTTATCGACGTAGAAGTCGACTGGGGAGGCGTAGCCGGCGATGCGGCGGGTAATTTCCGCTTTCAATTCATCGTCTTGTTTGTCAAATTCCAACAAGGCTTTCGGGTGGATGCCGATTTGGCGGTTGATGATGAATTCCATGCGTGCCAAGCCGATGCCTTCGCTCGGCAGGTTGGCGAAGCTGAATGCGAGTTCGGGGTTGCCGACGTTCATCATGACTTTAACCGGCGCTTTGGGCATATTGTCCAAGGCAACGTCGGTGATTTGTACGTCCAGCAGGTCGGAGTAGATAAAGCCTGTATCGCCTTCGGCACAGGATACGGTAACTTCTTGACCGTTGCTCAGCAATTCGGTTGCGTCGCCGCAGCCGACTACGGCAGGAATACCCAGTTCGCGCGCGATGATGGCGGCGTGGCAGGTACGGCCGCCGCGGTTGGTGACGATGGCGGAAGCGCGTTTCATTACCGGTTCCCAATCCGGGTCGGTCATGTCGGTAACGAGTACGTCGCCAGCTTCAACGGAATCCATTTCGGATGCGTCTTTCACCAAGCGGACTTTGCCTTGACCGACTTTTTGACCGATGGCACGACCTTCGCACAAGATGGTTTTGTCGCCGTTGATGTCGAAGCGGCGCAGGTTGCGGCTGCCTTCTTCTTGGGATTTCACGGTTTCAGGACGGGCTTGCAGGATGTAGAGTTTGCCGTCCAAGCCGTCACGGCCCCATTCGATATCCATCGGGCGGCCGTAGTGTTTTTCGATTGTCAGCGCGTAGTGTGCCAACTCGGTGATTTCTTCGTCGGTAATGGAGAAGCGGTTGCGGTCTTCTTCGGGAACATCGACGTTCATTACGGATTTACCGGCTTCTGCTTTGTCGGTAAAGATCATTTTGATTTGTTTCGAACCCATGGTTTTGCGCAGGATGGCAGGTTTGCCTGCTTTCAGCGTGGGTTTGAAAACATAGAATTCGTCAGGGTTGACCGCGCCTTGTACGACGTTTTCACCCAAACCGTAAGATGAAGTCACGAAAACGACTTGGTCGAAGCCGGACTCGGTGTCGAGGGTGAACATGACGCCGGACGCGCCGCTGTCGGAACGCACCATGCGTTGTACGCCTGCGGAGAGGGCGACGATGTCGTGCTCGAAGCCTTTATGTACGCGGTAGGAGATGGCACGGTCGTTGTACAAAGAAGCAAATACATGGTGCATAGCCGCTTTGACGTTTTCCAAGCCGTTGATATTCAAAAAGGTTTCTTGTTGACCTGCAAACGATGCGTCGGGCAGGTCTTCGGCGGTTGCAGAAGAACGGACGGCAACGGAAATGTCCGCACCGCCTGCGTCTGCAACCATTTTGTTCCATGCCGTTTCGATTTCGGCATCCAGTTGTTCGGGGAAGGGCGTATCCAAAATCCATTGGCGGATTTCTTTACCGACGCGCGCCAGTTCGGCGACATCTTCCACATCCAGTTGTGCCAGTGCGGCGGAAATACGCTCGCTCAGTCCGTTGTGCGCCAAAAATGCGCGGTAGGCTTCGGCGGTAGTGGCAAAACCGCCGGGGACGCGGACGCCTTTTTCAGTCAGCTGACTGATCATTTCACCCAGGGAGGCGTTTTTGCCGCCCACGCTTTCAACATCAGTCATACGCAGGTTTTCAAACCAAATTACGTAGTTGTCAGCCATTTGTGTGTCCAATCCAAGATATGTTAAAAAAGAAACGAATACGCTTTGTTATTTTAAGCGATTCAAACGGCTGCTGTCATGCTTTTTCTGTCCCTAGTGATTTGCAGGTCGTCTGAAAAATTGCGGTCTTCAGCCGTGTAGTCAAATGAAATTCGATGGGGGAGTTGATATTCCGAGTATCTATTTCTTTGTAAAACATAAGGTTTGAAATAGATTAATGACTGAGTGGTAGAGGGTGGTAAGGTTTTATTCGGGTATAAAATTTTAAAATAATTAAATTATTAAAATAAAAATGCGTTTAACGGATGTTTTTGTTGGGATGTAGTTGAGTGTAATTTAAGCGTATTCCCTTTATTTAGAAGGTTTCAGCTGCTATGATAACCGTCTGCAACTGTCTTAAATTTCAAAGGATGACTGAATGACCGCCCCGCGCCATGTGTTTTATATTTCTGACCGTACCGGCCTGACTGCTGAAAATATCGGTGAGGCACTGCTGAATCAGTTTGGCAGAATCGAATTCAAACGCCACACCTATCCCTTCATCGATACGCCTGAAAAAGCGCGTACCGTCGTCGAAATAGTCAACCGCAATGCTCAGGAAAACGGTTTGCGCCCTATTGCCTTCGTCAGCGTCGTCAATGACGAAATCCGTGAAATCATCAAAAAAGCGGGCGCTTTCCATATCAATTTTTTCGAAACCTTCCTCGGGCTTTTGGAAAAAGAACTCAACACCGAGGCGGTCGCCGCTACGCAAGGGCACCACAGTATCGGCAATACGCAACGCTACGATGCGCGTATGGAGGCGGTCAATTTCTCGCTCAACCACGATGACGGCGTCAGCGATAAAAACCTGAAAGAAGCCGATGTGATTTTGATGGGCGTATCGCGTTCGGGCAAAACACCGACCTGTCTTTACCTTGCCCTGCAATACGGTATCCGCGCCGCCAATTACCCGTTGATTCCCGATGATTTGGAATCTACCGACTTACCGCGCATGGTTAAGCCTTATAAAGACAAGCTGTTCGGCCTGACCATTCAACCCGAACGCCTGCAGGCCATCCGTCAAGAGCGCCGTCCGAATTCGACTTATGCCAAAATCGATACCTGTCGCAGTGAGATTGCCGATGCGCAAAATATGTTCAAACGCCACGGCGTTCCATTTACCAATACGACGGATAAATCGGTGGAAGAGCTTGCCGTCCATATCCTTCAAGCCTGCAAATTGAAACGGCGTTTTTGAGGCGTAACATCCTGACTATTAATGAAAGGTCGTCTGAAACACAGAAGTATGTTTCAGACGACCTTTTGCTGTCATGAATGCTTGGATTTACTTACATTTGCTATTATAATGCGCGTTTGGATTGACCGTTTGAGGTCGTCTGAAAATATAGTTTTTACCAACCGCCGCACATCTGAAACCCTAACTATGCACATTCTCACTTTTAGTGTGCATTATTAGTGTTTTAGCGTGCGGCATTCTGAAAGGAACGAAATGTTCAATAAACACGTTAAAACCTTCCAATATGGCAATCAAACCGTTACTTTGGAAACCGGCGAAATCGCGCGCCAAGCGGCAGCGGCTGTTAAAGTATCGATGGGCGACACCGTTGTTTTGGTCGCTGTGACCACCAATAAAGAAGTCAAAGAAGGCCAAGACTTCTTCCCTCTGACTGTTGATTACCTTGAGCGCACTTACGCCGCAGGTAAAATCCCCGGCGGTTTCTTTAAGCGCGAAGGCAAACAAAGCGAAAAAGAAATTCTGACCAGCCGTCTGATCGACCGTCCTATCCGTCCGCTGTTCCCCGAAGGTTTCTACCACGACATCCAAATCGTTGCGATGGTGGTTTCCATTGACCCTGAAATCGATTCCGATATTCCTGCCATGCTCGGCGCATCCGCTGCGCTGGTGTTGAGCGGCGTACCGTTTGCCGGTCCGATTGGTGCTGCTCGCGTAGGTTATGTAAACGGCGTGTACGTATTGAACCCGACCAAAGCCGAATTGGCGAAATCCAAGCTGGACTTGGTGGTTGCGGGTACATCCAAAGCCGTTTTGATGGTGGAATCCGAAGCCAAAATCCTGCCTGAAGACGTGATGCTCGGTGCCGTCGTTTACGGTCACGACCAAATGCAGGTGGCGATTAACGCCATCAACGAGTTCGCCGATGAAGTAAACCCTGAAGTATGGGATTGGAAAGCGCCTGAAACCAATGAAGAATTGGTTGCCAAAGTGCGCGAAATTGCGGGCGAAGCCATTAAAGAAGCGTTCAAAATCCGTCAAAAACAAGCGCGTTCTGCCAAATTGGACGAGGCTTGGAACGCAGTGAAAGATGCGTTGATTACCGAAGAAACCAATACTTTGGCTGCCAACGAAATCAAAGGTATCTTCAAACATTTGGAAGCTGATGTCGTCCGCACCCAAATTTTGGACGGCCAACCGCGTATCGACGGTCGCGATACCCGCACTGTCCGTCCTTTGAGCATTCAAACCGGCGTACTGCCGCGTACGCACGGTTCCGCCCTGTTTACCCGTGGCGAAACCCAAGCCCTTGCCGTAGCGACTTTGGGTACTTCCCGCGACGAACAAATCATTGACGCGCTTTCCGGTGAATACACCGACCGCTTCATGCTGCATTACAACTTCCCACCATATTCTACCGGCGAAGTGGGTCGCGTCGGCGCACCGAAACGCCGCGAAATCGGACACGGCCGCTTGGCAAAACGCGCACTGGTTGCCGTATTGCCGTCTCCTGAAGAATTCAGCTACACCATGCGTGTTGTTTCCGAAATTACCGAGTCCAACGGTTCGTCTTCTATGGCTTCCGTCTGCGGCGGCTGCTTAAGCTTGTTATCTGCTGGTGTGCCTTTGAAAGCACACGTTGCCGGTATTGCGATGGGTCTGATTTTGGACAACAACAAATTTGCCGTATTGACCGACATCTTGGGTGATGAGGACCACTTGGGCGATATGGACTTCAAAGTTGCCGGTACGACCGAAGGCGTGACCGCGCTGCAAATGGACATCAAAATCCAAGGTATTACCAAAGAAATCATGCAGATTGCCTTGGCGCAAGCCAAAGACGCGCGTCTGCACATCTTGGAACAGATGAAAGTCGCCGTGGCAGGTCCGCAAGAGCTGTCCGCTCACGCTCCGCGTCTGTTCACCATGAAAATCAACCAAGACAAAATCCGCGAAGTCATTGGTAAAGGCGGCGAAACCATCCGCGCGATTACCGCTGAAACCGGTACTGAAATCAATATTGCGGAAGACGGCACCATCACTATTGCCGCAACCACTCAAGAAGCCGGCGATGCTGCGAAAAAACGCATCGAAGAAATCACTGCCGAAGTGGAAGTGGGCAAAGTGTACGAAGGTACTGTGGTTAAAATCCTCGACAACAACGTTGGCGCCATCGTCAGCGTGATGCCGGGCAAAGACGGTTTGGTACACATCAGCCAAATCGCCCACGAGCGCGTACGCAACGTCAGCGACTATCTGCAAGTCGGTCAGGTTGTGAATGTGAAAGCATTGGAAGTGGACGACCGCGGCCGCGTACGTCTGTCTATCAAGGCTTTGGTTGAAGCTCCTGCCCGCGAAGAAAAAGCGCCTGAATAATCGTTGAGCCGATTTTGATTGATGAAAGGTCGTCTGAAAGATTTCAGACGACCTTTTTTACTGAATGCGGATGAATAGAGTAAGGGGAGTAAGAATGTATAGTGGATTAAATTTAAATCAGGACAAGGCGACGAAGCTGCAGACAGTACAGATAGTACGGCAAGGCGAGGCAACGCCGTACTGGTTTAAAGTTAATCCACTATATAGCGGATTAAAATAAAAATGAGACAAGGCGGCAACGGGTGCCGTGTACGGATAGTACATAAGGGCGTTGGCAATGCTGTATCATTGCAATTTTAATCCGCTATAGAATTGAGTTGTCTTGTGTCGGAACTTTGATTTATCGTTCTTTTTGAACAGCAATTAGATTGAATGTTGAAGAGGTCGTCTGAAAACCATTTTTTTGGCTTTCAGACGACCTCTTTCTTTATAGGCAACATTTGCCGAAACGTAGTTTTTTATTCAGGCCGGAAGCGTAAGTAAGCTGCTTGATGACCAGTATGTTGGTGTGGTCTTCTAGGGCGCGTATGCTGTGGGTTTCGTTGGGCTCAAGGCGGACGACTTGAAGTCCTTGCGTGGAGAGGGTTTCAGTTTGGGTAATGATTTTGGCGCTGCCGTTGAGTACCAGCAGGAGAATAATGGCATCAGCTTGATAATCGGGGATTTCATTGTCCTTTTGCAGGGAGAGTTGGACAATTTCTTGGTCGATATCGCTATGGATAATGCCTCCGAGCAAGGCTTTGGGATCTAGGGTGTATTGTTGCATGATGACTCCTTGAAAAAGCTTTGGGAAAGATTTCAAAAGACGAAAGTGTCTTGCGGGTCGTCTGAAAAATACGGGAGACGGCAATAAGCTTGATTGTACGAGTGTGTTGACGGGAGGAATTCAATATAAGTCAATATTGTTGTGAATTGGGCAGGTTGATTTTTGTATTTAAAAATAAAACCGCCCAATCGGGCGGTTTTGTATGGCATTGATTTTAGAATGCAACGTAGTTTGCAGGGTTGACCGGTTTGCCGTTTTGTCGCACTTCAAAATGCAGTTGCGTACGGCTGGCATCGGTATTACCCATGTTTGCGATGGTTTGACCGCGTTTGACTTGTTGTCCTTCGTTAACCAGCAGGCGTTGGTTGTGGCCGTATGCGCTCAGATAAGATGAATTGTGTTGGATGATGACCAAGTTGCCGTAACCGCGCAAACCTGAACCGGCATAGACGACTTTACCGTCAGCTGCCGCAACGACGGGTTGACCGGCTGTGCCGCCGATATCTACACCTTTATTGCTGCCGCCGAAGTTGCCGATAACATTGCCGACGGTCGGACGCTGCCATGTGATGCCGCTGACGGTGCGGGTGCCGCCTGTGGAGACGGTCGGAGTGTTAAGCGGTGCAGGAGTCGGTTTGGGGGAGGCGGTTTGTGTCGGAGGAGGTGTCGGAACTGAGGCAGTTGCAGCCGGAGCGCTGTATCCGTTTGGTTTGACGCGCAGGGTTTGTCCGACGCTGATGGTGTTGTCTGCCAAGCCATTCCATGCGCGGAGGTTGTCTTGCGTAATTTGGTAACGTTTGGAGATGTTATAAACGGTATCGCCGCGCACTACGGTATGCGTTGCAGCATTGATGTCTACCGGTGCGTAAGAAGGCGTGTAAGAGCCGCCGGTAGAGCCGGAAGGGTAGCTGCTGGCAGCAGGAGGAGTGTAAGCGGGCGGGGTGTAAGGGGTGTCGTTGTTGGCCGCATTATTTTCGTAAGGCGCTGCACCATATGGATTGTTGGAGGCTGTATTTGCGGAGCCGGAATGGTTGCCGGAATTGCCTACGACGACGGGTGCAGGTTGTTGGCTGGCGCATGCGCTGAGGATAAGGGCGAGGGCTGCCGAGCCTGCGTAAAATGCGGTTTTTTTCAACATAATTGGATGACCTTTATATCGGGTTGTTGTTTTATTGGGACATATCATAATAAAAATACGCCCTGTTCTCAAGTATTGCAGCCGTTAGTAACTGTTAAACTGCCTGATTTTGACCGGTTTGCCTGTTTAAAAATCTTGCGGATAATAGGTATGAACTGTTTTATCTTCTTTATGTAAGGTTTAATTTCAGACGGCCTGTTTGATCCGGCAGGTCGTCTGAAAAGGTTTACGTATTTGAAGCTTTTATGCCTTGCCAAAACTCGTTGACGTTTTTGAGTTGGTTGTAGGCGGTCAGGTCGATTTGCAGGGGGGTGATGGTGATGAATCCTGCTTCGCATTCGCCAAAGTCTGTGCCTTCTTCCTGATCGGAAATGTTGCCGATCGGACCTATCCAGTAAATCGGCTCTCCGCGCGGATTGTGCATGGGGACGATACTTTGTTCGTGGTGCCTTCTACCCAGTCGTGTGATTTTAATACCTTGTATGTCTTCAGGCATGACTGCGGGGATGTTGATATTCCACAAAATAGGTTCTTTAGGAGGATTTTTTAACAAATACTCTAATAACATCCAAACGGATTTTTCAGCAGTTTCCCAATAGCGCCCCCGTGAATCATTTAATGAAAAAGCGATAGCGGGAATGCCCATCAGGTAGGCTTCGGTTGCGGCGGCGACTGTACCTGAGTAGAGCGTGTCATCGCCCATGTTGGCGCCATTGTTTATTCCGGATAAGACCAAATCGGGTTTGAAATCGGATAGGGCGTGTTGTCCGACATGGATGCAGTCGGTTGGCGTTCCGCTGACATAGTAAAAGCCGTTTGAGGCTTCTTTTATTTGCAGCGGACGGTCAAGCGTTAAAGAATTGCTGACTCCGCTGCGGTCGCGTTCGGGTGCAACTACGCGGACATTGGCGAATTCTGCTGCAACGCGTGCTAAAATGGCAATGCCGGGAGCTAGGTAACCGTCGTCGTTGGAAATTAAGATATTCATAAGCGTATCCGTGACACAATCTCGGCAGTCTAACGGCTGAAGATAAAGTTTGTCTATTTTTCAGGTGATTTTATGTATGTTGAGAGTTTAGGGGTCGTCTGAAAGAGGAATTTATGCAACTTGCTTTGTGAAAATTGAAGTGGCGTAACATGGATGTTTTTTTGTAAAAGAGGGATGATTTATCTCTTATCAGAAAATCAGCAATGCATTACAATAACAAATCGTAATCTTTGTTTACAAACTACTTTCGGGAGTAATTGAAATGCGCCGTTTTTCTTATCTAATTGCCTTGTCTTCAGTATTGGCCATTTCTGCATGTGCCAATAACCAATCACAATCTTCTGCCGGAGCTTCAGGCTCTGCTTCGTCTCATGAGCAACATGCTAAAGCTTCAGGCGCATGCCGTAGTGCAGGTGAAGGGCGTAAAGTGAATGGCAAAGGAAAAAATGATATTTATATGTGTAAAGCAAGTGTTGCATTGAATTCCGCTGAAGCCAAATCTGTTCTGAATCCTAATATTAAAGTTTCTTACGGCAGCACAGGTAATAAAACTTTGGTATCCCGTCAAATCGCCAATATGGTCGGTAAAAGTCCGGAAGAGTCCTGCCAACGCGCTTTCTTGAGCACTGTTAAGCGTTTCCAAAGCACGGCGTTGGAAAAAAACGCAAAATCAGTACACTTAGTCAGCTACTTTGACAAAAAAACCGTTGGCGGCGATGAGTATGAGTGCCATGTTGCCACCTGGAACAGCCGAGTGGTTTTGAAAGGAAGCTTGCATTAAAAAATAGGTGAGGACCAAATTATGGTTTGGCTGTAATTTGGTCTAACTGCTATGGTGATTCCAATCCGAATGGAGCGTTTGTCTGTGGAATATCCTTATCTGTTATCCGTTTCGCCTGATTCATTCATCCTGTTTGATAACGACAAAGACAATTTTTTTGACGAATTTTATCAGGCATTTGCCGGTTATGCGTTTGATAGCGAATATGAAAATGTGTGGTATTTGCAGGGTACGGACGCATTTTTTGCCGCGCGGGGAAGCAGGCTTGTTTTGCAGGATTGGGCAGGGAAAATTTATTTTTCGCTACCGTTATCTGCGCCGCTGGATTCGGTGGAAAGCGGCGGTGTCATGCTTGTCGGTATGCCCGAACCAGTTTCCACCGAAACACTTCAAGCCGCGTTTGGTGACACGAAAGGCGATGACAAAGCCTTGTCGCAAGCATTATTGGATTTTGAAGCGCAAAACGGCTGGAACGAATACGATTGTGAGGCTTTGTGTATTTGTCTGTTTAACGAAGAAGGGTTGGAGCGCATGAAACGGGATTATGAGTTGTAACTGCCTTTTTAGGCAGCCTGCGACATGGAATCCCAATAACCCCGCTGCATCAAATATCCGTTTGCGCTAATTAGATTGTCTGACAATCTTGATATTTTCCGTGCGGAAGGTTTTTGCAGCGTAGAAAGCAGCCTGCACTTCGGATGAACACAAGCCTCTGGCAAAATCAAATACGAAAAATCACAGGTAGGCGGAATATATTTCCCCCCCCCACCTTTGGGAAAGGTCATTATGAAACATTCCCTTAAACGCATCAGGAAGTTTTTTATCTCCATGCAGTCGTCGCACTGATAGGTTATGTGACAGTATTATCTTTAAATGGTAGCTTAATGCTTACAATGTGTTGAAATGAGCCGGTGGGTATATCTGCCGGCTCGTTTTGGTTTTAGAAAATTTTGTTTGGGTGTTTGATGAAGAAGCATCTGTATTGCCTGCTTGGGGATGAGTTACTTGCCGAAGCTTATTGTGATGACGCTTTAAGCCGGCATGATAGGCAGAGAATAGCCCAATCACTACGATTGTCGGAGCGAATAGATTGGAAAGTCAGTCGCGCCCTGAAACAGAAAGCAAAGCATCCAATCGTTTCCCTTAGTCATAGTCAAGGTATTGCTGCGGTGTTGTGTACGTCGAATAGTCTCTCTGCTGGTGTGGACGTTGAGAAAATCCGTCCCCGAGATTTTCAGGCGTTGGCGGAGTGGGTATGCACCGAGAGGGAGCAGGAATACTTGGCATCCGTTGATTGGGATGGGGAAGAATTTTATCGGCTATGGTGCATTAAAGAAGCGCTGTTGAAGGCGGCAGATTTAAATTTTCCTGAGGATATGCGCAAAGTTGGCTATCGATTTGTGACGGATGGAAAAAAGGAAATACAGGTATGCGGATGCTCGGATTGGCATGGGGTGACGGCTCTGTTGTCTAATGGATGCGCTGTTGCCTGTGTTTGGCAGGGGGATGATGTTGAACTTTGTCTGCAATGTTACGGCGGTATAGATAAGGACGATTGGGTGGAAGCAGAGGTCGTCTGAAAACAGAATGTTTTCGGAAAGCATTGTGTGCTTGTAGCAGACTTGGATTTCAGTTATAATTCGACGCTTTCAACCTTGCCTTTTGCTTTCGCATGGCAAAAGGCTGTATTTAATCATCCATAAGGAGATAACATGCGTCATTATGAGATCGTGTTTATCGTTCATCCTGATCAAAGCGAGCAAGTGCCTGCTATGGTTGAACGTTACAAAACCATGATTGCCGAAGCCGGCGGCAAAATCCACCGCTTGGAAGACTGGGGCCGCCGTCAACTGGCTTACCCGATTAACAAAATCCACAAAGCACACTATGTTTTGATGAACATCGAAACTACTCCTGAAGTAGTTGAAGAGCTGGAAACCGCTTTCCGCTTTAACGATGCCGTACTGCGCCATCTGACCATCAAAACAAAACATGCTGTAACCGAAGCTTCTCCTATGTTGGGCGGCGAAAAAGCAAAAAACTTGCTGAACGGTGCGGCTGAAGAAGTTGCAGCAGCCGAATAAGATTGGATAATCTTACAAAGCTTACCGCCCTGATTTACAAGGTTGAACCCTTGAGATATACGCCGGCAGGAGTCCCTGTTTTGGATATTATGTTAAAACATGAATCTTGGCAGGAAGAAAACGGGCAAAAATGCCTGGTCAGTTTTGAAATTCCCGCGCGTATTTTAGGTAAGCAGGCTGAAGAATGGCAGTATCGGCAAGATACGATGGTTGAAGCAGAAGGCTTTCTCGCACAGCGAAGCAAACGCTTCCCAAGGCCGATACTCCGCATACAGAACATTAAAGAATATAAAGGTTAAACGACAATGGCTCGTCAATCATTCAAACGTAGAAAATTCTGCCGCTTTACGGCTGAAAAAATCCAAGAAGTCGATTACAAACAAGTTGATCTACTGAAAGACTTCATTTCTGAAAACGGCAAAATCATCCCTGCCCGCATCACCGGCACCAAAGCGCATTACCAACGCCAATTGGCTACTGCAGTCAAACGCGCACGCTTCCTGGCTCTGTTGCCTTACACCGATCAACACAAATAATTTTGGAGTTTAAATCATGCAAATTATTCTGTTAGAGAAAATCGGCGGTTTGGGCAACCTGGGCGACATCGTTACCGTAAAAAATGGTTACGCCCGCAACTTCCTGATTCCTGCCGGCAAAGCCAAACGCGCTACTGAAGCCAATATGAAAGAATTCGAAGTACGCCGTGCCGAATTGGAAGCCAAACAAGCCGAAATCTTGGCCGATGCTAAAGCACGTCAAGAAAAACTGGACGGTCAAACCATCACTATCGCTCAAAAAGCAGGTGTGGACGGTCGTCTGTTCGGTTCTGTTACCAATGCCGACATCGCTGCTGCGATTGTTGCTTCAGGTGTTGAAGCTGCAAAATCCAACGTACGCCTGCCTAACGGTCCTCTGAAAGCCGTAGGCGAGTACGAAGTTGAAGTGGCTCTGCACACTGACGCTGTTGCTGCGATTACCGTTGCTGTTGTTGCAGCTGCCGAGTAATAGACAGTCTTAAAAGGTCGTCTGAAAGGGAATGGAATGTATATTCCTACCATCTTTCAGACGACCTTTTTGCATAATTAAGACTGCTTCTTTAGTGACTATAAATCCAGATATGAAAAAACTTATTCCTTCTCTTGCAATATCAACCGCGTTGCTGCTCGTTGCTTGCAATACAACCAAAACAAACGTTGAGTCCGCTAAAACGGTTGAGCCGATCAATCAAAGCAAAAACCAGCGTCCTGCTTTTGATTCTGCTGCGGAATCGGTTGCCAGCAGCGGCTTTAATGCCAATACCAATGTCCGCCAGTTTATCCGTTATGAGGCAGCGAAAAAGCAGTTTACAGAAGCCGAGCTGCAAAACTTTTTTAATGGCGTGGTTTACAAGGGCAATATCATCAATATCATGTACCGCCCGTCAACTTCCCGCCCTTGGTATGAATTCCGCACGGGCAACTCCGGCGCGACGAAATTTAACGGCGGCAAACAGTTTTACGCCGCCAACCGTGCCGTTATCGATGATGTGGCACGCAAATACGGCGTACCTGCCGAGCTGATTGTGGCGATTATCGGCATTGAAACCAACTACGGTAAAAACACGGGCAGCTTTCGTGTCGCCGATGCTTTGAGTACCTTGGGTTTTGATTATCCGCGCCGCGCCGAATTTTTCCAAAACGAGCTGATTGAGCTTTTGCTGATGGCGAAAGAAGAAAAAGAGAATGTTTTTGATTTCAAAGGCAGCTATGCGGGCGCAATGGGTATGCCGCAATTCATGCCTTCGAGCTATCGCAAATGGGCGGTAGACTATGATGGCGACGGACACCGCGATATTTGGAACAATATCGGCGATGTTGCCGCCTCTGTTGCCAATTATATGAAGCAACACGGTTGGAAAACAGGCGGCAAAATGATTGTTCCCGTCAATCTGACGATTACGCCTGACTTGAAAGCCATCATTGATGAAAAAACCGCATTGAACCGTACCGTTGCCGATTTCAAAGCGATGGGCGTGGTTCCGCAAAAAGCGGTTGCCGACAATGAGAAAGCCGTTTTGTTCAGCTTGGAAACCAGTCCGGGCGTATTTGAATATTATCTCGGTCTGAATAATTTCTATACGGTTTGGCAGTATAACAACAGCCGGATGTATGTTACCGCCGTGCGCGACATTGCGAATGCAATCAACAACAACGGTTTGTAATGTTCAAAAACCACCTTCTCCAAGGTGGTTTTTTATTTGAGGGCTTGAAATAGATTCAATCGAAACTTAAGCAATCAAACGGATTTTCATGCCGTAACGCTTTTTGCCATGTCCGGAAACAAACTGTCCGCCGCGCGCAGGCGATAAAAAGGCGTTGCCTTCGGCGGTAGGCTCGGCGCAGGTGTATTGTCCGTTGCGGTCGCTCCAAAGCGCGTAAACGGGCAGGTTTTGCGTTCGGATGTCGAGTTTCAGTCCATCAAACGCAACATGTGTATCCGACGGTGAAGCGACAAATTCCGTGTGTGCGATATAGTCGGCATCGTAGGGCGCGCCGTTGAAATCGAATTGGGTGCCGACGGCGGGGAAATAGGGATGGAAACCGGGCGAAGTGCGCACAGGCGCATCGCCGTAATTGCAGACGGTCAGCGTGGCGACTGCTTCGTTTTCGTTCGGCAGGCTGTAATCCAGCAGCCATTCGACGTTTTCGTAGCCCTTTGCCGTACTGATTAATCTCAAGCCGACATCCGATTCGTTTTGATAACGGATTTGCCAAGTAGAGGTTCTGCCGAAACCGTGTTGCGCCAAATGGTTTTTACCGTCCGGCCCAAACTGCGGCAGGCAGACGTGCATCCCGCCGCGTAATTTTGTGTCAGTACCGACTTGGACGGTGGTTTTCGGAAATAACACTTCCCGACCGTGTAAAACCAAATTGTCCACATATGCGCCCAGGGTGTTTATCTGCATGGATGCGGAATGATTGCGTAAGATGATTTCAGACATAGTGATTTGTTCTTCAAGATATTTTAGATTTTGTAATATTCTAACGATTATACACGCGCCTTTCCCGATATGCAGGCAGAAAATCCTTAATAAAAATCAAAAAAATGCTAAAATACCCGTCATCTTCCAAGGTCGTCTGAAAGGCGTTCAACCACTTTTCAGACGACCTTCCGATTTATTTCCAGCAGAGAAAACCTTATGGCTTATCAAGTTCTTGCCCGTAAATGGCGTCCGAAAACCTTTGCCGATTTAGTCGGTCAGGAACATGTCGTCAAAGCCTTGCGCAACGCGCTGGACGAAGGCCGCCTGCACCATGCCTACCTGCTGACCGGTACGCGCGGGGTGGGGAAAACCACCATCGCCCGTATTCTGGCGAAAAGCCTGAACTGTGAAAACGCGCAACACGGCGAGCCTTGCGGCGTGTGCCAAAGCTGTACGCAAATCGACACCGGACGCTACGTTGACCTGCTGGAAATCGACGCCGCCTCCAATACCGGCATCGATAACATCCGCGAAGTATTGGAAAACGCCCAATACGCGCCGACCGCCGGCAAATACAAAGTCTATATCATCGACGAAGTGCATATGCTCTCCAAAAGCGCGTTCAACGCGATGCTGAAAACGCTGGAAGAGCCGCCCGAACACGTCAAATTCATCCTTGCCACCACCGATCCGCACAAAGTCCCCATTACCGTTTTGAGCCGCTGCCTGCAATTTGTCTTGCGCAACATGACTTCGCAACAGGTTGCCGACCACCTTGCCCATGTTTTAAACAACGAAAACATCGCCTACGAACCCGCCGCCCTGCAACTTTTAGGCCGTGCCGCCGCAGGCTCGATGCGCGATGCCCTGAGCCTGCTCGACCAAGCCATCGCCATGGGTTCGGGCAGCGTTGCCGAACAAGACGTCCGCCAAATGATAGGCGCGGTGGACAAGCAATATCTGTACGAACTGCTGGCGGGTATCGTCAACCAAGACGGCGAAGCCCTGCTGGCGAAAGCGCAGGAAATGGCGGCGCGCGCCATCGGTTTTGACAGCGCGTTGAGCGAACTTGCCATGCTGTTGCAACGCCTTGCTTTGATACAGGCGGTTCCTTCCGCTTTGGCACACGACGACCCTGAGTGCGAAACCCTGTTGAAACTGAGCCAGGCACTCAGCGGCGAACAAATCCAGCTTTATTATCAATGCACTATCCACGGCAAACAGGATTTGAGCCTTGCGCCCGACGAATACGCCGGCTTCGTCATGACCCTGCTGCGTATGCTTGCGTTTGCGCCGCTGGCAGCGGATGCGCATGACGTTGGCGGACATATTGAAAATACCGAGCTGCATTCTGCCGAAACGGGTGTCCATACCGCAAAAAAGCCCTTGCAACTTCCCCAGTCTGAAGCCGCCAAACCGCCCGTTCAGACGCCCTCTGAGCCTGCTACGTCGTCTGAAAACAAGGTTGCCGAACCGGTTACGACTCAAGGAAACAACGACGTTCCACCTTGGGAAGACGCGCCGAGCGAGGCAGAAAACGTATCGGACACGCCTGCGCAAGAGTTAGCGGAGAGCGTTCAGACGACCTCTGACGCAGTAGAGACAAACACACAGTCCGCAAACGAAGCAGAAACGCCGTTTCAGACGACCCCTCAAGCCGAAACGTCGTCTGAAAATCAAGTTTCCGATAACGGGGCAGCAAACAACGAAACCGAGGTTTCCTTGACTGAGACGTCGTCTGAAAACCCCATTCAGACGACCCCGATTGAAGAAGCCGTGGAAGCAGAAGCATTTGCGCATGAAGCTCCCGCAGAGCCTTTCTACGATTACGGTTCGCCCGAGCATGACTATCCCGTATCAGACAGCGCTGAAATGCCACCGCCGCCGGATTGGGAACACGCCGTCCCTGCCGATACGCCAGAAGCAGAATCTGAAGCCGAAGAAGACAGCGACGACGAAGACGGCACGCAGTTCGCCCCGCTGCCCGAGTTCTCTACTGAAAACTGGGCGGCAATCGTCCGACATTTCGCCCGCAAGCTCGGTGCCGCGCAAATGCTGGCGCAACACGCCGCATGGACGCACTACGACGCAGGCAGCCATCTGATGATGCTGTCGCTGACCGACGAAGCCCGCGCGACTGCCAACAAAGAGCGGCTCGACAAAATCAAAAACACGCTTGCCGAAGCCTACGGCCTGCCGTTGAAATTGCAAACCGAACCGTGGCGCGACGACGCGGGTTGGGAAACCCCGACCATGCGCCGCCAACGCCTCCAGCTCGAAGGCAGGCAGCAGGCGCAGGATTTGCTCGAAGCCGACGAAACCGCGCGTCAGGTTTTAAAAGTTTTCGAAGCCCAATGGCAGCCCGATTCTTTGGAACTGGCGGAGCAGGCGGAATAACGGCAATCGAGAATTTCCGTTTCCCTTCGGATACATAAACATTCAGGTCGTCTGAAAACCGTCAATCTGCTTTCAGACGACCCTTCACACCAAACGGTATGACCCCATAACCTTAACGATTCAACCACAGGAGTTTTAAATATGTTCGGAAAAGCCGGATTAGGCGGCCTGATGAAACAGGCTCAGCAAATGCAGGAAAACATGAAAAAAGCGCAGGCGAAACTTGCCGAGACCGAAGTAGAAGGCGAAGCAGGCAACGGCTTGGTTAAAGTCGTGATGACCTGTTCCCACGTCGTGCGCAAACTCGAAATCAGCCCCGACCTGATTCAAGAAGCCGCAGACGACAAAGAAATGCTCGAAGATTTGGTGCTTGCCGCCATCAACGCCGCATCTGAAAAAGCCGAAGAAACCACCAACAAAACCATGGGCGCATTTACCCAAGGCCTGCCCGCAGGCATGGGCGACTTCTTCCGCTAAACCCGCGCCGCAAAGCAAAGTTATAGTGGATTAAATTTAAATCAGGACAAGGCGACGAAGCTGCAGACAGTACAGATAGTACAGCAAGGCGAGGCAACGCCGTACTGGTTTAAAGTTAATCCACTATAGGTCGTCTGAAACGCTGAAAAAGCAGTTTCAGACGACCTTCGGATTATCTGTTTGATAGATTGAAATCAACATATCGACAGTCATTCCGCCGCAGGCATATTGAGTGCGCCATTGCATTCAAACCCGCTCAATCAAGATTAAAAACCAACCGATACACCAAACAAAAAATGAAACCGTCCCTTCCCATCCGCTCACTTCTTTTAAGCTGTGTGTTCGCCGCAGCAAGCGCAAACAGCCTTGCCGCCGCAACCATCATTACTTCTCCGGACAAGCAGTTCAGCGTCAGAAAAGTCTGCAACCATAAAACTCAAGAATGCTCTTTCTTTGCAAGCAAAAAAGCCATTGCAAAAAATCTTCCCGAAGACAGGACGAGCTATGAATGGCTTGGCAATACCTTTGCATTAAGGATCAGCTTCGGATCGTATGTTTCCTACACCACCTTCGCCGACCGTACCCACAAGTCCCATACGCTTTCCTCTGTCATCGCCACCGACAGCAAAACGCAATGCGCCGTGACCGCAGGTAATAAAGGCGTGTCTTTCTACTCGCTGTTCCATGAAAAACCGGTCAAATTCATTTCCGCAAAAGACAAAAAATTCGGCTTCATCCAAGATGTCGCCACGCTCGAATCCGTCGTCAAGGCAGAATTCAAAGGCAAAAAAGTCCGCATGACTTATATGAACAAAGCCGAACGCGATGTCTCGGTCGTTTTGGACAATCCGTGTGTGAAATGATGTGCCAAGTTTGATGGACGAGGTCGTCTGAAAAGATGCCGTTCATTCAAAAACGAAGCAGCCCGAAACCTGACTGAAAAAAGGTTTCGGGCTGTTTGCGCCTGTTTGGCAAGCCGGAGCGGGTAGGGAGCAAGGCGTGCCGGTTGGGCGGATGGCGTTTTTTAGCGTTTGGGCGAGAGCTGATCCACCAAGCCGCCGTCGGCAAAATATTTCTTCATGATTTCCGGCCATGTGCCGAATTTTTCATTCGGATTGAACGTTTCGATATCCGGAAAATCAGCTTTGTGTGCGGCGAGGACTTGGCTGTCGCGCGGACGCAGATACAATTTGGCGGCAAGCTCTTGGGCGGGTTTGCTCCAAAGGTAGGACAGATATTCCTGCGCCGCCTGCTGCGTACCTTTTTTATCCGCCACGCTGTCCACGACGGCAACCGGCGTTTCCGACAAAATCGTGTAGCTCGGATAAACAATCTCAAATTGATCCTGAGTCAGTTTTTTACTGACGTGGTTTGCCTCGTTTTCAAAAGTAATCAAAACATCGCCGATATTGCGCTGGCTGAACGTCGTCGTTGCCGCCCTGCCGCCGCTTTCAAATACCGGCGTGTTTTTCAGTAAGGCAGCGATAAATTCTTTGGTTTTGCCTTCATCTCCGCCAAACGCCTTCAAACCGTAGCCGTATGCACCCAAAAAGGCGTAGCGGCCGTTGCCCGTGGTTTTCGGGTTGGCGAGTACGATTTTTACCCCGTCTTTGGTCAAATCGTTCCAATCCTTGATTTGCTTCGGATTGCCTTTGCGGACGAGGAAAACTGTCGTACTGGTGTAGGGCACGGCATGGTCGGGTAGGCGTTTAGCCCAGTCGGATTTGACCAAGCCTTTTTGTTCGAGCAGCTCGATGTCGGAAGTCTGATTCATGGTCACCACGTCCGCCGCCAAACCGTTCGCCACAGATAAAGCCTGCTTGCTGGAGCCGCCGTGAGACTGCTGGATTTCAATAGACTCGCCATGATGCTTTGCCTGATATTCTTTAATAAATAACGGGTTATATTCTTTGTAAAAATCCCGTGCCACATCATAAGACACATTTAAAAGCGTAATGCCCTTGCCGTTTGCCGCCGGCGCAGCCGCCTTGTCGGCAGCCTGTTCGGATTTGGGCGAGCAGGCGGAAAGAGCAATGACGGCAGCCAGCGACAGTATGCGGATATTCATTCGACACTCCTGAAAAATTCGGAAAACAATTCGCCCGATTCATTGCCGATAAGGACGTAACGCACCAAGCATGAACAGGCAGTGATTACAAAGCACTTTATCTCGAAAGAATAAAAAGCGGAAATAATGTTTGCTTCGGCGGATATCAATTTTGGTTATAAGGTCGTCTGAAAAGCAGGCTTCATTTTCAGACGACCACCGCCGAGACGGAATCTTGTTTTGATTATAGTGGATTAACTTTAAACTAGTACGGCGTTACCTCGCCTTGTTCTGATTTAAATTTAATCCACTATATCCGGCGAAAACGTAAAAAAGGTCGTCTGAAAACGGCTGATTCGGTTCTATATGAACCGGAATCCGTTTTCAGACGACCTTTTCGCAAGCAATCACAAAGCCGCGTCGTATCCGCCGTCTTCCACAGCGTCAATCAACGCCGCCGCATTGGTTTTAGCCGGGTCGAATTCAATAACGGCATTTTTGTTTTCCAAACTGACTTCGGCTTTGGCTACGCCGTCGATGCCGGTCAAAATGCGGGTAACACTTTTGACGCAACCGCCGCAAGTCATCCCGTCGATATGAAGCGTGAGGGTTTCCATAGGGTTTCCTTTCTGTGGGCAAATATCGTGAAATCCGACAAACCGCCGCAACACTTCAACGCAAACGATACGCCCAAATGTCGAAACACAAATGCTTGTAGGATTTCATCCTAGATTGTAGAAAATATCCAAGACCGTACTGTAAACCCTCAAGAGGCAAAGTCAAGCGGGTCGTCTGAAAAAAGTCGTTTGCTATTTGAATCGGGAGATGGGTTGTATTTGGTTTTATGGGTTTGATTTTATTG
This sequence comes from Neisseria sp. HMSC077D05, assembly GCA_001809325.1. Classification (GTDB taxonomy): domain Bacteria; phylum Pseudomonadota; class Gammaproteobacteria; order Burkholderiales; family Neisseriaceae; genus Neisseria. The sequence continues at coordinate 11,526 of KV797048.1, read as the reverse complement.
GGTTTGTGTTTGGGAACGAGTATGCGTGATTTGTACGGACGGGGTGTTTTGTTTGAGGTCAGATTTTGGCTTCCAGCATCGGTTTTAAGGCTTCCCAAGCCTGCGGCAGTTCTGTGAAGCCGTCGGATGCCATCAGGTGTCCGCCTTGGGTGATGTGGGTGACGGGGCTTTTGAGTTTGTCCGCCATGTCCAGGGTCAGTTCGGGCGGGACGTGGGTGTCGTCGTCGGAGACGATGCAGTGTTTGGGCATTTGGATTTTGCGCAGGATGTCGAATTCGGGCGCGGTGCCTTTGATGTAGGCGTCAAGGGCGGGCAGCGGGGGTAGGGGGTCGGCGAATCCCGCCGCCAGGACCAAGCCGCCGATTTTTTCGGGTTGCTGGCGGCTGAGGAAGTGCAGAAGGGTGATGCAGCCTAGGCTGTGTCCGACTAAGAAGGTGTTTTCGTCGGGTTTGCCGATGAATTGGTCGAGGGCAAACTGCCACGAAGAAACCGTCGGACGTTCGGGATTGGGCATCGCCAGCGAGTCGGCTTGGAAGCCTGCGGCGCGGACTTGTGCCGAGAGCCAGTCAAACCAGTTGCCGTGCGGATTGCCTTCAAAACCGTGTATGATAAAGACGCGTCGGGGCATGTCGATTACTCCTTTTCAGACGACCTGTCGGGTGTGTCGGTTTACTTATTATAACACTCATTGTTTGTTTCAGTTTTATCGTTATCCTGCGTGCGGCGGGTAAACGGGAATCGGGACGGTTTGTAAAACCGAAGGTGGGAAGGGGGATGGCGCGGATTAGGCGTCGAAATCAAGCGCTCACTTTGAGCTTGGGTGCGGGGCGTTGTTTGGTTAAAGTTCATGTGTGATTTTAGATTTGTATCAATAAAAGGTCGTCTGAAATCGGTTTCAGACGACCTTTTTTAAGGAAACATTCAGATGTAAATATTGTGAATGCAGCGGGTTTGGTCAAATTACTCCGCTTAAAAATAACCCGCTTTTTTGCGCTCTTCCATCGCCGCTTCGGACACGCGGTCATCCATGCGCGTGGCGCTGCGTTCGGAAATGGTGGCTGCCGCGGTTTCGGAGATGATGTCTTCGGGCGTGGCGGCGGTGCTGGCTACGGGGCAGGTGCAGGAAATGTCGCCGACGGTGCGGAAGCGCACGTCGCGGATTTGGGAAACTTCGCCTTCGCGTTTCGGCGTCAGCAGGGTAACGGGGACGAGCAGCCCGCCGCGTTCGACGACTTCGCGTTTGTGACTGTAATAAATCGGCGGCAGCGCGAGGTTTTCGCGGGCGATGTATTGCCAGATGTCGAGTTCCGTCCAGTTTGAAATGGGGAACACGCGCATGTTTTCGCCGCTAAAGAGCCGCGTATTGTAGAGCGACCAGAGTTCGGGACGCTGGCTTTTCGGGTCCCATTGTCCGAATTCGTCGCGGAACGAGAAAATCCGCTCCTTCGCCCGCGCTTTTTCCTCATCGCGCCGCGCGCCGCCCATCAGCGCGTCAAAGCCTTGCTCTTCAATGGTTTCCACCAGCGTCACCGCCTGCGCGGCGTTGCGCGAATCGGTTTCGCGGCGCAGGACGACCGTGCCTTTTTTGATGGAGTCTTCGACGCTGCCGACCACTAGTTGCACGCCCGTGCGCGCCACGGTTTCATCGCGGAACTGAATCACTTCGGGATAATTGTGCCCCGTATCGACATGCAGCAGCTTGAACGGCAGCTTGAGCGGGCGGCCTTCGAGTTTGAACGCCTTGACCGCCAGCGCCAGCAAAACGACGGAATCCTTGCCGCCGGAAAACAGCAGCGCGGGATTTTTCGCCTCGGCGACGACTTCGCGGATGATGTAGATGGATTCGGCTTCGAGCCAGTCTAGGTGGTGGTTTTGAATAGACATATTGTTCTCTTTAGCAAAACTCGGATAGGCGGTACTCTAAAGAGGTCGTCTGAAAAACGGAAAGAATGGTTTGTTTGAAGCAAAGATGATTTCGTTATATTGGCGGGGTCGTCTGAAAAGGGATTGGCGTTTTCAGACGACCCCTTTGCCGCGCGGTAACGGAAACGGCACATATAGTGGATTAACTTTAAACCAGTACGGCGTTGCCTCGCCTTGCCGTACTATCTGCACTGTCTTTGGCTTCGTCGCCTTGTCCTGATTTAAATTTAATCCACCATATAACCAAATTCGATAAGATAAGTAAAAACCATTCTTTCCGCCGAAGCCTGCGGGATTTTAAGATGGGCAGCACGATAGCTTAATAAGAGAACACGCCATGAACCATTATCCCCTGTTTGCTGATTTGAACGGCCGCCCCGTCCTGCTGGCGGGTGCGGGCAAAGTGGCGGAACGCAAAGCCGAAAGCCTGTTGCAGGCAGGGGCTGCGGTCAGGGTTGTCGCCCGCGAACTCAATCCCGTTTTCCAAAAATGGGCGGACGAAGGCAAAATCGAATGGCTGGGCAGCGAATTTCACGACGACGACTTGGACGATGTGTTTTTCGCCGTTGCCGCCACCGACGATTACGCCTTCAACCGCCGCATTTTCCAAGCGGCGGAGCAGCGGGCGAAGCTCTGCAACACCGTCGATACCGCGGATTTGTGTTCCTTCACCGTCCCCGCCGTCATCGACCGCAGCCCGCTCAAAATCGCCGTCTCCAGCGGCGCAACCGCGCCTGTTTTGGCGCGCAAGTGGCGGCAAATCATCGAAACACTCATCCCGCTGCACACCGGTCAAATGGCGGCACTCGCAGGCAAATGGCGCAACGCGGTCAAAGCCAAAATCAAAGGCACGGCAAACCGCCGCCGTTTTTGGGAAAACCTGTTCGACAGCCGTTTTAACGCGCTCGCCGCACAAGGCAACCTTGATGCCGCCGAAGCAGAGCTTGCCGCGCAGCTGGACGGCTTCGGCGCGGCAAAAGGCGAAGTCGTTCTTGTCGGCGCAGGTCCCGGCGACGCAGGGCTGCTCACCTTGCACGCTTTGCAGGCGATACAGGCGGCGGATATCGTGTTCCACGACGCTTTGGTTTCAGACGACGTCTTAAGCATGGTGCGCAAAGACGCGGACAAAATCAGCGTCGGCAAACGCGCAGGTTCGCACCACGTCCAACAAGAAGAAACCAACCGCCTGCTTGTCGAATACGCCCGCCAAGGTTTGCGCGTCGTCAGGCTAAAAGGCGGCGACCCCTTCGTTTTCGGGCGCGGTGGCGAAGAAGCCCAAGTTTTGCGGCAGGCAAACATCCCATACCGCATCATCCCCGGCATCACCGCCGCACTGGGCGCGACCGCCTACGCAGGCATTCCCCTGACACACCGCGACTGCGCCCAAAGCGCGCTCTTCGTGACCGGACACAGCAAACACGACGGCCACCAACCCGATTGGCGCACGCTCGCCCTCGACAACCAAACCCTAGTCGTCTATATGGGTACGCTCAAAGCCGCCGAAACCGCCGAAAAGCTGATGGCACACGGACGCAGCGGCGACACGCCTGTCGCTATCGTCTCCAACGGCACGCTCCCGCATCAAAGCATCGTGACAGGTCGTCTGAAAAACCTGTCCGAGTTGGCAGAAAACGCCCCGCGCCCCGCGCTGATTGTTATCGGCGAAGTCGTTTCCCTGCGCGACGAATTGAAATGGTTTCAAGAAAACCCCGCGCAAAGCCGCCTTCACACGATGCACGAACAAGCCGCCTGAAAGGTTGGTTCAAACCGTTTAAACAAACGAAAGGTCGTCTGAAAACCCAAATCTGGTTTTCAGACGACCTTTCTTGATTATGCTTTCACGGTCGGATGGTGTAAGATGCTGACGCAGCACGCAATCGCGTCAACAAACGCCTCCAACGGAGCGTGCGGCACGCCGAATAAGACAGCGCAGAGAGCGGCCGAGTCATCAGATTGATGGATGCCGCTTTTCAGTTTTTCTAAAACGAAAGGATTTTTCTTGTCCAAACGCAACATTTTCCCCGTCGACAAATCTTTGGAGCAACCCGAACGCGTGATGCTGGTCGGGGTGATGTTGAGCGCGGATTATTCGGGCGCGAACGAAGTGCGCGAGCGGACTTTTCAGACGACCTTGGACGAGGCGGCGGAATTGGTCGCGGCGGCGGGCGGCGAGCTGGTGTTGCGGGAAACCGCCAAGCGCGACAAGGCGCATACGGCTTATTTCGTCGGCACGGGCAAGGCGGAGGAGCTGGCGGCGGCGGTGAAGCTGCACGATATCGGCTTGGCGGTGTTCAACCATGAATTGACGCCGACGCAGGAGCGCAATTTGGAAAAAATCCTGCAATGCCGCGTCCTCGACCGTGTGGGTCTGATTTTGGCGATTTTTGCCAAACGCGCCCAATCGCAGGAGGGTAAATTGCAGGTGGAGCTGGCGCAGTTGAACCATTTGAGCGGGCGGCTGGTGCGCGGCTACGGGCATTTGCAGAGCCAGAAGGGCGGTATCGGCCTGAAAGGGCCGGGCGAGACGCAGTTGGAAACCGACCGCCGCTTAATCGGGCAGAAAATCACGGCGTTGAAAAAGCAGTTGGCGCAAGTGAAAAAACAACGTGCCACGCGCCGCAAATCGCGAATGGAAGGTCGTCTGAAAACCTTTGCCATCGTCGGTTACACCAACGCGGGCAAATCCAGCCTGTTCAACCGTCTGACCAAGGCGGACGTGTTGGCGAAAGATCAGCTTTTCGCCACGCTGGATACGACGGCGCGACGTTTGTTTTTGTCACATGAGGCGGGCGTGATTCTGACGGATACGGTCGGGTTCGTGCGCGATTTGCCGCACAAGCTGGTGTCGGCGTTTTCGGCGACGCTGGAGGAAACGGCTTTGGCGGATGTGTTGCTGCACGTCGTTGATGCGTCCAATCCCGATTTCGAGCGGCAAATGGACGATGTGAATGTGGTTTTGGAAGAAATCGGTGCGCATGAAGTGCCTCAGCTTGTCGTGTACAACAAAATCGACCTGCTGCCGGATGGCGTACGCGAGGCGGGCGTGTTGCGGGACAATTCGGGACGCGCCGTCGGCGTAAATATTTCGGTGACGAAAAGTCTGGGCTTGGACGCTTTGCGCGAGGCGATGATTGAGCGGGCGTTGGAAAACGGCGGCAAGAGGTCGTCTGAAAACTGCGAAGCCGAATAAAAACAAGATGTTTTGACTGCCGTTGTTTCTCAATGGGAAGGGCGGCGGGGGCGGATTTCGATTTCTGTCCATTGTTTGCCGCCGCGTGTTTCAAAAGGTCGTCTGAAAAATAAAGGCCGTTTGGAAAACAAAGATAAATCAGGGAGGGTTTATCTTTATTTCCAAACGGCCGTTTAAAAAGTTTCCCGCTTAGAGGGGAAGGAGGCGGCGTTTTTTCATAACGTTTTCGTAAATCATCCATGCCGCCAAGCTCAGGTAGGCGACGCTGGACAGGATGCCGATAACGGCAAAAATAGGTAGCAGGCGGTCAATCATGATGTTTTCCCGAGTAAGAAGTTAATGGAAATTTTTGTGTAAAAGCGTAATGTTTTGTATTTTTGTTGCACTGTTTGTACGGAATATGCGCATAGTATGCAACTTCCAGTTGGGCAGGTCAACAAAAATGTAGTGCGTTTTTTTAAAAAAGTTCCGTTTTTACATTAAAATAATCGGTAAATTCGCACGATATGCGGTATTAGAATACAACCGTTCGTCTGTTGATAAGCGGATATATTATTGAAAAGTATAAATAAAATTAATAAAAATATGCAAATTGTTTTAAATTGAACGGTTTGTAAAATTTTCTTAAAAATCTGCTAAAAAGCGACACTTTAATAAAGTTTACATTTTCAAACATTTCAAATCCAAGTTTCAAACGGCAAACCACCTGCCGGCACACCATCAGGCACATATTATGAATCAAACGGAAAGAACCTGTTTCCATTGCGGTCTGGAAGTCCCCGAACACCTCCATTTGACCGTCCGCTACGAAAATGAAGACCATGAAACCTGCTGCGCGGGTTGTCAGGCGGTAGCGCAGAGCATTATTGATGCAGGTTTGGGCAATTATTACAAACAGCGTACCGCCGACGCGGAAAAATCCGAATTGCCGCCGCCGGAAATGTTGTCGCAACTGAAATTGTACGATTTGCCCGAAGTGCAGGCGGATTTTGTCGAGGTCGGGGAAGGGGATGAACGCGAGGCGGTGTTGATGCTGGGCGGCATTACCTGCGCGGCGTGCGTATGGCTGATTGAGCAGCAGCTTTTGCGGACGGAGGGCGTGGTGCGCGTGGATCTGAATTACAGTACGCACCGTTGCCGCGTGGTGTGGAATGAGGGCAAAATCGCGCTGTCGGACATTCTTTTGAAAATCCGCAAAACGGGTTATACCGCCGCGCCTTACGATGCGCAAAAAGTCGAGGCGCAGGCGCAGAAAGAGCGCAAACAGTTTATCGTCAGGCTGGCGGTCGCGGGTTTGGGCATGATGCAGACGATGATGTTTGCCGTGCCGACGTATCTTTACGGCGGCGAAATCGAGCCGCTGTTTTTGGAAATCCTGCACTGGGGCGGCTTTTTGATGGTGCTGCCCGTCGTGTTTTACAGCGCGTTGCCGTTTTACCGCGGCGCGTGGCGCGATTGGAAAAACCGCCGCGTCGGTATGGATACGCCGATTGCGATTGCGGTCGTGATGACCTTTGTCGCGGGCATTTACAGCCTTACCGTCAATGCGGGGCAGGGGATGTATTTCGAGTCCATCGCCATGCTGCTGTTTTTCCTGTTGGGCGGGCGGTTTATGGAACAAATCGCAAGGCGCAGGGCGGGGGATGCGGCGGAGCGGCTGGTGAAACTCGTTCCCGCGTTCTGCCACCGCCTTTCGTCTTATCCCGACAGCGAGGAAATCGAAGAAGCGGCGGTTGTACAGCTTCAGGCGGGCGACGTGATCGTCGTCAAACCCGGCGAGGTCATCCCTGTGGACGGTACGGTGTTGTCCGGCGAGAGTGAAGTGGACGAAGCCATGCTGACGGGCGAGAGCCTGCCCGTCGTCAAAAGGTCGTCTGAAAACGTTACCGCAGGCACGCTCAATACGGGCAGCCCGCTTGTTATCCGAACCGACCGCACCGGCAACAACACGCGCCTGTCGCACATCGTCAAACTGCTCGACCGCGCGCTCGCCCAAAAACCGCGCGCCGCCGAGCTTGCCGAGAAATACGCCTCCAGCTTCGTGTTTGGCGAGCTGCTGCTTGCTATCCCTGTCTTTATTGGCTGGACATGGTATGCCGACGCGCAAACTGCCCTGTGGATTACCGTCGCGCTGCTCGTTATCACTTGCCCTTGCGCACTTTCGCTTGCCACGCCGACCGCGCTTGCCGCCTCCACAGGCGCGCTTGCCGACGAAGGCGTGTTAATCAGCGGCAAACAAAGCCTCGAAACACTCGCCCAAATCGACGATGTCGTGTTCGACAAAACCGGCACGCTGACCAAAGGACAACTTTCCGTCAGCCGAATCATCAACTTAGGTCGTCTGAAAACAGAAGAAGCGCTCGCCGCCGCACAAGCCCTAGAATATCAATCCGAACACCCCATTGCCCGTGCCATCTTGAACCACACCTTTTCAGACGACCCCAACCCCGCGCCCGAATACACAGTTTCCCAACGTGTCAACCGCATCGGACAAGGCGTCAGCGCGCAAATGACCTATAAAGGCGAAACCCAAGTCTGGGCATTGGGACGCGCCGATTTCGTCGCGGGAATAGCCGGCGTGTTGCCTGACGAAGCCGCCGACATCGAACACGCAGGCAGCATGGTATTCCTCGGCAACCAAGGCGGTTTCCAAGCCGTCTTCCTGCTAGAAGACCAAATCAAAGACAGTGCCGCCGCCATGCTCAATATCCTCAAACAACAAGGCATCCGCACGCACCTGCTCAGTGGCGACCGCACAAATGCCGTCGCACAAGTCGCGCAGGCACTCGGTTTGGACACCTACCGCGCCGAAGCCTCGCCCGAAGAAAAACTCGCCTATGTGGAAGACTTGCAGAAACAGGGTAGAAAAGTCTTGATGGTCGGCGACGGCATCAATGACGCCCCCGTCCTCGCCCAAGCCGACGTATCCGCCGCCGTCGCAGCAGGCGCAGATGTCGCCCGCGACGGCGCCGATTTGGTCTTGCTCAACGACGATTTGAACATCCTACCCGCCACCATCGCCCAAGCCCGCCGCACGCGCGAAATCATCCGCCAAAACCTCGCCTGGGCAAGCGCATACAACATCATCGCCGTCCCACTCGCCGTCTTGGGTTACGTCAAACCCTGGATAGCCGCATTGGGCATGAGCCTCAGTTCCCTGTTTGTAGTGGGCAATGCGTTGAGGCTGCTGAAGAAGAGGAAATAGGTAGTGTAGAGAAGGGAAAGGTCGTCTGAAAAACCGGATTTTGGGTTTTCAGACGACGTTTTATTTGAGTTTTTAAAAGATGGATTGGGCGGTAGTTTTTTCGTGGGCAAAGCCCACGCTAAAGTAAATTAACTCCTAGGATGTAACAATGAAGAAAGAAATCAATACATTTTACGTGCTTAATTTATTAAGTATTATCGATGGTGAAATCCTTGAAAGCGCACATGTAGATATATCCAAATATATCGGTTTAGACATATCTACAGAAAAAGGGCAGAAGGTTATTATTAATGAATTATTAAAGCCGGAGATGCTTAATTTTTCCATAGAAAATCAAGAGAAAATACGAATAAGCATGTTATATTGTATTGAAAATTATGATGAAATAAAATTGGAAAATATTCTAAATTTTTATAGTGGGTCAGTTTTTTTGATGCCTAGTAATAGTATTACCTATAAAGAAATACTAGAAATTTTTTATACCGGAGTATTTTTCAAAAATATAAATAATGAAGAATTAAATAATTTTATTTTCTTTGAAAATGATGCTCCCGAGTGCTGGAATTTATTTAATAAGCAGCAGTAGGTCGGGTTTTAACCCAACGAGAGCATTTCACTGTTGATTGAATTCAGGAGAAAAGGTCGTCTGAAACCTCTGATTTAATGGCAGATTGGGGTGAAAATTGGACATTGTAGGATGTTCAAGGTTTTTGTTGGTGCTTAACTCAGCCTACGCTTGCTAAAAGTGGAAATATTTATGGCAAGGGAAATTTGAGCGGTAAGATGTTCTGAATAGATAATAAATTTATGAAATAAAAGGAGTATTTTTATGTATCTAAGATTTACAATTATGATCTTTGGCGATAATTTCAAGCCTAGTAAAATGGTTAATAACCTTGAGACTTCTCTTGAAGTTACTGACTATTTTGATGTTGGAGGAGAAGATGAATTTGGGGAAATAAATGATTATGGATGTCTGGTAGTAAATCACAAAAATGAATTTTCAAAAGAATATTGGGATAGTGAATATGAACAGGAGTTCGTAGATTTTTTTAGAAAAAATCATCAATTATTAAGACTAAATAATGCTGATGATCTTAGAATTTTTATTGAGGCTTACTATTCAGATCAATGCAATTTTGAAATTTTCAATAGTGAACTATTAGTAGAGTTGGCAAAATACAAAGTTAGCCTACCAATAAGTGTTTATTATTGTGATAATGATTGATATCATATTTTTAATATGTTTATTAAAAATTTGCATAACTCAACAGGGTATTATGAATATGAAGCATTTTTAGAGGTAATATTGCAATGAATGATACTCTTGTTGTAGATATAGTGGATTAACTTTAAACCAGTACGGCGTTGCCTCGCCTTGCCGTACTATCTGTACTGTCTGTGGCTTCGTCGCCTTGTCCTGATTTAAATTTAATCCACTATATTAATTTGGGAAGCTTAGGAACATCAAGCAGTTTTTTAAAAATTATGAGTGAGAAGTTATACTTTCCAGATTATTTTGGATTTAATTACGATGCGCTAGATGAATGTATGCAAGATTTGAGTTGGTTGCCCGAAGAAAAAATAATTATAAATTTCAGATTTATAGAAAGGATAAAAAGAAAAAATGAGTCTTTATACAAAATAATATATGACTGCCTTGTTATGTATCAAGAATATTGGCAAAAAACTCAGTATAAGAAAAAAGTTATATTAAATTTTTGAATAAAATTATATAAATTAATGATGAAAGTAATTTTTGAGTGGTAGGTAGAGTTTACGTTAGCTAAAGTTCTGTTGAAACAATCCCATAATTTTCTTTGAACAGTCTCAAGTAATCAAAGAAACAGTCAAACTCATCCCGATTTTCAAATTTTGCAATCTGTTCAATCAGACCTCGCCATGTATGGGTAGTTTGAAGAAAATCAAACTGCTCAATTAGCCAGTAATAAAATTTTTCTCTAAAAATATCATCTTTTTGACTAGGTATATCATTTAGTCCTTCACATAAATAATATCCTGTTATAAAACTTTCTAAAATCTTTATATTTTTTTCACTTAAATACATAAGCGGCCTTTTTTCGACATGTGTCAACAAATCTAAAAAATTCATTTAAAGTATTCTCATTGTTGATAGTAGGTTAGATTGAAAATTCAACGTTGCAGAAACATCAAAGCCTTTGTTAGGTCTTGACGTAACCTACGCTTGCTAAGCAGTTGTTTCAGATGGTATGGCAGATTGGATAATCTATACTTGTCAGATAAGGCAGTAAAAAAGAATTGTAGATTAATGGATAGTTTGCCTTTGCAAATAAAGCAAAATTATAAATTATTCCTGTGAGTTGATCTAATAAAAAATATTTGTCAATGGTTTCTAAGATTCCTATAGTTTTGCCATCTTTCAATGATGTGCAATTAGAGTAGATGGTGTTTTTAGTGAGATCATTCTTATTTGGATAAAAATGAATTATCCTTTGGTTTTCTGTGCCATAGAAGACCAGTTTTGTAGAATTATTATTTCTCAAGTTATTGATGACATCAAATATTTCTGGAAAGATATTGTTCATATAATATTTGTAATCTTCCCACTCTAAATTATACCCGTTAATGACAAATTTATTTGTTTCTATAAATAAAAATTCATTTTCTATTAGAATAAAAGCTTCCATGAAATTATTTTTATAATATTTATGATCATAATCATCATAAAAATCTATATTTTCAAGAAGTTCCTTTAAAATTTCACTTTCTGTTTTGATATTATTTGCTGGAAATTTGGAAGTAATAAGTTTAAAAGTTACCATTGCATATTTCCTCTCTACCTCCATTTTTTGAATAATAGGATAAGACAGCGAACAGGTTGGGTTTTAACCTAACAAAAACCATCTCACATATTGAGTTTTCAACTCAATTCAATCAAAAGGTCGGCGGATTCGCATTTGAAGTGCAACTTTCCATAACAGAAAAAGGCCAGTATGCGGTAGCATACGGCCTTTCCTGCAAGAAAGATTGCCATGAGCTACACACAACTGACCCAAGACGAACGATACCATATCCAATACCTGTCCCGCCACTGCACCGTCACTGAAATCGCCAAACAGCTCAACCGCCACAAAAGCACCATCAGCCGCGAAATCAAGCGGCACTGCATCCAAGGACAGCAATACAGCGCCGATAAAGCCCAACGGCAAAGCCGGCTGACCAAACA
>KV797047.1 GCA_001809325.1 Neisseria sp. HMSC077D05 | reverse complement strand
CGAAGGCGGGCTTGCGGTTGAGGCGGACGTCTGTGGCGACGGTTTGAGCGTTGCCCAGGTCGGCGAAGAGCGGGAAGGGGATGGGCGGTGTAACAGGAGGAGCGGGAGGGGGCGCCCAGCAGAAATCGGGGAGGGTACAGATTACATAGAAGTCGCTGTCTTTACGGGCGATTTTATTGAATGCCATGGCGGCTTGCTCCTGTTGGGGATGGGGTCGTCTGAAAAGCAGACCCTGTGTGCGTGGGTACCGCACACACCCTACGTCGGGATTGGAGGTTTTATGCAGGCTATGGCTTGCTTACTAGACTCTGGACCGTTAGGGTTTGACACAAACTACGTTTGCTATAATTCTTCCGAGTTCGAAATGTCTTCAAATCCGGTTATATCATTATCGTGGTAGTTAACTAAGATACCGTATGGTTCGGCAATTGGTAATATACTTTCTCTGAATATGATGTCCCAATTCTTTTTATGATCATAAAAAATAAATTCTGGGAAAGAAATTAATTCCTTGGTTTCATTTATTTCAGTTTCGTAATTGTTACATCCTAGTTGTTCTGGATGGGTATGTAAAATATTTTTTAAGAATAGTTCGGTTTTAGCTTTAATTTGAGAAAAATCAGTCATTTTTTTTTGAATAAAGTTAAAATCTATTTTCTCCAAATCAATTGGCTGAGTTATTTGAATAGAGAAGGGCATTTCATTAAATTTACCTTGAAGAAAAGATGTATCAGTAGTCTCTTCAGTAATTAATGTTAAGTTGCCAAAAGGAGGGTGACTATAGTCCATATTAGTATCCTGTATTAAATAATTAAAGTGGATAGGAGGCAATTTTTCCTCTATAGTGATAATTTATTTTCATATCATGCTCTTTTGCAAATTTGTCCATTGCATTATTACAATCATTACATGGGGAAATCCCTTCTGTAAGACAAACAACTTTACCATTTTTAGCTCTGATGAAAGTTTTTTCAGGGGTTATTTCCAAGGTAGATCCCTTCAAAGTTTCTGGTTTAAATTTTTCTTTTAAACTTTTTAACAATAATTGTTCTGCATCTCCAGTTCTGCCAGCTATATTTTTTGCTCCTGAGACCGCCTTGAATACTCCTAAATTAATGGATTGTCCGTTGGCTAACTGCAGAGTTGCACTGATTACATTCAATCCTAGAGGATCAATCCATGTTTGGATATTAGCTGCAAACTGATAAAGGTTCTCTCCACCCCACAACCCAATCGGATCCTGATTCACAAACCGCC
>KV797046.1 GCA_001809325.1 Neisseria sp. HMSC077D05 | reverse complement strand
AAAACCAAAACCGAAACCAACAACCCCAAAGGGATCGCCCATACCGTCGAATACCTAAAAAAGCACAAGGTCGCCCTCGTCGTGATGGAAAGCACCGGCGGTCTCGAAATCCCCGCCGCCAAAGCCATCCACCGTGCAGGCATTGCCGTGATTATCGCCAACCCTCGTCAGACGCATCAGTTTGCCCAATCGCAGTCGCTGACCAAAACCGACGCCAAAGATGCCAAAATGCTCGCCTTCTTCGCACAGATGATGATGCAGAAAGAGGGTTGGCAAACCATGCTCTATCACCCGCCCACCGAAGCGGAAGAAGTGTTGGA
>KV797045.1:19812-20624 GCA_001809325.1 Neisseria sp. HMSC077D05 | reverse complement strand
AAATACTGTAAACAACGCTACTAGTTTCTACAGGCGGCGAGATACCAGCGGTAGTCGCCAAGATAGTGATGAGTGAAAAAATTGACGTAAATCGCCAGCGCGCACAAGGTGCTCAACCAATACGGCGGATGGCTTTTGATTCTGATATTAAAGAGCCGCCAAGCCTGAATGATGTAGCTGCCGACCGCCGCATACATAAAGCCCGCAAACAGCGGTACACCGCCGATTTTGGTGTATGCCTTGTCCGGATAGCTCCAAGACTGGATGTCGCCCGATGTCTTGAACCACTCCAAAGCAAAGCCCACTAAGTGAAACAGCGTAATCGATTTCACTTCGTCCCACGTTTCCAGCTTGAAATACAGCATCGCCGCCTGCACGGAGCCTGCAAAAATCAGCAGCAGGTCATAGCGTGAAATCCCCAGCCAGCCTGTTTTCGGAATCAGGAACATGGCGATGAAAAACAGACCTGCAAACAAACAGGCGCGCGCTTCTTTTAGTCCGAAAAACCAAAATTCGACCGCAAAACGCCGCCAGCCGTGCAAATCATCCCGTTTCGGGTGTTCTATCAGCCAAGTATCCAGTTTGCCCAACATATTTTCAGACGACCTTCAGATTTACAAAATGACGGAATATAACGGAAATAAGGAAGGGATAGGATACGGTATGACGAACGGCAATGTCGGGGGATGGGGCGATGAGGGGTCGTCTGAAATCGTATGCGATGTTTGGCATTTTTTGAGCGATAGGATGGGGTAGAACAATGGGCCTGCGGTTTGCCGATTATAGTGGATTAAATTTAAACCAGTACGGAG
>KV797045.1:0-19712 GCA_001809325.1 Neisseria sp. HMSC077D05 | reverse complement strand
GTCCTGATTTAAATTTAATCCACTATATTTGAGTGAGGGAGGGGCTGAGTTTTAGGGCAGGTTCGGAATAGGGAGTATCGCACAGTTTGAAACAGCAAACAGCTTTTGCGAATGGTGCGCCCTAGCTTTTCAGACGACCGTACTCCTTTTTGTCTCCTTCTTAGGACTGTAAAATTTCTGCTAAAATCAAATGCCTTATCCCTTTCAGGCGACATCGCCATGCAAGCACATACATTGGTCTGGTTCCGCCGAAACCTGCGCATACACGACAACGCCGCGTTGTTCGCCGCCATGAAACGGGGATTGCCTGTGGTGGGCGTGTGGGTGGCGCAGGGGTCGTCTGAAATCTCCAATCCGCGTCAGGATTGGTTTCATTATCAGGCGGCGGCGGCTTTGCATGGTGCGTTGGCGACACGCGGCGTGGCTTTGTATGCAGTGAACCGTGTGGAAGAATTGCCTGTTTTGGCGTTGCGGTTGAATGTTCAGACCGTAATTGCCGACGAAGCCTATACGTCGTCTGAAATCGAGCAAGATAACCGCATTTGGCGGATTTTGGATGAACAAGGCGTTGCGTTCGAGCGCGTTAACGACCGTGCCGTATTTGCCAAAGCAGACATCATGGGCAGCCACGGCGCGCCTTATACCGACTTCCCGCATTATAAGGAAGCATGGCTGGCTTTGTTTCGTCAGCGGTTCGGCGGGCAGGATACAGTTTGTCATCAAACCGAAATTTTTCAGACGACCTCAGCCGAAATGCCGCCGCTTCCAGCGTGGAACGGGCAACAGGATATGGTTTCTGCGCAGCGCGGCGGCGAAGATGAAGCGGACAAACAATGGCGGAAGTTTGAAGAAAATATCGGGTTTTATCCGATTATGAAGGATTTCCCCGCCAGAAAAGGCACCGGCCGCTTGAGCGCGTATTTGAGCACAGGCTGCATTTCGCCGCGCATGTTGGCGACCGAAGCCGCAGGGCAGGGCGCAGATGCTTGGTTGGACAACTTGATTCGGCGCGATTTCTATCAGCAGCTTGCTTACCACCGCGCCCGCATCGAGCCTGAATCCGATGCCGAATCTGCTCCGTTTTCAGACGACCTGACGGAACGCTGGCAGCAAGGGAAAACAGGTTTCCCGCTCATCGATGCCGCCATGCGCAGCCTGAAATCGAGCGGTTGGCTGCATCCCGCCCTGCGCTCCCTGACGGCAGAATTTTTGTGCGGCATCCTGCATCAACCGTCCGAACACGGCATCGCTTGGTTCGCCGCGCAGCAAACCGATTTTGACCCTGCGCTCAATGAAGGCAACTGGCAAACCGCCGCCCGCAACGCCCGTAGGCGTTCCATCGATATTATCCAAACCGCCCGACGGCTCGACCCCGACGGCACATTCGTCCGCCGCCATATCCCTGAGTTGGCGCACTTACCTGTCAACCTCGTCCATACCCCGTGGCTCGCCTCGTCTGAAATTGACGCACACGGCTATCCGCCGCCCGTCGTCGCGCCATAACGTAAACCAAGCATCTGATACGGCTGCGGGTTTCTCAATAAACGGCATCTTGAAGCGTAAAAAGCTTGAAGAAGTCCGTCCTTAAAGTGCTTTTCTCCTCAACTCCTGTTCTCAAACAAAAAAACCGTCCCATTGTGGACGGTTAATTAATTTTTGAAATGAGCAAGTCAGGTTGCCTTAAGAGGTCGTCTGAAAATTGTTTTGTTTATAGTGGATTAATTTTAAAACCGGTCGGTCGTTGTCCTGTCTTGATTCGGTATGAACTTAAGTTGTCATAAATATTTGAATGGCAATGGCTTTATTCATTATTTTAAAAAATCGATTAGCACTCAAACCATCGTAATTTTGCCCGCGTTATAACCCGTTTGATAAGCGGTATGAATTTGATATTTAACGGTAGTTACTAATTTATTTATTTTTTGATATGATAAGTAAATTTTTTAAAAAGGTAAAAACTATGAAAGGTATTATCAGGCTGGGAGATTCGACTACTCATGGAGGCGTTGTGGTTCAAGCGTCTTCGGATATGGTCATTGAAGGAAAGCCTGCCGCTCTGGTAGGCGATTTGGTTTCTTGCCCCATACCCGGGCATGGCACCAATCCGATTATCGAAGGCAGTCAATATATGTCGTTTAAAGGGCGCGATGTCGCTGTGGACGGTTGTAAAACTGCATGCGGCTGCGCTTTGATCAGCAGTATGCCGACTGTCGGAAGCGACTAAGGGGAATGGAATCTGCAAGGAGCTAAAGTGCCGGATTGTCGGAAATAAGATACAAAATTGAATAATCCTTTTAGTGTCGCAGGTTTATTTAGGGGCGCATACCTGATTCGGGGCAGGTTTGGCAAACAGCCTTTCATCTCAATAATTTAAAAGTTCTGATATTCAGAATACAGATTAAGTTTTTAGATTTTAAGTTTATTTTTCGGAAGTTATTATGAAGCCAATTTTTACTGGCATAGTGGTTATTATTCTAAGCATCGTCAGTGCAGTCTTACTCTACTTTTTAGGTCATAAATTCGGAATCGATACATCTGCAGCCAAAGCGGTTGTTTGGGCCTGTATTACGGTAGTGACCTCATTAATATTCTTTATCCCTCTGTTGACACGAATGCTTTGGTCAGGCGTGTCCGACAGACATTCCAATTTGAAGCATCTGAATCCCGAAGATTTAAGCGGTGACAGTGCGGAATCTACGCATTTGATCGGTGTGTCAGAACGCTGGGAGCAGTTGAGACATATCCACTTGCTGACCAAGCAATATAAAAAACACCGTAAGCCTTGGATTTTTGTGGTCACTCAAGATACTGCCTTACTGGAAGCCTCTTTGCCGGATATCCGCCGTCAGTTGTGGGTGGAAACCGCATCGGCTATTTGGATTGATGCACAAGCCATGGAGCCTGCAGGCGGTTGGCAATATCTGAGGGGCGTGGGTAAACGTCCTGCCGAAGGCATTGTTTCGCTTCAGGCAAAATCCTCAATTCACGAAAATGCCGCGCAATTGACCGAGTTAATGAAAAAGCTCGGATGGAAGCTGCCGATTAATCAGGTGTATCTGACCAATGAAGCTGATGAAATGCCATCAGCCATCAGCCATGCTTTGAAATATGGTTCGACTGTATCGGCAACGGAGTTGGCGAAAGAATTGGATCAGTTTGCCAACCAGTTGGCAGCACTGGGTACGCAGCTGATTGAGGAAGATTTGCGCCAAACACCTATTGCAAAACTGTCTGCGACGTTGCCTTCTCAAAGTCAGGCTTTGGCGGATCATATTGCTGCTGAAAAACGGAGTTTGGGAAAACTGGATACAGTTGCCGGCGTTTCGTTTATTCAAACCAATAATCCCGAACAATCAGGCGATTTGATTTACCGTGCGTTTAATGATCTGTCGGTTTTAGGTTCTGGTAAGAAACTGCATTTGTCCAAAACGGAAAAAACCTATCTGGCAATGAGTGCCGTAGCTTTGTTGGTCGGTAGTGTGTTTGCAGTAGGTACACACAGCAGTTATCAAGATATAGGTCGTCTGAATGCGGATTTGGAAAGCATTCAGAAGGCAAAATCACGCTCGGAAAAAGTTGCAGCATTAGTCAAACTGCAACAGAGTATTACCGAAATGGAATCCGGCAGGGATTTCTTGCAATATACAGCCAAGTTCTTAGGCTATGAACATAGAAAAGAGTTGTTGGCTGCCGCGTATCGTAAATATGGTATTTTGGTTAAAGATGTCGTCAGCCGCCCGGCTACCGTATTCTTCGCGAATAAGTTGGATGGTTTGACTATGCTCGAAGGGCAGATTCCGGACGACTTCGCGCTGCAAGACAGTTCTTATCAAGACCTGAAAGCATATTTGATGCTGACGTCTCATGTGGAGAAAACCAAAGACAAAAAAGATGCTGAATTCCTGACGAAAAAGTTGGTGGAAATGTTGTCAGCACAGAATGTTTCTACCAAAGATGCACAAATTTTAGCTCAATTTTTCGTACCGCGCATGGCTACTCATTCCGGTTGGCTTGAAACCGAGCAACCTGAATTGGTATCACGAAGCCGTCAGATTCTGGTGGATTGGATCAACCGCGACCAAGGCAGTGAACAGTTATACAAACGCATCGTACAAGGTACGGATGCCAAGCTGAAAACCATTACATTGGCAGAGCTGCTGAATAAGGATTTGAAAGGCATTTGGAATGTCGGCAAACCTTTGCCTCGCGTATATACGGTCGAAGGCTGGGAAAAACACGTCAAGCCTGCTTTGGATCAAGCTGTTAAAGACAGCAAGAATACTGACTGGGTGTTGGGTGGAAACCTGCATCAGGCACCGGTAACGGAAGCTGCCATCAACAGTCTGAAAGAACGCTACTTCAAAGAATATGCGGCGGCTTGGTATGACATGATGAACAGTATTACATGGCAGCCAAGAACGACCAATTTGGATGCGGTCAATCAGTTCCACGTTTATGCGGATCCTCAGCGTTCCCCATTGGTGGCATTGTTCCATGCTGTAAAAGAAAGCAGCCAATTGGACAGCAAAAAAATTGACGTAAATCCGGCGGTTGCCGATGCTGCAAAACGTGCGGCGGCAAGACAACTGTCTTCCCGCTCGCGTAGGGTTGCCGATACGGTATTAAATTCACAGGCTGAAAACATCAACGCCCTAGAAGGTAAAGTCGATGATTATCTGGCAGGACCGTTAGAAGCAGAATTTGAAAACCTGCTGCAATTGATTGACGCGCAAATCAATCCGAAGAGCGATTTGAGCCTGCAACGTTACCTTGAGCGAGTGACGACCATTAAACAACGCTTGATTCAAATGGCGTCTTCTTCCGATACCGGTGGCGTAGCCAGATCGGCCGTACAAGGTGTTTTGAATGGCGGAGACAATGAATTTCTTGAAGGTATGCAGTATGCACGTTTGATTGAGGCTGGTGTGGGCGACAGATTGCTGCCGTTTGCGCGCAACGTTTTTGTCTTGCCATTTAATTCCGTATGGGATTCGATTGCAGGTGTAGCTCAAAAAGATATCAATAATCTGTGGGCAAGCAATTTTGTTAATCCTATGCAGTCCGAGTTGGGTGGCAGATATCCGTTTACCAAATCAGAAACAGAAGTTTCGATTCCCGTATTGGCAAAATACTTGGATATCAACAAAGGTGCATTGAATCAGTTTGTAACGACTCAATTGGCAGGCGTTTTGACCAAACAAGGCAATCAATGGATCGTAGCGCCGGGAAGCGAATTGAAAGTCAATTCTGGACTGTTGCAACAGTTGAATAAATTGAGTGCGATTTCTGAGGATTTCTTCGTTAACGGAGAAGGTGGTTACAGCTTTGAGCTTAAGCCGACATCTACTCAGGGAATTGTTCAATTCGACTTGGTTGTTGATGGTCAATCATTGAATTATTTCAACCAACAGACAGAGTGGAAGCCATTTAAATGGCCGGGCGATGTCAGCAATGCCGGTTTGCGTATTTCTTGGGAAACCGAGGCAGAAGGTATGCGTAAAACTCAGGAAATCAGCGGACGTTTCGGTTTCATCCGTATGCTTGAAAAATCTAGGGTTACACCGATTGATGGAAGTACCTATCTGGTCGAGTTCCCATTGGAAAAAGACAAATTGATGCGCTTCTATATGCGAACCAATTCCGGTAAGGGACCGTTGGGACTGTTGGATCTGAAAAATATCCATCTGCCGAATAAGATTTTTGAGGTTAAATAATGATGACATTACCCCAATGGGTAAAGCCGATACTCGGTGATGAAGGCACATCTATCACCGATAACAATATCCATCGCTGGCAAGAATGGTTGGAGCCTGTTTCAGACGACCATCCTTGCGGCGAGGATGTCGCCTATGCAGATGATTTTGAATCCATCAAAATTGAGCTGGCCAAACTTTCGGGTATGGATTACCGATTGATTTTGGATGCTTCAGAACGCCTGCTGAAGCGTGAATCTAAAGATCTGAGGGTGGCAACCTATTACATTTTTGCCTCGCTGAGAGACAGAGGTTTGGCAGGGTTTTCAGACGGCTTGGAGATTTTGTGCGGGTTGCTGCAAAAATTCGATCAGTCGCTGTGGCCGAAAAAGCCGGTACAAAAACGTAATGCATTAAATTGGTTGTCCGGTGAAAGAGTGCTGGATACGCTTAAGAACGTGGGATTATCCGATTCTACAGAGCTTAAGCGGACATTATCGGCTTTGATGTCGTTGCAACATTACTTTGATGGATGGGAAGAGGCAGTACGTCCCAGCTTATTTCCATTGTTGCAATATTTTGAAGAGTCATCTGTTCGTTTTTCATCCTCACCGACAAGTGCAAATCAAAATCAGGAAGCTGTTGCGCCTGTTGAGCAAGTGGCAATGCCGCAAATTCATCAAGAGAGTAGAGGGTCGTCTGAAAGTTTGACTGTTACCAAGGTTAACTCTTCTAAAGCCTTACTGGATCAAGTCAGGATTAATGCTGCCTACTTGAGAGAACAGGATGATGGTTATTGGTCTGCAAACAAGATGATTCGAGCCGTCCGTTGGGGCGGATTGAACGGTATTCCTCCGCATCAAAACGGTCAGACGCGGTTGAAGGCTCCGAGGGCAGATTTATTGGCAAACCTGAATCGTTTGGTTCAGGAGCAGCAATGGCGCGATTTGCTTGATAAAGTGGAAGCGGCTTTTTTAGAAGGTGCTAATCACTATTGGCTGGATTTGCAATATTACGCATGGCAAGGTCAGCAGGCGTTGGGTGGTTTATACCTGTCCCAAGTTGATTCTTCGCTATTTGAGTTGAAATCCTTATTGACCCGATGCGAAGGTCTGACCGGTTTAAGTTTTGATAACGGATTCCCATTTGTATCGGCCGATACGCTTAAGTGGCTGGAACAAAAGGTCATGTCGTCCACGCGCAAGCAGATGAGTAGCCAAGCCATTCAAAAGGCAGCGTTAGAACCGGCATCTCAGGAGGAAAACCAAGAAAGTTACTGGCAACAGGCGCTGTTGAAAATACAAGAACACGGTTTAGACGCCGCATTTGCTTGGTTGGAAACATTACCGGAGTGGCAGACAGGTTCGGGGCAGGTTAAGAAATGGTTGATGATGGCCCGGTTGGCTGTAAGCGCCCAAAAGGCGGACTGGGCTGTGAAATTGTTGGAACAAGCTTCGAAGCAGATGCAAGTGTTGACAGTTAAAGAGTGGGACAAACATTTTACGTTTGAAGTGTATGCCCTTTGGTATCAACTATTAAGTGAAAACCTTGATAATAAAGATATTGAGGCAGTCAGACAGCTCGAATTTTTACGGACAGAGTTGATGCAGGCAGATGTTGTCCGTGCATTAGAATTAATTTATTAAGCATATATTATGTCAGATCCCACATTACGCTATTATGAAGAAGAGATGCGGTATCTCAAAGAGGCGGGATTAGAGTTTTCAAAAGCCCACCCTGATCGTGCCGCAATGCTGAATTTAGACAGGGTAGGTACGCGCGATCCTTATGTAGAAAGACTGTTTGAAGGCTTTGCTTTTTTGACAGGGAGAATCAGACAAAAATTAGATGATGACTTTCCGGAATTGACGGAGGGGTTGGTCCATATGCTGTGGCCGCATTATCTGAGGATGATTCCTTCTCTGACTGTTTTGGAATTAATTCCGGACAATAAAAAGTTGCAAGGAGGACAGGTCGTCAAAAAAGGATTGTCCGTTCAGTCCGAACCTATCAATATCAACGATAGATTGACCAGATGTTTGTATCGAACCACTGCTGATGTTGCGCTCCAGCCTTTGAGCATATTGCATACATTGTTGGATTATGATGCGAATGGTCAAAGCGTCATCAAATTAACTTTTGGTATCCACCGACAAATACAGAAAGAAAATTTAGATTTTTCCAAAATCAGAATTTATATTTCCGCCGATGAACCGATTGCCTTCGCATTGCGTCATGCTTTGTTGAATCAGACAGCGCGAATCAGCCTTCATCATGCCGAATTGCCATCTGCCGGCAATATACAGTTTAAGGCAGTCGGATTTGCTGAAGATGAAAGATTGTGGGAGAAAGTCAATAACAGCTTTAGTGGCTACCAACTATTGCTGGAATATTTTTGTTTCAAACAGAAGTTTTTCTTTATTGATTTAGTGGGCATCGATGCCGGAGCGTGGTCGGAACGGATTAATGAGTTTAGCGTGAATGTGGTTCTTTCCAAGCAATACCCTTCAGAGCTTCGATTCCCTCCTGACTGCTTGAAATTGAACTGCGTGCCTGCCATCAATCTGTTTGATATGGAAGCAGAGCCTATCCGAGTGGATCATAAGGCGTTCGAATATCAGGTGAAGCCGCTGTTACATGAAGGTATGGCTGTTGAAGTTTATTCCGTCGAAGAGGTAGAGGCGGTTAATCATGAAACAGGCAAACGTTACCCCTATATTCCTTTTTCCTCATTCCAGCATCGTGGCGGATTGATGAAATATGATGCGCCGGAAAGGTATTTCCATACCAAAGTCAAACAAGGCGTATCAGGAAGACATGAAACATTTATCATGCTTGGCGGATTGTTGTGGGATAGAAAAGATATACTGCCTACCGAGACGCTTTCATTGAAGGTGGTCGGGACAAATGGTGCTTTGCCGCGTAAAAGTCTGAGGGAGACCCAGATTCAAGACGACGATATCGCCGAACCAAATGTCAAAATGGTCAGAAATCTTACCACGCCGACATTGTCTTGTTATCCGCCGACAGAGGATAGATTCCAATGGCGCATATTGTCCCATTTGTCACCCAACTATTTATCACTATTGAATGTCGACAGTTTGAAAGGTGCATTGTCCATTTACGACTGGACTGAAGACGAGCTGAACAAGCGCAGACTGAATGGTATTGTTGATGTCAAACATGAAACAGTACAGAGAATCGAGCGTGGCGCAGTCCACCGCGGAATTCATATTACCGTAACATTTGATTCGACCGCATTTAGCGGTGAGGCGGAAATTTATTTGTTCGGAGAATTATTGAACGAATTTTTTGCAATGTATGCAGATTTGAACCTGTTTACCCGGTTCAGCATTGTTTCTCTGCCATCCGGGAAAACATATACATGGAAAGACAGCAAAACAACTATCACACGGTTTTAGAAACGGCGCACAAAAGCGCTAAAGAAAATAACGGCAGGCAGACGCTTCCTTTATGGGAGATTCCTAGAAATAAAGCGCAGCGCGAAAGCGGGTCGTCTGAAATCTTCCAAGAGAAATTGGGGGAGTTTATTGTACGCAATGCGGCAACGATGAATTTCTTCCAATTTTGTCGGGTTCTGGAAACCCTTGCCGAAGGAAATGAAGAAAAGGCTGTCGAGTCAACCGTCAGATTTAGAAGGGTAAAATCTTTATCTTTCCCTTCGGGGGAAATCGCATCGGTTGAATATGACGCAGAAGCCGATCTGCCGACTGTCAGGACGACATTTTTAGGTTTATACGGTGTCGATGCAGTTTTGCCGGATTACTTCCTGAACGATATTGCGACGCATAAAGACGGCAGTGAAAGCCTGGCGGCATTTTTAGATATTTTTAACCACCGAATTACAACCCTGTTTTTCCAGGCATGGAAAAAATACCGTTATCCGTTTCTGTTTCAGCGGGAGGGGCAAGATGACCTATCGCGTTCACTTCTGCACCTAATCGGGCAAGGCATGGTAAACGGGAAATTCATGCATCCCTTGCTCGATAGCAGGATTTTGGGATTGTTCAGTATTTTTTACCAGCGAACCCGAACCAAAGAAGGGATTGTCAGCATAGTCAGATATCTACTCCCCTTTGCCGATGTGAACGTAAAAGAGTTCCAGCCGCAGTGGGTCATTTTGGAAAAGGACCGCAAACTGGGGAAAGCCGGTTTGCGGTTAGACGGAGGAAGTGCATCTTTGGGCGGGCGGATAAAAGATTACAGTCATTTGGTGCGTATTGAAATTACGCCTGATACATTTGACAACGCGCAGCTTCTGTTGCCAAAGCAGCAATTGCACCAAAAATTGCTCGAATTATTAAAACTCTATTTGGGTCGTCGTTTTGATGCGAGTGTTTACCTGAATATTAAAAAACAATGGATACCCAAAAGCCGTTTGGAAAAAAAACAAATATTGGGGATTAATACCGGTTTAGGTGCGATGCACCAAGACAAACAAATAAAAATAGCGAACTATACTTACTCAAACTAACTTCAAGAAAACGGAAAATCATGAATAAAAAAACCAGAATTACGTCAGTCTGCTCATTAGCCCTTTTATGCGCCATGCTTTCAGGATGCGGGATTTGGCAAGGCATGAAAGATGGAACGGTTGAAGCAACGAAAAGTGTTTTTTATACCAAACTCAAGATTTTGAAAATCGACCTGATTGCACGAAACGGTTTGAATCAAAACGAGCGCGGGCAGTCGTTGTCGACAGTCGTCCGAGTGTATCAATTGAAAGACAAGCAAAATTATGAAGTTGCCTCATATCGTGATTTGCTCAATCAAGACAAAACCATCTTAAGCAACGATCTGGCGGAAGGTTACAAGCAATATACCATCCGACCGGGGGAGACCATCAGCTTTGATGAAACCCTGAATAAAGACACCAAATATGTCGGCGTTGTTGCCTTCTACAACAAAGTAGGGGAAGAGCAGACTTGG
Organism: Neisseria sp. HMSC077D05; assembly: GCA_001809325.1. GTDB lineage: Bacteria > Pseudomonadota > Gammaproteobacteria > Burkholderiales > Neisseriaceae > Neisseria. Next base: position 9,069 of record KV797045.1, on the reverse strand, counting down.
AAAATGTTGATTACCAAAAAGCAGCTGACCAATAACAAACCGGTCGTTATCGAATTGGTGGATAACAAAGTCCTGCTTCAAGAGACGGTCAAGAAAGTCAAATAATGGATGCCGCACTCTATGAGAAACTGACCGGATTTTATTCCGACGGTTTGCCGATAGATGACCTGCCGGGCAGCTTCCAGTTGGTTCGCAGTGTTTTGGACAATATCCAACGCATTCTTAACAGCAGAAGCGGTTCCTTGAAACATCTGCCGGATTATGGGATTCCCGATCTCAGCATGGTTTATAAAAACCTGCCGTCCAGCGCGCATGACTTGCGGTATTTTATGAGGAAAACCTTGTTGAAATACGAGCCGAGATTAAGGAACTTGGATATCCACCTCACTGAATCCAAAGACAATATCATGGTCTTGTGCTATCAGCTGGAATGCGAAATAGAAAACGTGGGTGCGATAGTGATAGACACTTATTTTATGCCTGAGGGGACGGTTTCCGTTAAACGCAGCCGGACATAAGCTTTCTTTGGTGTGAATAGATTACTTTGAAAATTAAGAAATAAAATATGGTTAAACACATTTTCCTTACTTGCGGCGTGTTGCTTTCAGCAACCGCTCAAACCGCCTTTGCCAAAGAGCTGGAAGGCATGTTGGTCACTCAAAACAATTATGTCCGGATTCGAAGTTGTGATTTGAAAAACAATTACACTTTGCTTCCCGGTAGCGGAAACGGCTATGAAGCCGCAGCGGAAATCATCAGCGTCAGAAAAAATACGCCTGAAAACACACCAATCTATGTCGGATTAAGAGGCAATCTGGAAAACACCAATTTTTTGATTTCAGGCATTGATTTCATCAAAATGGGCGAGAGCTGCCATGTGCCGCATACCGAAACCCCGCCTGCCGAAGTCGTTATTCGAGAGTATCCGCTTAATCAACAGAAATCAGGCTCGACAGGAGGCAAGCCTGAGTCTAAACAAGACAATGCGAAATTAAAAGCTACGGAATCCCAACAAACTAAGGCAGAACAGGACAAACCGGAAGAAATGGCAGGCAAGTCAGAAGAGCCGATTCCTTATCCTGAAGTTACACAGACTAATCAATCGGAAGACAGTAAAAAGTCTGAAGACAAGTCAAATTCAGACGACCTTGTTAAAGAAAGTGTGAAAACTGAGGATGCCAAACAGACAGATACCGAGAAATCTGATCGCACAAATGCTGGCTCGGCGACACCGGAAGTATCAAATACAACTGCGCCAATCGAGAAAAAAACCTTAGAAAACAAGGAAATTGATACGTCGGCGAAAGCAGAGGTATCTGAAACGGTAGAAGTGCCAGCCAAAGCAGAAACAACTGAAACGGTAGAAGTGTCAGCCAAAGCGGAAACGCATGAAACGGTAGAAGCACCAACCCAATTTGAACCACTTGAAAAGGTAGAAACGCTGCCAACTAAGACTGAAATTTCTGAAACCGTAGAAACACCAGCCCAAACGGAAGCGCCTGTAACAGTAGAAACACGGGTAACAACAGAAACTACGCAAGCTCCGATAGTGGAAGAAGTGTCGACAAAAGTGGTTGATGTAGAGGAACATTCGTCCGTATCTGAGCTTGTGGCTCCTGTGGCTTTGTCATCGGAAAGTCAGCCGGTAAAAGCCACTGCCGTATCCGAAGTGAAGCCTGAAACCGGTAAGCAAGAGTCTCCATCGGTAGAGCATGAGCCTTTGGTGCCGCAAGTAGACATACAACGCGAAGAAACTCATTCTGCGCACAATACGTTGTCAGCAACTCCAATGACTACCGAAACATCTGTGCCACAGGCAGAATCATCTACCGTGCATGAAGAAACGCCGGTGCAGCCGGTTTATGTCAATAAGGTCATCGTACATGATGATGACGCCTTTTAATAAAAGGCAGGTAAGCCCAACAAAATAGCAGAGTCGGTTTGCCGCTTATCCATAGAAAAGGTCGTCTGAAAAAATTCAGACGACCTTTTCTTATGAATGGATTTTAGCGATACAACATTTTTTCGTACTCTTGCTCAAAGAAACAAATTTCTTCAGGCTTGGGAAGCAAGAAATAAATCGGTTTTATATAAACCTCGTTGCCTTTTAATTTTGAATAATCTACCCCAGCTGATGAGGAAGAGGGGATAGGACAGCTGACTCGGGCATATTGGTTATGCGGATTTTTTGCTTTCAAATGCCGCTATTTTAGCGTGTTATGTTGTATTCGTTCTTTGTTTTTCAGACGACCTCTGATGGTAAGAGGTCGTCTGAAAACCGCTTACCAAGACAGGTAGAACATGGCTTTGGCGAAAAATACGATAAACAGCATATGGGAAAACACGACGGCGTGGATGTATTTGGACCAGCCGACGGTCAGGGTGCGCCGTGCCATTTTGACGACGGCGATGGCGAAATGGACGAGGACGCTGACTGCCAACAGGATTTTGAGGGTGAGGAGCGTACCGAATGAGGTGGCGAAGGGTTGGCTCAAAAAGGGCAGGTAGCGGTTGAATACCATGACGATGCCGCTGATGAAAAGCGTAATGACGACGGGCGGCATAACGCGGACGGCGCGGTAGGACATGGCACGTTCGACTTCGCGGCGCGATTCGCGTGAGACGCGGCCGGTGTGCATGACGGACAAAACCAGCATTTCGAAAAATACGCCGCCTACAAAGGCGATGGCGCAATAGAGGTGGATGATGTGGGCGATGGCGTAGAGACTCATGACCGTGTTCCGAAGTGGATATTCAGGCGAAATTGTATCATCAGTCGGGCGGTTTCAGACGACCTTTTCCTTATTGTCGGCTCAATAGCCGGTATCGCTCGGGATGTGCAAAGAAGCCATTTTGTTTATTAGGGCAGTTCGATAGTTAAGGGGCAAAATAGTTTTAAAATCTGGTAATAAAATCGGGTATTTTATTTAACATATCGGTCTATTTTAAAGTTAACCCCCTATACACTATACTGTTGCCACATTTCATGATGATGAAGAGGAAAAAGATGAATAAATTATTGTCTCTGTTGGCTGTATGTTTGGCGATTGTGCCATTGTCTGCATGTAAACAGGAGGTTTCGGAGAAACCGGCAGCAAAGCAAGAAAAAGCGGCTTCTGTTGTTATTCGTCCTGAATTGAATTGGGATACCCCTAAATTAACCAGTAATGTTTGGAAAATCAGTAAAGCCGGGCAGCCGGATTCTTATTTGGTCGGTACCATCCATATAGGTAAGCCCAATGCCACCTTGTCTAAAGATGCAAAGAATCTGCTGGCATCTGCCGAACAGTTGGTTACCGAGGCCGATATGCTACCCCAGCTCAATGATGAAGAGATGGCGAAATATCAAGAGTTTATGCAAAAAATTTATAGTCAAGATTCTTTGAAATCCAAGTTGGGCGATAAGAATTTTGAACTGTTGCAACAGGATTTTATGAAAAGTCCGGAGTTGGCTCAGATGGCACCGTACATCGACCACATGCATCCTTGGGCGGTGTTGCTGTTTGCTTTAAGTATTTATCCGCCTGAATACAGCAACCAGACAGGTGTGGATATTTTGCTGTCGAAAGCGGCACAAGAGTCCGGTAAAACACGCCTTGCTTTAGAGGATGTGATGGATTTCTCTCGAATTTTTGCCAGTCAGCCGGAAAAGTTGATGATTAAAATGTTGACATTGAGAACGAATGAAGAGTATGTCGAGCGGGAAACCAAACGTCTTTTCAATTCCTATGAGAAAGGAAAGTTCGAGGGGTTGCCTTTGGTTCAGGCTGAATTGGAGCAGGAATTTGCTCAAAAATATCCTGATACTATTCCCGTTTTGTCTTGGGTGCGCAGCGATTTGCTGATTAAGCGCAATCAAAGTTGGCTGCCGAAAATCAAAGAGATATCTGCTAAAAAGAAAACGGTGTTTGCAGTGGGTATCCTGCACCTGATGTCTGAACAAGGCTTGATTGAGAAGTTGCGCAAGGAGGGCTATCAGGTGACGCCGGAGCCTTCAATATTGATGTGGTAAGACAAAACGTCGTCTGAAAACAGTTTCAGACGACGTTTTATAATGAAAAATCCAAAAAACCGACCACGAGATACAGCGGTCGGTTTGTTTTTGGGCGGGTTGTTGGTATCAAGGGGCTGAAAAGGTCGTCTGAACGCTTGGCGCGCGATTTTTGTTTCAAATATGGCGAGAAACAGGATGGGCGTGATGACTTAGATGGTTTCAGACGACCTTTGCATTGTCGCGACAGGTTTCCCATGTGTCTATTTTATGGGGAAGGCTGCTCGAAATTTAATTGTCGGATGGCGCCGACCGCTTATAAATAAAGGGTTATGCAATTGAAAACTGTATGATTTCAAATTGTAAATTACTATTCAAGATGACGTTTGGTTTTGAAAATGACCGTTTGTTAGAAAGTTAGGACGTACGCATTTTTAAATAATAAGATAAGGGAAATAATCACAGGGGAATAAAATGTTATTGTTAGTATTGTTTTGCATGATACTTTGCCTGCTTGTAATTGCTGCCTTTATCGTGGCATCAATTCGCAGAAAACGGTTTGCTTACGATGTCAGCCGCGATTACGAATACGGTCAATTGCCCAAGTCGGCGACAGTCAGTTTGCGTGACGGCAAGCTGATCTTGCCCGACACCATCGGCGCGAATGATACGGTCATCGCCAGAATCAACGTGAAATCAGGTTGGCTGGGCAGATTGGTGATGCCTTGGATCGGCGTCAAAACCAATCGCGGGGAATGGCGGGCGTATGTCGAACATGGCGGCAACGGCGCGCGCTACCTCAATTTGACCGACACCTTCGACGACGGCAGCAGAAAAATTACATTAAGCGGCAACCGCGTGTTCCTGCCTGATCAGGAAGTTGAATTGTCGGTTTATCCGCGCGAGTGTTTGAGCGGTAAAAAAATTCTGGTCTTGGCGCCCCATGCGGATGATGCGGAATTGGCGGCTTACGGATTATATGAAAAACATGCTGCCGATACGTTGGTGGTTACGATTACCGCAGGGGAGGGCGGCAGCTTCCATTACAACAATCTGTATGCGCGCAATCCTGAGCAAATGCAGGCGCAGTATCTGCAAAAGGGCAGGATGCGCGTATGGAACAGCCTGACCGTGCCGCTTTTGGCGGGTGTGTCGTCTGAAAACATTTTGCAGCTCGGCTATTTTGACAGCACATTGCAAGTCATGAAGCAGAATCCCGATGCGGATGTGAAGTCAACCAAGCTGGATACGGCGGATGTCAATCTGTTCCGCCGTGCCAATACTTCGCCTTTGTCCAAAGGCTTGAACGGCGGCTCGAATTGGCGCGGGCTGGTCAATAATCTGGCGTATATTATCGAAACCTTCCAGCCCGACATCATCGTCAGCCCGTCGCCCAATATCGATGCACACAAAGACCATCAATATACGACAATCGCTGCGGTTGAAGCTTTGAAACAACTGGATTATCGGAAAGGTTCGCTGTTTTTGCACACACTGCATTTCTTGAGCGACGATTTTCCGATCGGCAAGTCCGGCTCGATGTTGAGCCTGCCGCCGATGTTCGGTCAGCCGTTCCATTTCCATTCCGTGTATTCCCTGCCTTTGAACAAAGAAGAGCAGAACCGCAAGCTGCTTGCGCTGGACGCGATGAACGATATCCGCCCCAACGCCAACGGGTATGCGGACTGGAAAACCATGATATTCCGCGGCTTGAACGGCTTGCGCCATCATGTATTTGATATCGATAGGGATTTGGTCAACCGTTTTGTCCGCAGCAACGAATTGTTTTACGTTGTTCCTGTCAGCGATGTGCATCAGGAAGACAGTTATCAAAAAATCGTCCAATGCGGCTGAATGGGGCAGGTTTCAAATCATTGCCTGCCTGAATGTCGGATAAAAAGAGCAATTGAGCGCAGTCTCGGCAATGGGTGGAACCATGCCGCATACTTGGGCTACCGATATACAAAGGTCGTCTGAAAACCTATAATGGCAAGGATTTCACACCTGTTGCCCGCCATGCCGATTTACTTTATTTCCGATTTGCACCTGAGCGAATCCCATCCCGAATTGACCAAATTGTTTTTGCGCTTTATGCGTGAAAAAGCACCGCAGGCGCGTTCGGTTTATATTTTGGGGGATTTGTTTGATTTTTGGATAGGCGACGACGAGCAATCCGAATTGACCCACACTGTCGCGCAAGCGATTCAATCCGTCGTGCAGCGCGGGGTTGAATGTTTCTTCGTACACGGCAATCGGGATTTTTTGATCGGAAAGCAATTTGCAGCGCAATCCGGTATGAAGTTGCTGCCCGAATATGCGGTGGTCGATTTATACGGCAGTTCCGCCTTGATTTGCCACGGAGATACTTTGTGTATCGATGATGCGCGTTATCAGAAGTTCAGAAAGATTGTTCACCAAAAATGGCTGCAACGTCTGTTCCTCAGCCTGCCGCTCGCCCTGCGCCTGAAAATCGCCCGTAAAATACGCCGAACCAGCAAGCAGGGCAAACAATATAAAGCGGCGGAAATCATGGACGTTCAGCCGCAATTCACCGCAGATATTGTGCATCAGTATCATACCCCGCTCTTGATTCACGGACACACCCATCGTGAACATATCCATCAGGAAGACGGCTTTACCCGTATTGTGTTGGGGGACTGGAAGCCTGATTACGCTTCCATACTGGAGGTTGACGAACAAGGTTTCCGATTCGTTCCTTTATAAATTTGCTGCACGAAAGCGAGGTATTCGGGTTCAACCCTTAGTCTCGGTACAAGCCCCAATCGGCTTCCTATGGTTTGAAACGTAAAACCATCGTCTCCTGTAAAACAGCTTCACTTTAAAACCATCATCAAAAAGGTCGTCTGAAAATCCACAATCAGGTTTTCAGACGACCTTTCACTTTTTCAACTCAACATCAGAATTTCGCTTGCAGCCTCAACCAAGCGGTACGGCCGGGTTCGTTGACGCGCAAGGTTTGCGTGCCTGCTGAAGGGTCGCCGCCTTTGCTGACAAATTCGGCATAGGTTTTGTTGAACACGTTGTCTATGCCGGCCTGCAAGGTGGCGTATTTGCTGAATTTCCAGCCGGCATTGAGCGAGAGTACGCCGAAGCCGGAAGAGGCGCCGATGTCCTGACCAACGATGTTACCTTGACCTTTGCTGTAACGGTTTTGTTTCGCTACGACACGCCATAACGCGCCTGCGCTGAATTTGCCGTTGTCGAAGGCGAGGGTGTTGTTCCACTCAAGCGGCGGGGTTTGTGCCAAAGGTTTGCCGTCGGTACGGTTTTTTCCGTGTGTGTAGGCGAGGCTGCTGCCGATTTCCCAGTTGGGCGCAAACGTCCATTTGACTTCGGCTTCGCCGCCGAAACGAGAGGCTTTAACGTTGCGTACACCTAAATCCGTGCCTTGGCGTTCGAGTATGATGAAGTTTTTGACATCGCTGCCGAATACGGATACAGAGGCGTGGAGGTTAGGACGTTTCCAGATGATGCCCGCATCGATTTGGCGGTTTTGTTCGGGATGGATGATTTTCTTTTTGGCACGCAGACGTTCCCAGTAGTCGGGCGAGCGTTCGGCGATACCGAAGCCGGCGTAGTATTTCAAGCCGTTATCCGTATCACGTTCCCAACGTAAGAAACCGGAATTCAAGTTGAATTTCTGATGTTTCAAGGCGGGATCGGTTACGTCTGCGGAATCATAATCCGCTTTGACACGGTCGTGGCGCAAGCCTGCTACCCAACGTTGTTTGTCGGTTTGCTGCCAAGCGGCTTCGCTGAAAACGCCCCATTGTTTGAAACTTTGGTTGGGCATAAAAGGCTTGTGGCTGTAACCGTCGCCGCCGCGTTCCATACGGGCGACGTGTACGTCGTCCATATAATCTACGCCGGTTTGCAGGTTGAGATTATCCCAATCGAAGGTGGCTTTCAGACGACCTGTGTCGGTGTTGCGTTTGGGGTTGTTGGCGTTTTTAATCTGTTTGCCTGCGGGATTGCGGATGGTGCGCAGGCTGTATGTATCCATGACGTGGTCGATTTCGCTTTCACCGTAGCGCAATTCGAGTTCGCTGAACCAAGGGGTGAGGTTGCGTTGGGTAAAGCGGACGTTCCATGCGTCGCGGTCGAATTTGCTGCCGTCCATCATGCGGTCTGCGTAGGCGACCTTGGCTCTGCTGCGTTCGTATGTGCCTGCGATGGTGGTGTTTTCGGTCGGAGTGATGCCCAGTTGCAGCATTTGGCTGTCGCGTTTGAAATGGGAGTGGACGCTTTTGCCTGAGCCGTCTTTGTAGTCGTCGGCTTCGTTATGGGAAATATTGCTGCGGACGTAGGCGTATTTGCCGCCGAATTCGGCTTCAAGCGAGCCGTCGCGGCGGTCGTTGCTGCCCGCGGTCAGGGAGGCGTTGATGTTGTAAGGTTTTTCGCTGAAATCAGGGTCTTTGCGGATGAATTGCACCGAGCCGCTGACCAAACCCATGCCTTGGGTTACGGTTTGAGGGCCTTTGGTCACAACGACTTTGTCGAAAGAGTTCGGGTGGATGTATGCAGTCGGCGGATCCATACGCATACCGCAACCGCCGTAAATAAACTGGTCGTCGGCGTTAATCGACAGGCGCGAACCGCCCAAACCGCGGAACAACGGATCGCCCGAGCTTCCGCCTTTGCGGATGATGCTCATGTTGGGGACAGATTGTAAAAGGTCTGCCCCGTCTCCGGCAGGGAGGGGTTGCAAAGCAGCTTTGGGGTTGAAAGTAACGCTATTGGCTTTTTGTTGTTGTGTGCCGGTGACGGTGACAGGAGAAAGGGTAACAGTCTCTTCGGGAACGGGTTCTGTATCCGCCCAAGCTTGGGATACGGCTAAGGCAAGCGGCAGAAGGAGTAACTGATGTTTCATTATTAGGGCTCCTTTTATTGATATAGTTCATTAGGTGTAGTTAATTACTACTTTGGTAGTATAAAGAATGTCAGATAGTTTGTGAACAAGAAAACGATTTTGTTTAATTTAAGTCAATATTTTCAGCGCATAGCCAAATTATTTTAAGAACGGTAATATAGTTAATTAAAAACAAAATAGTACAATA
>KV797044.1 GCA_001809325.1 Neisseria sp. HMSC077D05 | reverse complement strand
ACGTTGGTTGGGGCGGTGTAGGAAACGCTGCTGTAAATGGTATCGGTCCCTTCAAACCATCCTTCAGTAACGGAGTCGTTCACATTGTCTACATAGTAAATGTCATCCCCATATCCGCCGCTCATGCTGTCTGCACCGCTGCCACCGTCTAAAGTGTCGTTGCCGTATCCGCCATCGAGCAGGTCGTTTCCTTCGCCGCCTTGTAGAACGTCATTTCCACTACCTCCGTAAAGATAGTCGCGATCATCGCCGCCCATCAGCAGATCGTTACCGTCCATGCCGT
>KV797043.1:61964-71967 GCA_001809325.1 Neisseria sp. HMSC077D05 | reverse complement strand
TGTCCTATTTTGATTTTAATTGACTATAAAAATAGAAAAAGGTCGTCTGAAAACGGACTTAGCGGGTTTCGCCAACGTTTTCAGACAACCTTTGTTCAAACGCTCTTGCGTTTATTCAATCCTTTTAGTCGGCAACGGCCATCAGGCTGGCGTTGCCGCCGGCGGCTGTGGTGTTGACGCTGCAAGAGATTTCTTCAAACACTTGCAGGATGTCCAAGCCTTGTTCGGACGGAAGGATGCGGATGAGTGCGCCGTCGCGTTTTGCCAGCTCTTGCTTGCGGCTGCTGTCCAGCGGGCTTAGGGCGGCGACGTGGTGCACGCCTGTACTTTCAGGTTTGCTGTTGACTTGCAACAGGCCTTCGAGGTCGGCGGTGTAGGCGGCAAGCGGGCTGTCGGGTTCGACGACGGTTACGATGCCTGCGGCGGCAAGTTCGGTCAGGGCGCAGAAGGCTTGCAGGAGGCTGCCGCCGTGTACCCAGACGCGTTTGGGCGCGCGCCAGCTCATGGCGTTGCGTTCGCCGGTCGGGCCGACCAAGACAGATTCTGCTTGGCGCAGGGTGCGGATGCGGGCGTGTCCCAATGCCGATGCCGCTGATTTTTTCTCTTCCGCATTAAACGGCAGCTTGTGAATCAGGGCTTCGAGGCGTTTGAGCGCGACTTCGTCGGCTTGTCCAATGCGGCTTAGCGGCGGGGCAACCCATTCGGGGATGCGGGTCAGTTTTTGCAGGTAGAACGAACCGCCTGCTTTTGGACCTGTGCCGGACATGCCGTGTCCGCCGAACGGTTGTACGCCGACGACGGCGCCGACGATGTTGCGGTTGACGTAAACGTTGCCCGCTTCGATGCGTTCGCGGATGCGTTTGACCGTACCTTCGATGCGGCTGTGTACGCCGCTGGTGAGCGCGTAGCCTTTGCTGTTGATTTGGTCGATGATTTGGTCAAGCTCGTCGGCGCGGTAGCGGACGACGTGCAGCACCGGACCGAAGACTTCGCGGGTGAGTTCGTTCAAGTTGTTGAGTTCGAACAAAATCGGCAGCACGAAGGTGGATTTCGCAGGGTCAACATCGGAGGCGGCTTTGACTTCGTGGTAAGACTTGGCAACGCCTTTCATTTTGTTGATATGCGATTGCAGGTTTTGCTGCGCTTCGGCATCGATGACGGGACCTACGTCGGTGGTGAGCTGAACGGGTTTGCCGACGACCAATTCGTCCATCGCGCCTTTGATGATGGCGAGCATCTTGTCGGCGACATCTTCTTGGACGCACAGGATACGCAGGGCGGAGCAGCGTTGTCCTGCGCTGTCGAAAGCGGAGTTGAGTACGTCCAAGCAAACCTGCTCGGGCAGCGCAGTGGAATCGACAATCATGGCGTTTTGACCGCCGGTTTCGGCAATCAAGACGGGGCTGTCGTCGCGTTTGGCAAGGGCTTTGTTAATCAGTTGCGCCACTTCGGTCGAACCGGTGAAAATGACGCCGCCGATACGCGGGTCGCCTGTCAGCGCTGCGCCGACATCGCCTGCGCCGAGGACAAGTTGCAGGGCAGAAGTCGGGATGCCCGCTTCGTGCATCAGGGAAACGGCGTAGCTGGCAATCAAGCTGGTTTGTTCGGCAGGTTTGGCGATGACGGTGTTGCCCGCCGCCAATGCGGAAACGACTTCGCCGGTAAAGATGGCGAGCGGGAAGTTCCACGGGCTGATGGCGACGATGGCGCCGACGGCTTTGGCGTCTTTGGGCAGTGTGTTTTCGGCTTCACCTGCGTAGTAGCGGCAGAAATCGACGGCTTCGCGCACTTCGGCGACGGCGTTGTTCAGCGTTTTACCTGCTTCGCGCACGGCAAGCATCATCAACGCGGGGGTGTGCTGCTCCAGCAAATCGGCGAAGCGGCGCAAGCAATTAGCACGCTCGGCGGCAGGCGTTGCGCTCCATTCAGGGAACGCGGCAACGGCTGCGCCAATCGCTTCTTGGGTAAGCGCGGCATCGGCAAAGCTGACTGTGCCGACGATGTCGTCGTGGTCGGCGGGGTTTTTAATCGGTTGCGCTTCGCCGACATCGCGTGCTTTGCCGTTGATAATGGACGCGGCGTGAAAGTCTTGCGCGGCGGAGCGGTTGAGTTTTTCTTGAAGCTGTTGCAACACGGTTTCGTTGCTGAAATCCACGCCTTGAGAATTCAGACGACCCCTGCCGTACAAATCGCGCGGCAGCGGCAAGGCGTTGTGCAGGTGGATGCCTTGTTCGGCGATGGTGTCGAACGGGCTTCGGATCAGCGTGTCGATGCTGATGTTTTCATCGACGATTTGGTTGACGAACGACGAGTTCGCGCCGTTTTCCAACAGGCGGCGCACCAAGTAGGCGAGCAGGGTTTCGTGCGTACCGACCGGGGCGTACACGCGCACGCGGCGGCCTAAGTTTTGCGGGCCGACCACTTGGTCGTACAAGGTTTCGCCCATGCCGTGCAGGCATTGGTGTTCAAAGTCTTTGCCTTTGCCCATTTGGTAAATCGCACCCAAGGTGTAGGCGTTGTGGGTGGCAAATTGTGGGAACACGGCGTCTTGCGCGTCCAGCAGTTTGCGCGCGCAGGCGAGGTAGGAAATGTCGGTATGGACTTTGCGGGTGTAGGTCGGATAGCCGTCCAAGCCGTCCACTTGCGCCCATTTGATTTCGCTGTCCCAGTACGCGCCTTTAACGAGGCGGATCATCAGTTTTTGATTGTTGCGGCGGGCAAGGTCAATCAGATAGTCGATGACAAAGGGGCAGCGTTTTTGATATGCCTGAACGACAAAGCCGATGCCTTTGTAACCCGCCAAATCGGGGTCGGAAACGAGTGCCTCCATCAAATCCAAAGACAGCTCCAAACGGTTGGCTTCTTCGGCGTCGATATTGATACCGATATCGTATTTTTTACCCAAAAGGAACAGCTCTTTCAGACGAGGCAAGAGTTCGCTCATCACGCGTTCGTGTTGGGCGCGCGAGTAGCGCGGATGGATGGCGGAAAGTTTGACGGAAATGCCGTTGCCTTCGTAAACGCCTTGTCCGGCGGCATCTTTGCCGATGGCGTGAATGGCTTGAACGTAGTCGTTGTAATAGCGGTCGGCATCTTCTTGGGTGTAGGCGGCTTCGCCCAACATATCGAAGGAGAAGCGGTAGCCCATTTTTTCGCGCTCTTTGCCGTTTTGCAGCGCTTCTTCAATGGTTTGTCCGGTAACAAACTGTTTGCCCAACAGGCGCATGGCGTAGTTCACGCCTTGGCGGATCAGGGGGGCGCCGCCTTTGCTGACGAGGCGGTTCAAAGCCGAACCCATCTGCTTGTCGCTCGGCGCGGTCAGTTTGCCGGTAATCAGCAAGCCCCATGCGGCGGCGTTGACGAACAGGGACGGGCTGTTGTTCAAATGGCTTTTCCAGTTGCCTTCGGAAATTTTGTCGGCAATCAGGCGGTCGCGCGTCGCATTGTCGGGAATGCGCAGCAAAGCTTCCGCCAGACACATCAGCGCAATGCCTTCTTCGCTGGAGAGCGAAAACTCGTGCATCAGCGCATCCACCCCGCTGGCTTTGGTGCGGCTGGCACGAACCTGCGTAACCAAACGGCGCGCGAGTTCGGACGCCGCCCGACGCTCCTCATCGCTCATCTGGGCGCGTTGCAGCATATCCTGAACGGCTTCGATTTCGTCGCGGCGGTAAGCATCGGTAATCGCTTGGCGCAGTGGCGTTTGTGTCGGAAAAGCAAAGTCAAACATTTTAAGGTTCTCCAAAGTTTTTATGATGATTTTCAGACGACCCCATCCCTTTTCAAGGTCGTCTGAAAAGATTTAAAGCATATAGATAATATCGTAATAAATTTATACGGGGCGAACAAGTAATTTACCTTGAAAACAGGATTTTTTGCTTTGATAAAAAGCAGATAAAGCCCAAAGGCTGAATTATCCGCATGAGCATCAATATAAAAATAAAACCTGCCTTCCCGTATAAAAATTCAGACGACCTACGGTCAACGGCAGGTCGTCTGAAAACACTTATTTCGCCTCGCGGTATTCCGCGTCCGCTTTTTCAAAACGTTCTTGGATTTCACGAGACGGCTCTTTGTCGGTCAGTGAAACCAGAACAGCGATAATCAAGCAGGCGATGAAGCCGGGGACGATTTCGTACATGGTCCAAATACCGGTTTCATTTGCTGCCAAAGCCGGTTTTTTAACCCACTCCACCCATGCCACCACAGTCAGCGCGCCGGCAATCATTCCCGACAAAGCACCGTATGCCGTAATGCGTTTCCACAATACTGACAGAATCACAATCGGACCGAACGCCGCGCCGAAACCTGCCCACGCATAAGACACCAAGCCCAAAACTTTGCTCTTAGGGTCGGACGCAATCAGAATCGAGATAATGGCAATCGCCAATACCATCAGACGACCAATCCACACCAATTCTGACTGCGGCGCATTTTTGCGCAAAAAGCCTTTGTAGAAGTCTTCCGTAATCGCGCTGGAGCAAACCAAAAGCTGGCAAGACAAAGTGGACATGACCGCCGCCAAAATCGCGCTCAAAATAATGCCTGCAATCCAAGGGTTGAACAATAAAGTAGAAAGCGCGATGAAGATACGTTCGTGGTTGCCGTGCATGGAAGCGGTTTGGTCAGGATTGGCACCAAAATACGCAATGCCGAAATAACCGACCGCTACTGCGCCTGCCAGACACAACACCATCCAAGTCATACCGATGCGGCGTGCGGACACCAGCGATTTCGCGCTCTCAGCCGCCATAAAGCGCGCCAAAATGTGCGGCTGACCGAAATAGCCTAAGCCCCATGCGGCAGTGGAAATAATGCCGATGACGGTCGTACCAGCAAGCAGGCTGTTATATTCCTTGCCTGTACTTGCGGCAACGCTTTGAATTGCGGCAGACATTTGTTCTGCACCGCCCAGACCCAGATACACCATTACCGGCGTCAAAATCAGCGCAAAAATCATCAAAGAAGCTTGCAGCGTATCCGTCCAACTGACCGCCAAGAATCCGCCCAAGAAGGTATAGGCAATGGTTGCACCCGCACCTAGCCACATCGCCTGATTGTAAGTCATGCCTTCAAACAAGCTTTGGAACAAAGTTGCACCCGCCACAATGCCCGAAGCACAATAAATCGTGAAGAAAAACAAGATAATCAGCGCGGAAACCACTTTCATCAAGTGTCCGCCCGCGCCGAAGCGGTGGAAGAAATAATCCGGCAGCGTCAGCGCATTATTGGCATATTCAGTATGCACGCGCAGACGGCCCGCCACCAAAAGCCAGTTGAAATACGCGCCGACGACCAAACCGATGGCAATCCAAGCCTCATTCAGACCGCTCAAATAAATCGCGCCGGGCAGACCCATCAAAAGCCAGCCCGACATATCGGACGCGCCCGCCGACATCGCCGTAACAAACGGGCCCAAGCTTCGGCCGCCCAAAATATAATCATCGAAATTGCGCGTGGAGAAATACGCGGCCAGACCAATCAAGAGAACAGCAACCAGATAGATTGCAAAAGTGATATACATGGGATTCATGTACTATTCCTCATCTAAAACTTCAAAATCACGGGCTGATGAAATTGCAGGCAATCCACGCCCAAACATTTTTCTAATTAAAATACAGCGGAAATTTCTATTTTTTTGTGGCTTATTGAAAATAAATTATTTATTAATTCAAATGGATATGTAATTAAGACATATGAAATTGTAAATAATCTGTTCGAGCATACCTGAAAACAGAAGGCTTGCAAAGCTTGTGATGACCGTTGCTCGCCGGTTTTACTCAAATATTTTTCAAACCATATTAAAAACATTAGTTTACAAATTATCTTGAAAATATTGCATTTAAATAGGCTTGAAACTATCTTTCTGAAACGTTTGGAAGCAGTCGCAGATTGCATGTAGTCAGACAACAATTTGAATAGATGGGATATGGTTTGGTAGTCGGGGATGCAAGGCAAAAGGTCGTCTGAAAATTTCAGACGACCTCTTGGCAAACTGTTGGGTATGGATAAAGAGCGGAATCGCTTTTATCTTGGCTCTTGAGAATATTACATTATCTTTATTGGATTTCTCTATATTATTCCGCGTTGTTTCACTATACTTACGCTTTATTTTGATAACTTTGATAACAAAGGCTTTTTATGAACCATTTGGGTTTCCCCATTGAAACCGTCGCCGTTTTCGTGATTTTGTCTGTGGGTGCGATTGCCATCGATTTATTCGCCCATAGGGACAACAAACCGATGTCGCTGAAAAGTGCCGCGATATGGTCGCTGTTTTGGGTATTGATATCGATTTTGTTCGGCACATTTTTATGGGTTCATCACGGCAGTGAAGCCGCCAGCCTGTTCTTTACCGGCTATGCTTTGGAAAAAGTATTGTCCGTAGATAATCTGTTTTTAATGATGGCGGTTTTTGCTTGGTTTAAAGTGCCTGAAGGCCTGCGCCACCGCGTTTTATACTGGGGGATTATCGGTGCGATTATTTTCCGCATGATTTTTGTCGCCATCGGCACCGGACTGTTGGCATTGGGACCGATTGTGGAGGTGGTTTTCGCCGTCATTGTCGGCTATACCGCCGTTATGATGCTGCGTCGGGATGAAGAGGAGGGCGAAGAAGATGCCGATTATTCCGAACATTTGGCATATCGTGCAGTCCATCGCTTTTTCCCTGTGTTTCCCCGTCTTTACGGCAGCCATTTTTTCTTAAAAGGCGAGGAGTTGAAAAAAGCGCATGAGCAATATCCCGAGGTGCGGCTTGAGCTGGCGGGTGAAGACCTCAAGCATCCTGAAAATAACCATCCTCAGAAAATGCGTAAAGGGCAGTTGGTCGCAACGCCGCTGTTTTTATGTTTGGCAGTGATTGAGTTGTCGGACGTGATGTTCGCGTTTGACAGCGTACCTGCGGTGATTGCCGTATCTAAAGAACCGTTGATTGTTTACAGTGCCATGATGTTTGCCATTTTGGGCTTGCGTACGCTTTATTTCGTATTGGAAGCATTGAAAGGCTATTTGGTTCATTTGGAAAAAGCAGTGGTCGTGTTGCTGTTTTTCATCGCTGCCAAGCTGGGATTGTCGGCTAGCAATCATATGTTCCATCATGGATGGGACATTTCGCCCAATACGTCTTTGCTGGTTGTATTGGTTGTGCTGACCTGCGGGGTTGCCGCTTCCTTCATTTTCCCTGATAAGAAAAATAAAGGTAAAGCTGATTCGTGACCCGCTTCGTTCAGTAAAACGGAACAGTAGGATTTGCGACCTCTGAAAAACACTTCAGGCAGCCGGAAAGTCATTTCTCCGGCTGCCTGAAGTGTTTTGATGCTTTTTAAGCTTCCATCCGTTCTGCGCACTTCATTTTCGCATCAATCCAAGCGTCACCGCCGGGCTGTACGATTTTTGAAACCAGTTTATCCAAATCATTTAGATAGTTGGTTGCATTCGGGCTGTTAATCACCACCACCACGATCATGGGTTTGTCTCCCAGCCAATATCCGGCGAGGGCGCGTACATCTTTGAGCGTGCCCGTTTTCAGGCGCAGGGCAGGGCCTGCCTGTTTGAGGCGGTATTTCAGCGTACCGTCTTTGCCGGCAATGGGTAAGGTATCGATGAAGTCTTGTTTGAACGGGCTGAAATAGGCTTTTTCCAGCATTTGCGCCAACATATTGGCGCTGACACGTTCACGGCGGGATAGGCCCGAACCGTTTTCCAAGACCAAGTTTTCCGTATTCACGCCCGCGGTAGCCAATTCACGCTTTACGGCTGAAGAGGCTTGCTGCAAGGCGGAGTTGCCGGAATGCTCGCCTCCCAATTTCAGGAATACGGAGCGCGCAATCAGATTATTCGAATATTTGTTCATGTCCGTCAAAATGGCAGACATGGGTTTGGATTGGTGTACCGCCAGCGTTTTGGCATGAGGCGGCACGGATGCTGCCCTGATGCCGTCGGTAATTTCTCCGCCTGAGTAACGCCATTGGTTGATAAAGCTCTTTTGTACAAATTCACGCATGTTCAACATGTTGACGTACATTTCATTGCCCAAACACGATTCCGGAACTTTGCCGGAAACATGCAATACGCCGCCTTTGTAGTTTGCGCGCATATGGTTTTGCAAGGCTTTGCAGGATGCGTTTGATGGTGTGACGTTGATTTTGTTGTCGATTTTAATGTCGGGGAGGGGCGGGTTGGTCACAAGATCCACACCGCCCATGTCATTGCGTTCCGGTTTGACCGATACGACTTTGTAAGCCAGCATATGCGGGTCGGGCGGCGTCATAAATAGAGAGCCGACATCGGATTCGAAATCGCTCGGATTTTGAATATCTCCCCATAAATGGCGGTCGAGTACCAAGCCGCCGGTGATTTTGCGTATGCCTTTATCGCGCAATTGCTGCTGCATCCCGACCAAGCCTTCTTGGTCGAAAACAGGGTCTCCGCTGCCGACCCAGTAAATATCGCCTTGCAAGGTATCGCCTTGAATCGTGCCGTCGCTTTTAAATTGGGTTGTCCAGCGGTAATCGCCGCCCAAGGCTTTAAATGCGGCAAACGCTGTAACCAGCTTCATGGTTGATGCGGGGTTGACCGGCACATTCGAACGGTGGTCGACTAAGACGTTTCCACTGTCCAATTCTTGAACATACACGGAAATTTCGTCTTGAGGGATGCGGCCGAAATCGATGGCAAATGCCGGCAAAGAGAGGATGGACAGCCATAAAAGAGCGGCTGTTTGTCTTAACTTCATGATAGTTCTGAAAAACACATAAAGCATAATTATAAAGCAAGGTCGTCTGAAAAACGAGGATGGCTGCCTGACGGATGAAAAAGTTGTTTCTTATGGATAAAATGTGTCGCTATTTCGTTCCGTGCAGACAATCGGCGCTTAGGGCGAACTATGATAAAATCTGTTTTTAAAACAATATAAAAGGAATACATTATGCGACTGCTCCATACGATGTTGCGCGTTGGCAACCTCGAAAAATCTTTGGACTTCTATCAAAATGTTTTAGGCATGTCTTTGCTGCGCCGCCACGATTATCCCGAAGGACGTTTTACTTTGGCGTTTGTCGGTTATGGTAATGAAGCCGAAAATACTGTACTGGAATTGACGCACAACTGGGATACGGAAAGCTACGATATCGGCAATGCTTACGGTCATATCGCAGTGGAAGTGGATGATGCGTATGAGGCTTGCGAACGGGTCAGACAAAAAGGCGGCAAAGTCGTGCGCGAGGCAGGACCGATGATGCACGGCACGACCGTTATTGCTTTTGTGGAAGATCCTGACGGTTATAAAATTGAATTTATCCAAAAAAACAGCGGCAATGATTCGGTAAAATACTGATTTTCCAATCGTCTGATAAAAGGTCGTCTGAAAACCCTTCTCAATCGGGTTTTCAGACGACCTTTTTATTTTAATAGCCTTAATTTATTCCGCAGGCGGCATTTGGGCAACGGTTTCCTGCGCCCATGCCATGGTTTTGGCAAAGGCGGGGCGGGCGAGATGTTTGGCGGCGTAGCGTTGCAATACATCGGTTTCATCGGCAGGCAATACTTTAAAGTTTTGCGTTAAGAGCAGAATCAGCCCGGAATAGTACAAATCCAGCGCGGTAAAGCTGTTGCCGATAATGTAGTCGCGGTTTTTCAAGTATTCGCGCAAGGTGTTCCATGCGGTATCAAAATCGCCGTAACCGATTTGGCGGCGGCGCTCGGGCGTATCGACAGGCAGGTTGTGCAATTTGTTGAAGGCCGCGTATTCGAGGTGCAGAGACAGGCACATCCAGCGGTAGTATTCGCCGCGTTCCAACGTGTCTGCGGCAGGGATGAGGTGTTTGTCGGGGAACTGTTCTGCTAAAAAGGTAATGATGGCAAGTGATTCGGTCAATACGGTATCGCCGAATTTGAGCGCGGGAACCCGCCCTTGGGGATTGATGGCAAGATATTCGGCGGACTGAATCTGTGCGCCGAATTGGATGGGGACGACGGTGTATTCCGCGCCGCATTCTTTCAG
>KV797043.1:26757-61864 GCA_001809325.1 Neisseria sp. HMSC077D05 | reverse complement strand
CCGCGTGAAAAGGGATGGGTGTAGAGCGTGATGTTTTGCATGTCTTTTCCTTTTGCGTTGTGAATGTTTTTGGCGAAACCTGCACAGTAGGTTTCAGACGACCTTTTGGTTCTAATAATCTTGATTTATGCCACTGGCGGCATTTGGGCGGCGGTTTCCAGCATCCATGCCGTAGTTTCGGCGAAAGCGGGGCGGGCGAGATGTTTGGCGGCGTAGCGTTGCAATACGTCGGTTTCATCGGCGGGCAGCACTTTCCAATTTTGCGTTAAGTGCAGAATCAGAGCGGAGCAGTACAAATCCATCGCGGTAAAGCTGTTACCGACGATATAGTCGCGGTTTTTCAAGTGTTCGCGCAATGTGTTCCATGCGGTATCGAAATCGCCGTAACCGATTTGGCGGCGGCATTCGGGCGTATCGACAGGCAGGTTGTGCAGTTTGTTGAAGGCTGCGTATTCGAGGTGCATCAATATGCACATCCAGCGGTAGTATTCGCCGCGCTCCAACGTACCTGCGGCGGGGATGAGGTGTTTGTCGGGGAACTGTTCCGCCAAAAAGGTAATGATGGCGGTCGATTCGGTCAGTACGGCATCACCGAATTTGAGCGCGGGGACTTGCCCTTGGGGATTGATGGCGAGATATTCGGCGGATTTCATTTGCGTGCCGAACTGGACGGGTACGACGGTGTATTCCGCGCCGCATTCTTTCAGCATCCATACGACGTATCTGCCGCGTGAAAAGGGATGGGTGTAGAGCGTGATATTGTGCATGTCTTTTCCTTTTGCGCGATGAATGGTTTTGGCAAAACCCATACGGCGGGTTTTCAGACGACCTCATCAATAGGCGATACTTTTTGCCGCTTCGTTCAAACCGTTTTCCAAAGATTCCAGCATGGCGGTATAGCCGTCGCCTTGTTGCGGGGTGGTGATGTCAAACGGTTTGTTGCGTCCGTCCGGCCATAAGGCGTAGCCGCTGACGGTGGTTTGCCCCTGATAGCTGCCTTGGAAAGCTTCGATATAGATTTTCAGGGTTTGGCTGCTTTGGCTGCGCGAGGCGGGAACGAAAGTATGGCGCGGGTTGAGGCGGTTGAGTTTGTTGCTGAGGTTTGCCGCCAACGCGCCGTCGAGCGGTGCCGCCCAAAGGTGGTTCTTCGCCAAATTCACATGATATGCGTCGGTTTGGTAAACGAGGCCGCCGTTGGCGAGCGGTTCGGCAAGGTTGACTTTGACCGCGATTTCGCTGCCTTGCGCCGCCGGCCGGATGTATTGGCTGTCGGGCAGGACGAAATATTGCGGGCTTTGCGCGGTGCCGCAGGCGGCAAGCGTCAGGGCGGCGGCAATCGGGAAGAGGCGCATTATCGGCTTCCTTTCGGGATGGGGTCTTTGCTGCTGCTGTTAAAAATCAGCGCGTTGGGTTTTTCTTTCAAAGTATTAATGACGGGCTGTACGTCTCTGAGGGTTTTGTCCAAACTTTGCAGGGTATTTTGCACGTCGCCGTAGATGGGCGATTGCGGCGATACGCCTTGCAGGGTCTGGCGCAATTCTTTCAGGGTTTGGTTCAGCTCGTTGGGGATGTTTTGCGTTTGCGGTTTGCCGACCAGTTTGTCGATAGAACTTAGGGCAGCATTGGCAGATTTGAGGGTGGATTTGAGTTCGGCAAGCGAACCGTTCAACCCTGCAACGGTTTTATCCAACGGCAGATTGTTGAATTTCTCGAGCAAATCCGCCACTTTTGCCTGCAAATCGTCCAAACCGCCGCCTTGTGTGGCAATGACGGTATCGCCTGCGTAAACGGTGTGCGGTCGCAGCTTGGGCGAAGACGAAGGCTGATCGTTCAACTCGATCATTTTGCTGCCGGTCAGCAGATTGTTGCTGGAGATGGTGGCGGTCAGACCTTTGCCCAAAGCCGCTTGGAATTGTTGTTTCCAGTGTTCTTTGCTTTGTTCGTCGGCATTGATTTCCATGCGCGACGGCTCGATGCGGATGCGCACGGGAATCCAGCCGTTTTCAAACAGATGCAGGCTGTCGTTGCGGTCGAAATAGGGAACGTCGGAAACCACGCCCACATTCAGCCCTTTATATTCGACGGGCGAACCTGCGGTCAGACCGCGCACGGATTGTTTGAAAAACGCGGTGTAGTACAACGAACGGTTATCGGGCAGGTTCGCCACTTCGCTGCGGCTGTCGTAAAGCGTGAAACTGTCTTCGCTCTTCACATTTTTGCTGTTTTTGGTTTTCGGAGAATCAAACGAGATCGCGCCGGAAAGCAACGCGGGCAGAGGAGCGGAATTGAGTTTCACGCCGCTGCCTGTGGTTTCGATATTGATGCCGCTCTCCAGCCAGAAGCGGCTTTCCGAATTAATCAGTTTGTCGTTCGGACTTTGGATGAAGATGGTGTAATGCACGGTTTGGTCGGCAGGCTCGAAATGCGCACTTTCTACCTGTCCGACCATAAAGTTTTCATAAAGCACCGGGCTGCTGACGTTGAGGATTTTGTCGTTTTGACCGACCAGCTTCAGGCGCAGGCCGCTTTGTCCGATGGCGGCAATCGGCGGGATGTCCTGTACTTCAAATACGTCCTTCGTTTCATTGCTTTTGCCGGGCGTAAACGCGATATACGAGCCGGACAGGAGCGTGCTCAAACCGGTTACGCCGCTTTGGTCGATACGCGGTTTCACCACCCAAAACTGCGTATCGCTGCGGATGAGGTCTTTCGCATCAGCATTGAGTTGGGCAGTGACTTCCACGCCTTTTTGGTCGTCGCGCAGCTTGATGCGGGTAACGTGTCCGACATCGACGTTCAATACTTTAATCACCGTGTTGTTCACTTCAATGCCTTCCGCGCTGTCCATCAAAAGCGTGACGACCGGACCTCGGTTGCGGATGTCTTTCACCAGCAACCAGCCGCCTGCAATCAGCGCAATCAGCGGAATCAGCCACACGATAGACGTGAAGACGTTGGTTTTTTTGACACGCGCAGGTGCGCGGTGTGTTTGAGAAGAATCGTGTTTTTTCATTGTTTCTGGTTATCGTCGGAATCGGGGTCGTCTGAAAGCTGCTGCTGCCTGTCCCAAATCAGGCGGGGGTCGAAATAATAGGCAGACAGCATGGTCAATACCACCACCAGGCAGAAATAAACCGCCGCCCCGCCGGGGACGACGCGTGCCATGTTGGTGTGGAACGAACTCATCAAAATAATAATCACAAAAATATCAATCATCGACCAGCGGCCGATGGATTCGGTAATCCGATAAAGCACCGACATTTTAGGCGCGCTCATCGGCGGTTTGAAATAAGCAGACGCAATCAAAACCGCCATCGCGATAATCTTCAATACCGGCACCAAAATACTCGCGCTGAAAATAATCACCGCAATCAGCCTGTCGCCGTCGTTCCACATATACACAATGCCGTTGAAAATCGTATTGACTTCCAGCGCGGTAGGGTTCGACGAAATCATAATCGGCAGAATATTTGCAGGGAAATACAGGATAAACGCCGCAATCAAAAACGCCAGCGAAATGCTCAGGCTTTTCGGGCGGCGGCGGTATAAATCCGCACCACAAACCTCACAAGGCTGCTCGTCTTTATCGCGGAAATACAGGCAGCGGCTGCAACAGGTTTTGTCGTCGGATGCCGTTTGCACCGCATCCCCACCCATCAGTCTGTGGATTTTATAATAAACCCAATGCTGCGGAATCGAGACTGAAGTCCGAATCAGCATGACTGACAGCGCAAACATCAAATAAAACGCCGAGCCGAATTCTACCGCCGCCACGGACGAGAGCTTGATATACGCCACCAAAGTGGAAATAAAAAACACATCCACCATAATCGCATGGCGCAGCCTGACCAAAACTCGCGTCGCAAACCGCAGCGCAGGATACGCCCGCTCGCGCACCAGCGCCGTATAAACATAGAGGCAAAGCAGTAAAAACAATACCGGCGCGCCAAAAGTCAGGACGAACATCACTTCCGCCAGAAAGCCGTAATCCTGATAAATCAAAAGCCGCATCATTTCCGGCAGCGACAGGACGGATGTTACGCCGAAGAGTTGCACGCGGATATAAACCATGCTGTACGCAAACGCCATCAAAATCAGCGAAGTGGTCGCGTAAGCCAGCGGTGCAACATAAGGATTGTTTTCCACCTCGACCACTTCATGATTGCACACCGGACAATGCGCCTCCTGCCCCTGCCGCAGGCGCGGAATATCCATGCGGTTGCCGCAGTCCGGGCAATCCACCGTATGCGCCGGCAGCGATGCGTCGGGCAGGTAGGATTTATAACGCCACCAGCGCGTATAGCTAGGAATCGGTTTCATGGAGGAGGGAAGAGGTCAAAGAGGCAGGTATTATAAAGGAAAACATAGGGATAGCCCAAATTGCTTACATATGAGGGAGATAGTGTCTGGAAAACGAATTATGACTATATAAATAGTATTGTTTGTAATCAAATTGAGATCGTCTGAAACGCTTTCAGACGACCTTTTGGCATATTTGTTGCAAGTATGTAGAAACAACAGGTTTATGTAAATAATAGCAAGTTAAATTCTTGCTAATGTAATAGAAATGATATATATTCCTAAATTGTTTTGTAATATGACAATCTTCATTTGTTCGTTTGTACGAGTCAATGTCGAAGTATCTTAATCTCTATTTCCAAACACAGATTTTTCATCAGTTAATTTTTTATTGATTCAGGGCGGTCTTCATTTGAGGTCGTCTGAAAACCCGCTGCGCGGGTTTCGTCAAAACATTCATTGAATTTTGTAGATTATCAAAGGATATTCACATGAGCGAAACACAAGAGCTGACTTTTGCCAAACGTCTGAAAGAGCAAACCACCACCGTTCACGACAGCGTGGACAATTTGGTCATGTCTGTCGAGCCGTTTACCAACAAAGAGAATTACATCAAATTCTTGAAGCTGCAATCCGTGTTCCACAAAGCGGTCGATCATATCTATAAAGACCCCGAATTGAACAAAGCCATTCCCGAGCTGGAATACATGGCGCGTTACGACGCGGTAACGCAAGACTTGGCGGATTTGGGCGACAAACCTTACGAATACGGCAAACCGCTGCCGCACGAAACCGGCAATAAAGCCATCGGCTGGCTGTATTGCGCCGAAGGTTCCAATTTGGGCGCAGCATTTTTGTTTAAACACGCGCAGAAGCTGGATTACAACGGCGAACACGGTGCGCGCCACCTCGCCCCCCATCCGAACGGACGCGGTAAACATTGGCGTGCCTTTGTCGAGCATTTGAATGCTTTGGGCTTAAGCCCTGAAGCCGAAGCCGAAGCGATTCAAGGCGCAAAAGATGCGTTTGCGTTCTACAAAGTCGTTCTGCGCGAAACCTTCGGCCTGCCTGAAGGCGCGGAAGCTCCGGAAGGCTTTGTTCCGCACCGTCATTAATGGTTTGACGATATAAGTAGAGGTCGTCTGAAACACATCTGTATACGCGGATTCATAAATTCCGCTTTCAGACGGCCTTCATACTGATGTAAGTTTAGTACCGTTTGGTTATCCGCATTTGCGGTATATTTTAATTGGTTTGATGTAAATAATTATCAAATATTTTATCACCATCATTCCAAAATACCATTATCACATTCAGGAGTTTTACCATGAAGGAATCATTTAAATTAAGTATGTTGGCGATTGCTTGCAGCATCGCATTGAGTGCATGCGGCTCAAGCGGTAGTGGCACGCCGTCTGCACAGCCTGCACCGACCCCGCAACAGCCGGGCAATAATTCCGGCTCGGGCGGAGGAGGTGATTCAAAACAAACTGAAGACGCTAAGAAAGCCGAAGAAGCCAAGAAAGCCGAAGAAGCCAAGAAAGCTGAAGAAGCCAAGAAAGCTGAAGAAGCCAAGAAAGCTGAAGACGCTAAGAAAGCCAATGAGGCCAATTCAGGTCAAGGTTTTGGCGGCGAAGGCAAAGTAATGGGCAAGGCTTTGGATGGCGGTGTCTTGGTAGCGAAAAAACGTGAAACCGGCGATTTGGAATATGCCAAAACCGAAGCTCCGACTGCCTCGGATAAAAACAGCGTCGTACTTGATGGTGTCGCCATTAATACCAAAGACGTTAAAGCGGGTGAGTTTACGTTGGGCGAAAAAAGTATGAACGGCGGTAAAGCCGATGCAGCACAATATGCGGTACACAGCGGCGACCTGTTGCCTGACGTTCGTTACGGCGGTGTTGCCGATGTCAGCGATCTGCGTGATGTGAAACAGGCGTTGTTTGTCCAAGGCACGCCGTCAGGCAGTGATACCGTTGCAGCCCAAAGAGGGGATGCAACCTATAAAGGCATCGGCCTGCATTTCCAAAACGGACTGCCGATCAATACAAGAGGTCTGCAAGAAATTTTTGAAACCGGTTCGCAAGCCAAGCTGGCCAATCTGTATCCTGCCGCCAAAGCAACCGATGTTACCGCAAGAGTCAATTTCGACCAAAAAACCATCAATGTTGGCATCAACCGCTATTCCGATCAAACGGTTGGCGGTGGTAGCGGTGGCAACAGGATTGCAGGTGTCGTCAAATCCAATGCGCGCGATATGGCGGAAAACCTGTCTTTCAATGGCGATTTGCACGGCAACACCTTCTCCAACAAACAAGGTACGATGCAAGGCGGATTCTTTGGCGCGAAGGCAGACCAACTTGCCGGTACATATAGTGCGGCAGGCAAAAACCAACGTGATGAAGACGTAGTGGCGCGCGGTGTGTTTGGTGCAAAACGCCAAGATGCGGCAGCTCAAGCAGGCGGACAGCCTGATGCGCCGGTTGCCAAACCTGATGCGCCCGTAACCAAACCTAAAGATGATGCCGCCGCAGCTGAATTGAAAAAAGGTGAAACAGGCGAGCAATACGTCTTATCGAATATCGCGGACTTGACCAAAGTCATTATCAACGGTACGACAATCGCTTTGTCACCTGTTACCAACAAGCTCTATCGAACTGAATTGGGTTTGGACTACAAATCGTTTGTTGCTTCAGGCAATTTGAGCAATGTTGTCTTCGGTGCGGCAAAACTTGCCGATAATGCCTACTCCTTGTTTGTTCAAGGGGTAATGAGTGCCTCTCTGCCATCCGGTACGGCTAAATACGCAGGCGAGGTGTTGAATTTCCGTGCCCGCAACTTGGATAATAAGGAAAACTGGGTGGGTGATACAGGAGGCTACCGTACCACCGGTTCGTTTACCGCCGATGTCGATTTCGATGCCAAAACCATCGCAGGTAAAATCAATAGTGGCGACAGATGGTACATGAATGAACAAGCCTTTACTGCCGGTATTTCAGGCAGCAACTTTAACGGCAAATGGACTTCCGGTGTCGAAGGTTCTATATCCGGCGGATTCTACGGCGACAAGGCAGCCGAAATGGCAGGGCGTTACAGTTACAATAAGACACCAGGCGACAACGGTTCTTTGAGTAATAATGCCTTCGGTGTATTCGGCGGTAAAAAACAATAACCTTCTGTTTAAGCTGAAAACAAACCGCCTGAAAGGGCGGTTTGTTTTTGAGTGGGTAGGATTTTCAGATGACCTAAGACTTTTAGAGTAAGTTTGGAGAAAAAGGGATGCAAGATATTTTCCCAAAACAGGGAAGAGGTCGTCTGAAAACTGCATACCCATTCTGTTGTAAAAAATTCTTTTTGCATAGTCATTTCATCCCTAATTTGCTTCACTTGTCCGAACTCAATATAAATTCCGTCCTATATCCGCTATAATCGCAAATCGATTATCCAATGTATAAGACAGGAAAATTCATGTCCCAAAGCCGTTTCAACCAAACCGGCCCCAAAATCGGTCTGAGCGTGCGCCTTGCGGAAACGCAGGCGGAAATTGAAGCAGCACAACGCTTGCGTTATCAGGTATTCGCCCAAGAACTGGGTGCAGAAATCGAAAGCGACGATGGTCGCGATGTCGATCCTTACGACGAACATTGCCACCACCTTTTGGCTTTTGACGACGCAACCGGAGACGTCATCGGCTGCTACCGCCTGATTACTGAAGAAACCGCCAAAAAAGTCGGCGGCTGGTATAGCGAACACGAATTTGACTTGTCCCCTTTGAAAGACATCTTGCCGCAAACCGTCGAACTCGGCCGAGCCTGCACCCATCCCGACTACCGCAACGGTGGTTTGGTCATGCTTTTGTGGTCGGGTTTGGTCAAATTCATGAAAGATGAAAACCTGCGCTTTATGATAGGCTGCGGCAGCATTGATATGCACGACGGCGGCAGCGATGCGGCAGGTCTGTATCATGCCCTGAAATCCAAATACCTCGCGCCTGAAAAATGGTGCGTCAAACCGCTCAATCCGCTCAAGTGGGACGAAATCACCCCGTCGGACAAACCGGATGTTCCGCCGCTGATTAAAGGTTACCTCAACGCAGGCGCATGGTTTTGCGGCGAGCCTTGTGTCGATGAAGCGTTCAACTGCGCCGACGTGCTTATCATGATGGACATTACCCGTCTGGCAGATCGTTACCTTCAGCGTTTTGCCCCCAGACTATAAAGACTAAAAGGTCGTCTGAAAACCTTTTCAGACGACCTCAACTATTGTGAAATCAACGATTTTAGCAATTCCACCCTATACCAATATACACACACCACAACCTTATGATTGCCAAACTGCGTTTTACCTTCCGCCTGCTCTGTATCGGCATCTGCCTGCTTTACGGTATGGCGGAAATGTTCTTCCTGTTTCCCTTTTACAGCAAACGGCGTAAATTGCGTGCCATCCAAATTTGGTCGCTGCGCGTCCTCGCTTCAT
Organism: Neisseria sp. HMSC077D05; assembly: GCA_001809325.1. Lineage (GTDB taxonomy): Bacteria > Pseudomonadota > Gammaproteobacteria > Burkholderiales > Neisseriaceae > Neisseria. Next base: position 53,089 of record KV797043.1, on the reverse strand, counting down.
GCGGCATGAAGCTGGAAACCTTCGGCACGCTGCCTCAGGAAGGGCAGGCGCAGTTGTTAATCAGCAACCATATCTCTTGGTTGGACATCATGGCGGTCAACGGCGCATTTCCGGGTCGATTTGTGGCGAAAGACGATGTCGCCAAATGGCCGGTAGTCGGCTATCTCGCCACGCAGGCGCAGACCGTTTACGTTTCACGCAATAAAGGCACTAAAGGCAATACCGCTAAAATCGCCACGGTAACCGAAGCCCTTAAAAACGGCGATACCGTAACCATTTTCCCGGAAGGGACGAGTACGGAAGGTTATGAAATCCTCTCGTTCAAGCCCAGCTTTTTCCAAACTGCCTACGATGCAGGCGTTCCTATTATCCCCATGCTCTGCCGCTACCCCAATCCTGACGGCACAAGTCCGAACCTTCAGGCGGCTTATGTGGGCGATACCAGCTTATGGCAATCCATCTGCATGATTATCAGCCAGCCTTCCAGTAAAGTGGAGCTGCATTTCCTAGAGCCGGTTTCTGCTAAAGAAGACCGCTATGAAACGGCGCTGGAAATACACAGCATTTTGAGCCGAGAATTAAAAAAATTGGGCTGACAGGTCCAAACAAACGAAAAGAACTTCAAACCGCTATCCGAACCGTTTCATCAAACCAAACAATAGGAGAAGCCAAATGGAAGAAACATTCGTCCAAACGCTGACCATCGCCGGCTCGGATTCCGGCGGCGGGGCGGGGATACAGGCGGATTTGAAGACGTTTCAGATGCGCGGCGTGTTCGGCACCAGCGTGTTGACTGCCGTGACCGCGCAAAATACGTTCGGCGTATCGGCGGTGCATCTGATTCCGACCGACATCATTACCGCGCAAATCGAAGCCGTCCGCACCGATTTTGAAATCCGCGCCTATAAAATCGGGATGCTGGGTACGGTTCAAGTGATTGAATGTGTTGCCGAAAATCTGAAAAAATGCCGTTTCGGCAAGCGCGTCCTCGATCCGGTGATGATTGCTAAAGGTGGCGCACCGCTGTTGCAGGATTCCGCCGTCGAAGCGATGAAACGCCTGCTTCTGCCCGATACGGACATTCTGACGCCGAACCTGCCCGAAGCGGAAGCCTTGACGGGCGTGCGCATTGAAAGCCGCCAAGATGCGGAACGCGCCGCCAAAATCCTGCAAGATTGCGGCGTGAAAAACGTGGTGATTAAAGGCGGGCATTTGGGTGACAGCCGCAGCGAATACTGCACCGACTGGCTGTTTACGCCGGATGAAGTGTTTGAATTTACCGACCGCCGCTTCCCGACGGCGCATACGCACGGTACGGGCTGCACGTTCTCCGCCTGTATCGCCGCCGAGCTGGCAAAAGGTTTCGAAACACTCGAAGCCGTGCAAACCGCCAAAAAATACATTACCGAAGCGATTCGCAATCCTTTGAACATCGGCGCGGGACACGGTCCGGTCAATCATTGGGCGTATCGGGATTGAATAAGGTCGTCTGGAACGGAAATTTCAGACGACCTCTTGCTATATTTATCAGTCAAATTTGTTTACAATATTGGGCAAACCAACTTCAACTTCGCGGAAGAGACATCATGCAAGTTACATCAAAATGGATAGACGGAATGTGCTTTGTCGGCACGACCGAAAACGGACACAGCGTCGTTATGGAAGGCGCGGCGGCGGAAGGGCAGGCAAAACGCGGTCCCAGCCCGATGGAAATGCTGCTTTTGGGTGTGGTGGGCTGTTCCAGCATCGATGTCGTGATGATTGCCGAGAAGCAGCGTCAAAAGGTGGTGGACTGCCAGGCGACGGTTACTGCGAAGCGTGCCGACGATGCCCCGCGCGTGTTTACCGAAATCCACATCCATTTTAAAGTCATCGGACACAACCTGACCGAATCCGCCATCGAGCGCGCCGTGCAGATGTCCGCCGAAAAATATTGTTCCGCTTCGATTATGCTGGGCAAGGCGGCGAAAATCACCCACAGTTTTGAAACCGTCGAAGCGGAGTAATTTTTCAGACGACCCCCCGTATCCTTCAGGGGTCGTCTGAAAAGCGTTTAGAGGCGGAATATTGTTAAAGCGTGAATAAAGGCCGCCCGACAAAAAAGCAGATATATTCACGCTACACTATGAATATATCTGCTTGCTTATTGTGGATTCTCTCTCTATCAGCCTTCATAACTTGGCCTTGTGAGGATATTGTGCAAGCTTCACTAGAGATTGTCAACAATTTTTAATTATATCTTAATCAGATTTTGTGCTATATCGAAATGGAATCAAGCAAAAAGCGATACGGGCGGGTTGCCGCCGTCGCAAAATTTCTGTTATTTCAAACGATATGATACGCCAGACTATGAGGAGAGCTTAAATAATGAATACTGATAATGATACCCTCCATGCGCCTACCCCTTCTTCCATGATGCCGGCAGGCAGGCATGATTCGGAGCTGTTCCGCGTTTACGCCCTGATTTTGGACGGCATCACCGACCATGTCTTGCTGCCCGGAAAAAAACTGACCGAATCCGAGCTGTGCCGCCAGATGGTTTGCTCGCGCAATACCGTGCGCGGCGCGCTGTCCCTGTTGGCGCACGACAAAATCGTCGATTTGCAGCCCAATCGCGGCGCGTTCGTTCATGTTCCCGATTTGAAGGAAATGCAGGACGTGTTCAACGCGCGTATCGAAATGGAAAGCATGATTTTGAACCTCCTGTCCGATATGCCCGATTTGGAAACCCGCCTCCAGCCGCTTTACGCCATGATCGAGCGTGAAGAACAGGCATCTGACAGCGGCGACCGCGTGGGTTGGAACCGCCTGTCCAACGCCTTCCACGTCGAACTGGCGCGCCTGATCGACAACAACGTCTTGTTCGACATCATGAACACCCTGTGCGCCCGCTCTTCGCTCATCGTCGCCGTCTTCGATGCGCAGCGTCATGAAAAACGCACCATCAACACCCACACCCATTCCGAACACCGCGAAATCCTCGACCTGCTGGTCAACGGCAAACGCAACCGCGTGGTCAAAGTCATGCGCAAACACTTAAGCGCGTGCGTAGAGCGTTTGGAACGCAAATACGAAGCGGAATAACACGGACACAGCAAAAAGGTCGTCTGAAAACCGGGATTCAGGTTTTCAGACGACCTTTGGTTTTGGGCAAAGCCGAATCGGCGGCAGCCTTTTCCGATTTTGGGCAAAAGGCGTACAATCCGAACTCAAACGAACCGGAACGAATGGAAACGAATCCAGATGAAACCGAAAATACAAAGACACGAACACATCCTCGCTCTGGTGCGCGAGCAGCATTTCATGACGGTCGAGCAGCTTGCGGAAGCCTTGGACGTGACCCCGCAGACCATACGCCGCGACATACAGGAATTGAGCGAAACGCGACAGTTGAAGCGTTATCACGGCGGAGCGTCGGTCGGCGATATTTCCGGCGGCGTGGCGCAAGGCAAGCGAAAACACTGCCAAAATGAAAAAAACGCCATCGCCCGCCTGATTGCTGCCCACATTCCCGACAATTCGTCGCTGTTTATCAGCATAGGCACGACGATGGAAGCCGTTGCCGCCGAGTTGGTCAAGCAGCGTAAAAACCTGCGGATTATCACCAACAATATTTACGTCGCCTCCATCACGTCCGCGCGCACCGACTACACCGTCATCATCACTTCCGGCGTCGTGCGCCCCTTGGACGGCGGGATTACGGGCGTGGCGACGGTCGATTTTATCAATCAGTTTAAAGTCGATTATGCCGTCATGAGTACGCACGGCGTGGAAAGCGACGGATCGCTTTTGGACTACGACTATAAAGAAGTCAGCGTCATGCAGGCGATGATGACCAATGCGCGGGTCAGGTATTTGGGCGTGGACCACAGCAAATTCAACAGCAATGCCTTGGTCAGGCTGGGCGACATCGGTTCGTTTGACAAAGTATTTACCGACCGCGTACCTGAAGCCGCCATGCAGAAGGTTTTGGGCGATGCGGGCGTAGAATGGCTGGTTGCCGAACCTGTGCCGCTTTGATTTCGGGGGTTACAAAAGGTTAATGAAATTCGGGTACAATGGGGAAGCGTTTTCAGATAGCTGCTATTGAATGTGCAGGTCGTCTGAAAACAATCATCCGTATATGAATGTTCTTGGATTCAGAAGAACAGTTTTGAAAAGACATAAAGATGAATTTCCCCCGTATCAGCGAAAGAACATTTGCCGGCCTTTCATTGGCTGGCAGTATCATTATTATCATCACGACTTCGATATGGTTCAGTCAGGCAATACCCGATCGCTTCGAGTTTACATTGATTGCCGGTATGTTGATGCTTGGCTCGGCGAATCTGGTTTATGTCTTGTTTTCCCATCGTTTGCGACCTGCTACTGTGGCGGGCAGCGTGTGGATAACAACCATACTTTGGTTGTTATTTATGATGGCGGTAGACAGTGCTGACAGTCATAATGACCCTTACTCCCCTAATTACGATCATCACGGATCAGCTTTTTTGTGGCTAGGGTTGCCTGTATTTTATGTTGGTTCGCTGATTGCTTCCATTATCGCCACCGCAGCCCGCCCCAAGCTGCTCTCTTTGGAAAAATCCTCGCTTCAAGCATTTTGGGCGTCCATGCGCTGGTCTTTTATCGGTACTACCGGTTTGCTTTGGATTTTTGAGCCAATCACAATTTTGGTTATTTTGGGTATCGTTCTGTTGATTAACCGGCTGGTCAATTTTATCGATTCATCAGCCGCATTCAAACGTCCGGAAGGCAATGCTTCCGACCATTCCAATCTTTCATCCGATTCGTAATTGTCTATACAGAGGTCTGCTATTTGACGGATAGGTCGTCTGAAAACCAATCATCCGTATATGAATGTCCTTTGATTCAAGAGAACAGTTTTGAAAAGACGTAAAGATGAATTTCCCCAGTATTAGCGAAAAAAAATTTGCCGGCCTTTCATTAGCAGGCAGTATCGTCATTATCATCACGACTTCGATATGGTTCGATCAGGTAGGTCCTAAAGATTTTGACAACACATTGATTGCCGGTATGTTGATGCTTGTCTCGGCGAATCTGGTTTATGCCCTGTTTTACCGGCGTTTGCGTCCCGCCACGTTGGCGGGCGGCTTGTGGGCGACAGCCATCGTTTGGGTTTGGTATATGATAGAGGTGCTCGATGAGCTCGCTTACATTCGGCACGGTTCAGGTGATTTGTGGTTTGTGTTGCCTTTATTCTATGGCATCTCGCTGATTGCTTCCATTATCGCTACCGCAGCCCGCACCAAGCTGCTCTCTTTGGAAAAATCCTCGCTTCAAGCATTTTGGGCGTCTATGAGCTGGTCTTTTATCGGCAATGCCGGTTTGCTTTGGATTTTTTACCCAACCGCACTTTTGGTCATTTTGGGTATCGTTCTGTTGATTAACCTGCTGGTCAAGTTGATCGATTCATTAACGGCATCAAAACGCCCGGAAGGCAATACTTCCGACCATTCCAATCTTTCATCCGATTCGTAATTGTCTATACAGAGGTCGTCTGAAACGGTTTTCAGACGACCTCTGTACCTTGTATTGACTGTAAAGCCGTCCTGTTTTCAGGTAAAATCGGCACGACATCGTATTTTCAGATAGCTCCCGACCATGCTCAACAAAGACCAATTCGCGGACAACCATTTCATCCGCACCATCATTGAAGAAGACCTAAAAAGCGGCAAACACGAAGCCATCCAAACCCGCTTCCCGCCCGAACCCAACGGTTACCTGCACATCGGCCACGCCAAATCCATCTGCCTGAACTTCGGTTTGGCATATATTTACGACGGCTTGTGCAACCTGCGTTTCGACGATACCAACCCCGAAAAAGAAAACGATGAATACGTCAACGCCATCAAAGAAGACGTTGAGTGGTTGGGCTTTCATTGGGCGGGCGAGCCTCGTTTCGCATCCAACTATTTCGACCAGCTTTACGACTACGCCGTCGGTTTAATCAAAGACGGCAAAGCGTATGTCGATGATTTGACGCCCGAAGAAATGCGCGAATACCGAGGCACGCTGACCGAGGCGGGTAAAAACAGCCCTTACCGCGACCGAAGTATCGAAGAAAACCTCGACCTGTTCACGCGCATGAAAAACGGCGAGTTCCCCGACGGCAGCAAAACCCTGCGCCTGAAAATCGACATGGCATCAGGCAACATCAATATGCGCGACCCCGTCATCTACCGCATCCGCCGCGCCCATCACCACAACACCGGCGACAAATGGTGCATCTACCCGATGTACGACTACACGCATTGCATTTCCGATGCCATCGAAGGCATCACGCATTCCTTGTGTACGCTCGAATTTGAAGCCCACCGCCCGCTTTATGACTGGGTGTTGGACAATATCCCCGCGCCGCACGCCACCCGCCCGCGCCAATACGAGTTTTCCCGTTTGGAGCTTTTGTATTCCATCACCTCCAAACGCAAGCTGAACCAACTGGTTTCAGACGGCCACGTTACCGGCTGGGATGACCCGCGTATGCCGACCATTTCCGGTATGCGCCGCCGCGGCTACACGCCAGAAGGTCTGCGCCTGTTTGCCAAACGCGCCGGTATTTCCAAATCTGAAAACATCGTCGATATGAGCGTGCTGGAAGGCGCGATTCGCGAAGAGTTGGAAAACTCCGCCCCGCGCCTGATGGCAGTCTTGAATCCGCTCAAAGTCACCCTGACCAACTTTGAAGCCGGCAAAACCCAAAGCCGCCGTGCCGCGTTCCACCCCAATCACGAAGAAATGGGCGAGCGCGAGATTCCCGTGTCCCAAACCATCTACATCGAAGCCGACGACTTTGCCGAAAATCCGCCTAAAGGCTTCAAGCGCCTGACACTCGGCGGCGAAGTGCGCCTGCGCCACGGCTATGTGATCAAGTGCGACGAAGTCGTGAAAGACGCAGCGGGCAACGTTGTCGAACTCAAATGCAGCATCGACCACGACACCTTGGGCAAAAATCCAGAAGGCAGAAAAGTCAAAGGCGTAATTCACTGGGTTTCCGCCGAACACGCCGCCGAAATCAAAGTCCGCCTGTACGACCGCCTCTTTACCGTCGAGCGTCCCGATGCCGTGCGCGGCGAAGACGGCGAATACCTGCCGTTTACCGATTTCCTCAACCCCGAGTCCGTCAAAGAAATCACCGCCTACGCCGAACCCGCAGCCAAAAACCTGCCTGCTGAGAGCCGTTGGCAGTTTGAGCGTCTGGGCTATTTCGTGACCGACCGCAAAGACCACAGCCCCGAGCAGCCCGTGTTCAACCGCACGGTTACGCTGAAAGATTCTTGGCAGCCTAAGTAATCTGTTTGCAACAGCGATATTGGAAGGTCGTTTGAAAACTTGGAATCTGGTTTTCAGACGACCTTTGTTGATAAAGGAATGAGATGGAACGTTATTCTGTACATTTGAAACTGCTGGGGATGGCGGTGTTGTGGGGTGCGTCTTGGCCGATGGGGCGGATGCTGGGGCAGTCGCTGCCGCCGCTGACGGGCGGGGCGGTTCGGTTTGTGTTGGCTTCAGTTTTGTTGTTGGGTTGGCTGTTTGCACGCAGCAGGTTTGCGACTTTGGCGGCTTTGTCGGCACGGCAATGGCTGGGCTTGACGGCAGCCGCTTCCGTCGGGGTGTGCGGCTATGCGGTGTTTTTCATGCTGGGTTTGCAGGCGATGCCGGCGAGTAAGGCGGCGGTGGTTGTGGCGGTGAATCCCGTGCTGACGCTGCTGCTGGCGGCTTGGCTTTTCGGCGAACGTTTAAATGCGAAGATTTTGGCGGGTATGCTGCTGGCGGTCTGTGGCGCGATAACGGCGGTAACGCAAGGACAGCCGTTGACGGTATTGTCGGGCGGCATCAAGGCGGGGGAGTGGCTGATTTTCGGCTGCGTGGTCTGTTGGGCGGCTTATACCTTAATCGGACGTGCGGTCTTGCGCGGGATAGACGCGTTGACGGTAACGGCGGCAACTTCATTCATCGGCGCACTGATGTTGTCAGCGGTAGCGTTGTGGACGGACGGACTGCCGTTTGATGCAATGGCGGCGATGGATGCACGCGGTTGGACGGCATTGGCGTGGCTGGTCATCGGCGCGACGGTATTGGCCTACGCGTGGTATTTCGAAGGCGTGAAGACTTTGGGCGCAGGCAGCGCGGCGGCGTATATTACGCTCGTGCCGATTTTTGGTATGCTGTCTTCGGCGTGGGTTTTGGGCGAACCGCTGCATATTTCGCTGGTTGCGGGCTGCGCGGCAGCGGTCGGCGGCATGACGCTGATGCGGTACGGGCAGAAGGTCGTCTGAAAGATTCAAGAGAGGATAAGTTCCTTATCAAACGATGGATGCTCTGTCAGTGTTATAGAAACTCAATCCAGTAGTCTCGGTGTGGTTCGATAATGACCGGTTTGCACCAGAAATATTTGAGGTATCCCAAATTGGCGGGCGTTACGGGGCGGTTGTTCATATTGAATTTTTCAGCACTTTCCCTAGTCAGGAAACATTTGACGGATACATAATGTTTACCGTCTGATTCTCTTTGAATGCCTTCGAAACCGATTCTGTCTCCCACCTTAAACTCTTTGGTAAGGAGTTGTCCGAGAAAATAAACGGTTTTGTTTTTCATCAACTCGTAGGCTTTCGCATTTTCTATTTCGGCATTTGTTGCTGCAAACATAATGCAAAAGCTGTCGATAAGGTCTTTCAGGGGCTGCAAATCGTCTTTGGAAAAGATAATGTCCGATGTATCAAGTCCGGATATAACAAGGTTTACATAATAGGGTTGCCAGATAACCGCATCAAGAGACATGCCTAAAGGGATGGTTTGCGCTTTGTAGCCGGTGATTTCAAACTTTCTCCTTTCTTTTTCATATGCCTCTGTTGAAGCAAAGACATGAAGGTTCTCCACTTTCCTGAACGGCCTTTTTTTTACGAAAGCAATGACAGGCCTGTCCAGTTGTTCGAATAAATTGAGGTTGTAGTATTCAATAGGAATTTTTTGCATTGAGACCTTTCTTTTCTATGTTTCGTGGTTTTATTCTAACATATCGCTAAAGCGGCTGTTCCGTTTGCGATAACGTTGTCTGTCGGCTTGTAAACTTGTTTCAGGACAAGGCAGGGGGCGTCTGAAATTTTTGTTCGGGTATTTTTACTTTATTGAAATTGGGTTTCAGACGACCTTTTATTTATAATAGGTAAGTTGAAGCAATATGGTTTTGATAACGAGAGAAATTTCAATATAACGAACAAAGAAAGAATCAATGCTGCCGTTTTATAACTTTATTTGGCTGACAGTGGTCGCCATACTGAGCTTGATGCTTGCCGATATGACGTTGAAAGCTGAAAGACCGTTGTTTAAAGCAATGGCTGTCAGGTTCAACGTGTTTTTGCTGTGCTGTTTGGGCGTGCAGGCGTGGAGCGTGTGGATGGGGCAGCAAAAGCCGGAGGGGTATGTGCTTCGTGAGGATACGGTGGTAGATGGTTTTCCATTGCCCGCTGGAACAAAGTTGCATTTTCGGTGGAAAAAGGATATTGAATCTTACGAGTATGCCGTATTCCCCAAGCCCGTCGAATGGAAGGGCGTGATGATTAAGGCGGTGGAACGGAAGTTTTATGACCAAAATATGGGCGAAGGCGTCTTTCTGAAGCCGACGGAAGTAGCCGATCGGAAACCGGTTTGGTCGGAAGGTTGGTTGTGCCGTGTGGACGCTGAAGATTTTGGGTGGAAGTATGTCGGTACGAAGGATAAGCGAACGCCTTCGCCTGACGATTACCGGCTGACGGGGTGCCAGTTGGATGAGTCTTTCGCGCTGCCGGTGCCGCAATTGGGCGAAAATGAGAAGCTCGGTTTGCATGAAGTGAGATACATTGAATCCGGCAAAGTTTGGCTGGCATGGTTGGCTCCTGAAAATATGCCTTTTACAGGCTTGATCACGCTGGACGGTAAAAAGAATATTGTGGAAATAGAGATTGAACCCAAACAAACCAATATTTTGGGTTGCGTATTTGATAATGTTTCCTTGCTGACTTGGAATCGTGACCGGCCGGATATCTGGACGGTATCGGCCCGCCCAAAAGCGGAAAATGAATTGGTGGAAGAGCATAATGTGAAACAGCCGGAAACTTGTTGGGGGAGAAAACTTGTCTATCAGTATTAATCGGCAGGTCGTCTGAAAAGGCGGCAACCGGCTGCTTTGTGTTCAATATTTTTTATCAAGGAAATCATGATGTCCGCTCCGCTTGAAATCGAAACCCACCCTTTTCCTGCCTTGCTGCCGCCGCAGGCGACGGTGATGATGATGGGGACGTTTCCGCCCAAGGAAGACAAACGCGCGATGCAGTTTCATTATCCGAATTTTCAAAACGATATGTGGCGCGTCTACGGGCTGGTGTTTTTTAATGATGCGGCGCATTTCCAGATGCCGTCTGAAAAAGCGTTTGATGCGGAGAAAATCAAGGCGTTTTTGCGCGAACGGGGGATTGCGTCCTGTCCGACCGTGTTGAAGGCGGTGCGGGAACACGGCAATGCGTCCGACAAGTTTTTGCAAGTGGTCGAAACCGTCGATTTGGCGGCGGTGTTGGCGCAGATGCCCGACTGCCGCCACATCTGCACCACCGGCGGGAAGGCGACGGAAATCCTGCTCGATATTCAGGGCGGCGGCATCAAAATGCCGAAAACGGGCGAAACCGTGCCGTTTCCGTTTGCCGGACGGGATTTGACCCTGACCCGCCTGCCATCGACTTCGCGCGCTTATCCTTTGAGTTTGGCGAAAAAGGCGGCAGCGTATCGGGCGTTTTTCGAAATGGCGGGTTTGTGTGAAAAACAGTTATAATTGCCGACAATTTTCCCTTTCAGACGACCTTCTTAAAGCGAGGTCGTCTGAAAAAACAGACAAGGAAGAAATCCGATGAAAAACTACCACGCGCCCGACGAGAAGGGCTTTTTCGGCGAACACGGCGGACTTTATGTCTCCGAAACCCTGATTCCCGCCTTGCAAGAGCTGGCGGATGCCTATAAAGCAGCGAAAAACGACCCGTCGTTTTGGGAAGAGTTCCACCACGATTTGAAACACTACGTCGGCCGCCCCAGCCCCGTTTACCATGCCGCGCGATTGTCCGAGCATTTGGGCGGCGCGCAAATCTGGTTGAAACGCGAAGACTTGAACCACACCGGCGCGCACAAGGTAAACAACACCATCGGTCAGGCATTGCTTGCCCGCCGCATGGGTAAAAAACGCGTCATCGCCGAAACCGGCGCGGGTCAGCACGGTGTGGCCTCCGCCACTGTCGCCGCCCGCTTCGGCATGACTTGCGACGTGTACATGGGTGCGGACGACATCCAGCGTCAAATGCCCAACGTGTTCCGCATGAAATTGTTGGGCGCAAACGTAGTCAGCGTCGACAGCGGCAGCCGCACGCTGAAAGACGCGATGAACGAAGCCATGCGCGAATGGGTCGCCCGCGTGGACGACACGTTCTACATCATCGGCACCGCCGCCGGCCCCGCGCCGTATCCCGAAATGGTGCGCGATTTCCAATGCGTTATCGGCAACGAAGCCAAAGCGCAGATGCAGGAAGCCATCGGCAGACAACCCGACGTCGCCGTTGCCTGCGTCGGCGGCGGCTCGAACGCCATCGGCCTGTTCCACCCGTATATCGGCGAAGAAAACGTGCGCCTCGTCGGCGTGGAAGCCGGCGGTTTGGGCGTGGACACCCCCGACCACGCTGCACCGATTACCAGCAAAGCCCCCATCGGCGTATTGCACGGCTTCCGCAGCTACCTGATGCAGGACGAAAACGGCCAAGTCTTGGGGACGCACTCCGTTTCCGCAGGCTTGGATTACCCCGGCATCGGCCCGGAACACAGCCACCTGAACGACATCAAACGCGTCGAATACACCGTCGCCAAAGACGACGAAGCACTCGAAGCCTTTGATTTGTTGTGCCGCTTCGAAGGCATCATCCCCGCGCTCGAATCCAGCCACGCCCTCGCATGGGCAGTCGCCAACGCGCCGAAAATGGGTAAAGACCAAGTGATTCTGGTCAACCTGTCCGGCCGCGGCGATAAAGACATCAATACCGTGGCGAAGCTGAAAGGGATTGAGTTGTAGGGATGATGTGAAGGTCGTCTGAAAACAAAAATATGATGATTCTCCCCAATTGTTACAGCTATTTCCGTATGGTGTCCGACCACAATTGCGCCGATGAATTGACGCAATTGCTCGGTATCCAGCCGTTTTCTGTTACCCGATGCGGAGAGATGCATTTAGCTAATGGAATGCCACGACCACAGCCGGCTGATTGGAGCGCATGGAATGGCTGCCGCCAAGATCAGCCGGTCAATGATGCAGAAGGACAGTGCCTGCGGATTGTCCGCCAATTGCACGGGAACATTGATGCACTTGCCCGATTCCGTCGGCAATACCAAGCAAAATTTTGGTTGGAAGTTGTCCCTGAATATGTTGTGGATGCAGAACAAAATCCCTATATAGGATTTAGTCGGGAAATCATAGAATTTTGTTATCTGACGGGTACGGAAATAGACGTCGACGTCTATCATTACTGTAATTTCTGCGACTCTGATGAAGGACAAAACGGTACGCTGCATTAATCTGCCTTCATTGACCTGAATTTGTCTTTTAATGTCTTTGGTTTTGGGATATCGACAGAATATAGGGCGTATTCATGTTCATACCGTGATTAGCTATCTCACTTGAAATTCTCAAAACAAGCCGTTTGAAAGTCCGCCTTTCAAACGGCTTATTTTTAGGTTGCCTGAAATTTTTCTGCATACTATGCCGGATATGAACCACATCACCGAAAACAGGTTTTCAGATGACCTTTCCCTTATCCGATAGGGACTTTTCAGGTTTTCATCTAATCAGAGTGGGTTAAAATAGCGGAATTTGATATAAACCCTTCTCAGAAAATATGTTGCCCGAACACACTTCCTCCCTGCTCGATTTCGACCGCACCCATCTGCTCCATCCCTATACATCCATGACCGACCCGTTGCCTGTTTATCCGGTGCGCCGTGCGGAGGGCGTGCATATCGAATTGGCGGACGGCACGCGGCTGATTGACGGGATGTCGTCTTGGTGGTGTGCGATACACGGTTACAATCATCCTGTTTTGAATCAGGCAGTTGAGGCGCAGATTAAACAAATGTCGCATGTGATGTTTGGCGGTTTGACGCACGGGCCGGCGGTGGAGCTGGGTAAATTATTGGTCGGGATTTTGCCGCAAGGGCTGGACCGCATTTTTTATGCGGATTCGGGTTCGGTTTCGGTGGAAGTTGCGCTGAAGATGGCGGTGCAATACCAGCAGGCGCGGGGTTTGACCGCGAAGCAGAATATTGCGACGGTGCGGCGCGGGTATCACGGCGATACTTGGAACGCGATGTCCGTCTGCGATCCGGAAACGGGGATGCACCATATTTTCGGCAGCGCTCTGCCGCAGCGTTATTTTGTCGATAATCCGCAAAGCCGTTTTAACGATGAATGGGACGGGGCAGATTTGCAGCCTGTCCGCGCCTTGTTTGAAGCGCATCATGCGGATATCGCCGCCTTTATTTTGGAACCGGTCGTGCAGGGCGCGGGCGGCATGTATTTTTATCATCCGCAGTATCTTCGCGGGTTGCGCGATTTGTGCGACGAATTTGATATCGTGTTGATTTTTGACGAAATCGCCACCGGATTCGGGCGCACGGGCAAGATGTTTGCCTGCGAACACGCGCAGGTCGTGCCGGATATTATGTGTATCGGCAAGGGCTTGAGCGGCGGCTATATGACGCTGGCGGCGGCAATCACTTCGCAAAAAGTCACCGAAACGATTTCGCGCGGCGAAGCGGGCGTGTTCATGCACGGACCGACATTTATGGCGAACCCGCTGGCGTGTGCCGTTGCCTGCGCTTCGGTCAAGCTGCTTTTGTCCCAAGATTGGCAGGCAAATATCCGCCGCATCGAAAGCATCCTGAAAGGTCGTCTGAAAACCGCATGGGACATCCGCGGCGTGAAAGACGTGCGCGTTTTGGGTGCCATCGGCGTGATCGAACTGGAAAAAGGCGTGGATATGGCGCGTTTTCAAGCGGACTGCGTGGCGCAGGGCATTTGGGTGCGCCCATTCGGCAGGCTGGTGTACCTCATGCCGCCTTATATTATTTCAGACGACCTCTTGACCGAACTTGCCGACAAAACCGTACAAATCTTGAAGGAACACAGCAAATGAAAGGCGTTTACTTTGTCAGCGGCATAGACACGGACATCGGCAAAACCGTCGCCACCGGCGTGTTGGCAAAACAATTATTGCAGCAGGGCAAAAGCGTGATCACGCAAAAGCCCGTGCAAACCGGTTGCCAAAACATCGCCGACGACATCGCCGTCCACCGCAACATCATGGGCATACCCATGCAGGAAGCCGACAAACAGCGGCTGACCATGCCCGAAATCTTCAGCTATCCCGCCTCGCCCCACCTCGCCGCCCGTCTGGACGGCAGGACTTTGGACTTGAACAAAATCCGCACCGCCACGCAAGAATTGGCGGCGCAATACGAAATCGTATTGGTCGAAGGCGCGGGCGGATTGATGGTTCCTCTGATGGAAAACCTGTTAACCATTGATTATATTCAGCAACAGGCTTATCCCGTCATTCTCGTTACCAGCGGGCGGCTCGGCAGCATCAACCACACCCTGCTCAGCTTCACCGCGCTCAAACAATACGGCATCAGCCTGCACAGCCTGATTTTCAACCGCATCCACGACAGCCGCGACGAACACATCGCCCAAGACAGCTCGGCGTATCTAAAGGGTCGTCTGAAAACAGATTTTCCCGATGCGGAGTGGATGGAGTTGGATAAGGTGGAGACGGACGAAAGGTCGTCTGAAAACGATTAAAAGTGGCGGAGCATTGCTGCTGAACGAAACTGTGCTGTTGCTGGCGATACTGATGGAATTTGGGACATCAACCAAGTAATATTTCATCTCAGCCGGTCATCGAGCAGATTACGGTCATGTAGACTGGTTTTTGGCTGATGATGAGTACACTGATGATCGGTGGGTAAGGGGTAATGATGGGCGGCTTGTGAAATAGTGGGATATAAGCCCAAAAAGATGATAGTGGTACTGTAATAAAATAAAGGATTCATAATGAAAAAAATTCTTTTCATATTTATGATATTAAGTGGTTTTGCTTCTGCCAATCCGTTGGGCGGCAACCCGACAGACGGTTATTGTCAAACTGTTGATGGTAGTGCTTGTGGCTGGAGTAGTGGTAGTTCTTCTTCTCGTGCAGTGTACAACGTGCCGAACCGTTGGGGAGCCGTTTATCTTAATCCTGTCAATGGAGCAGTAGGTTATTCTGAGAACAACACTGAAGGTTTTCGTTCTGCCAATAGAGAAGCTTTAGAAACTTGTATTAAAGACGGAGGAGGTAAAAATCCAATAGCTAGTGATGGAAAAGGTTGTCGTCGAATAAGTGAATATCGTAATACTTGCGCCGCTTTTGCTGTTGGCCCTGATAAAGAAGGAAATAGCGGATTTTCAGTTGTAAATGATAATTACGTAGAAAGTGCGAGAAGCAAAGCTCTTGCTAGATGTGCCAAGTATTCTAATAAATGTACAATCCGCTATTCAGGCTGTTCGCGCCACCTTGATTACCGCTATTAATTTGATTTTTCAGACGACCTTTTAAAATTTAGAGGTCGTCTGAAAATTTATTCATTTTGCCATGAAACACATCAATCTAAACCCCATGAATCCCCCTTTGAATTGGCAAGACAAACTTCCCGACGAACTGCCGCAGGGCTGGGGCGAACGCGCCGCCGCACTGTGCCAAGCGCAATCGCTGACCGCCGCCTTACGCGCCTTGGGCGGCAGCTTTACGGTAAAAGTGCTGTATATAGGCGAACTGGACTGGCAGTGCAATCCATTGGGCGAAAACCATGCCGAAACCGCCGCCCCGCAATTCGTCCGCGATGTTTTGCTGCATCTGGACGGTGTTCCCGTCGTACAGGCGCGCAGCGCGTGCAGCCCGCAATCGCAAGCCTGGCGCGGCGTGTTGGATTGCGGCACGCAGCCTTTGGGCGAGCGGCTGTTTGACGGCACGCTGCCCTTGAAGCGTTCGGCATTCGAGTTTTGCCTGATGGAAAACGCAGGCGGTCAGGATGATTTCAGACGACCTGTCGCTGCCCGCAGGTCTTATTTCGATTGGGATGGCGAGGTGTTGGAGCTGACGGAATATTTTTTGGCGGGGTTGGCGCAGTTTGTGTAGGGCTCGGATATGCCGTTTTTGTATCTTTCTGTAAAAGTTGGGGATAAGGGTCTAAATAAAATAGTAAAATCTAAAAATTGATTTATAATGAACATAATACGCTAAGCAATAATTACAAATTGATTTATTATACCAATAACATATTTTTCACATTCGCATGAAGATAAGACGTGTTCTCTTACATTTTTTCCCGCGCTATGCCGTCGGACGGATGGTCATATACGGCAAATTGATGCGCATCGACAAGCCTATCGGCACGTTGCTGTTGCTTTGGCCGACCTATTGGGCGTTATGGGTCGCTTCGGAAGGCATTCCGGAAGCGGATATTTTTTGGGCGTTTACCGCCGGTACGTTCTTTATGCGCAGCGCAGGCTGCGTGATCAACGACTTTGCCGACCGCGATTTTGACGGCTCGGTCGAGCGCACGAAAAACCGCCCCTTTGCCCGCGGGTTGGTTTCCAAAACAGAAGCAATTCTGCTGACCGTCATCCTCTGCCTGCTTGCCGCCCTCTGCATGACGCCGCTGAACCTGTTGACTTGGGTGATGAGCGTTCCCGCGCTGTTTCTGGCGATGACTTACCCCTTTACCAAACGTTTTTTCCCGCTGCCGCAGTTTTATTTGGGGCTGGCGTTTTCTTTCGGGATTCCGATGGCGTTTGCCGCCGTCCGCAGCGGCGTGCCTTCTACGGCGTGGCTGATGTTTACCGCCAATGCTCTATGGACGCTTGCCTACGACACGATTTATGCGATGTCGGACAAGGAAGACGATTTGAAAATCGGGATTAAAACTTCGGCGATCACGTTCGGCGATCACGATATTTCCGCTTCTATGCTCTGCCATTTTTGGTTTACCGCGCTGATGGCGGTGTTGGGTGTGAAAATCGGCGCGACATGGCCGTATTGGATCATGCTGCCTGCGGTGGTGTGGCTGCAAATCGGTCAATACCATGCCATCAAAACCCGCGACCGCCAGACTTGTTTTAAAGTGTTTCTGGATAACAACTATATCGGCCTGCTGTGGTTTTTGGGTCTGGCGGGGCATTATTTGTGGGCTTTGGCTGCCACGCGGTTGTAAGGCAATAAAATGGTTAACACGTCGTCTGAAAAGGGTTTCAGACGACGTTTTGCTTTTGGGGCAGGGCGGGTTGACGATGGTGGCGGAGTTTTGTCTGGTATCCAAACCCGCCGTAAAACACTTGCCGCCGTTTTCAGACGACCTTGTGTATGAGTTAAGAAATATCAAAGAAGCAGCGTTTCTTGTTAGCAATCTGAGTGTAAATTGCGTGTTCAGGATTGAGGTTTGTACAGACAGTCGGTACAATTCCATTTCATTTTGCCACATCAAAAGAGATTTCTATGAGCCTTATCGGCGAAATTTTGCCTTTGTCCCATATCGTTTTAGACTTGGAAGTCGGCAGCAAAAAACGCTTGTTTGAAGAAGCGGGCCTGCTGCTTGAACATGAAGCAGAATTACCTCACGGCGATGTCTTCGACTGCCTGTTTGCCCGCGAAAAGCTGGGTTCGACCGGCTTGGGTCAGGGCGTCGCTATTCCGCACGGTCGTCATGCCTGCGTGAAAAAAGCCACCGGCGCGTTTATCCGAACGAAAGAACCGGTCGCTTTCGATGCGCCCGACGGCAAACCCGTATCCCTGATTTTCACTTTGTTGGTGCCGGAAAATGCGACCGGCGAGCATTTGGAAGTCTTGTCCAAACTGGCGGGCAGGTTCTCGCAAAAAGCCGTCCGTGAAGCCTTGATGTCCGCAACCTCTGCTGAGGAGGTACGCAAACTTCTGGCAGAAGAGTAAAGAATGCCCAGTATATCCGTCCGCCGCCTGTTTTCCGATAATCAGCACAAGCTCCAACTTGCTTGGGCGGCAGGCAATTCGGGTGCGGACAACCGCATCGGAGTAGAGGCCGACAAACCCGTTTTGGCGTTGGTCGGCCATTTGAATTTTATCCATCCCAATCAAATCCAAGTCGTCGGTGTTGCCGAAGCCGAATATCTTAAACGCCTCGAATCGGGCGAATTGAATTACGATTTCGGCGAACTCTTCGATATTCCCATGTCGCTGGTCATCGTTGCCAACGGTCTGGCGGTTTCGCCCAAATTGCGCGATTACTGCCATAAAAACGACATCCCGCTCTTGACTTCCAAGCTCGAAAGCCCGTATTTGATGGACGTGTTGCGGATTTATCTGCAACGCACGCTCGCGACTTCCATCGTCAAACACGGCGTATTCCTCGATGTATTTGAAGTCGGCGTGTTGATTACCGGTCATTCCGGCTTGGGTAAAAGCGAATTGGCGTTGGAATTGATTTCGCGCGGACACAGCCTGATTGCCGATGATGCGGTCGAGCTTTTCCGTACCGGCCCTGAAACGCTCGAAGGCCGCTGCCCGCCGATGTTGCGTGATTTCCTTGAAGTGCGCGGATTGGGCATACTCAACATCCGCCACATTTTCGGCGAAACCTCCATCCGTCCGAAAAAAATCCTCCAGTTGATTATCAACCTGGTCGCTGCCGACGACGATTACATGAAGCAGCTCGACCGCTTGAGCATACGCACGGAAACCGAGTCCATCCTCAACGTTAACGTCCGTTCCGTCACCCTGCCTGTTGCCGTGGGCCGCAACCTTGCCGTATTGGTGGAAGCGGCGGTGCGCAACTACATCCTCCAGTTGCGCGGCAAAGACAGTACCAAAGAATTCCTCGAACGCCATCAAACACAACTCAAAGAAAACGAACAAAACCATGAAAATCGTCCTGATTAGCGGATTGTCCGGCTCGGGCAAGTCCGTTGCCCTCAAACAGCTTGAAGACCTCGGCTATTTCTGCGTGGACAACCTGCCGCTGGAAATGCTGCCTTCGCTGGTGCTGCACCATATCGAGCGCGCCGATGAAACCAAACTCGGCGTAAGCGTCGATGTCCGTTCCGGCATCAACATTCAGGAAGCGCAGGAGCAAATCCAATACCTGCGCGATGAAGGCCATCAGGTCGAAGTATTGTTTGTGGAGGCAGAAGAAAGCGTGCTGGTGCGCCGTTTTTCCGAAACGCGGCGCGGCCATCCGCTGTCTGGACTGAACCTTACCCTGCTGGAAAGCCTGCAAAAAGAGCGCGAATGGCTGTTCCCGCTCAAAGACATCGCCTACTGTATCGACACATCCAAAATGAACGCGCAGCAGCTGCGTTACGCCGTTCAACAATGGCTCAACATTGAGCGCAGAGGGCTTTTGGTTATCCTCGAATCTTTCGGCTTCAAATACGGCGTGCCGAACAACGCCGATTTCATGTTTGATATGCGCAGCCTGCCCAATCCCTATTACGATCCCGAGCTGCGCCCCTACACCGGCATGGACGCCCCCATTCAAGCGTATCTCGACCAGCAGCCCCTGGCGCAGGAAATGGTGGACGACATCGACCACTTTATGAACCACTGGCTCCCGCGCCTGCAAAAAGAAAGCCGCAGCTACGTTACCATCGCCATCGGCTGTACCGGCGGGCAGCACCGTTCCGTCTATGTCGTCGAAAAACTCGCCCAACGCCTGCAAGGGCATTACGAACTGCTGGTCCGCCACAGACAGGCGCAAAACCTATCCGGACGCTGATTCCCCTTTTCAGACGACCTTTTCGATATTTAGTGGATTAAATTTAAATCAGGACAAGGCGACGAAGCTGCAGACAGTACAGATAGTACGGCAAGGCGAGGCAACGCCGTACTGGTTTAAATTTAATCCACTATAAAAGGAGAAACCCATGAAACACATCCTCACCCTCGCACTCGCCTGCATACTCGCCGCCTGCGCCACCGAAGTCCCCGCCTACCGCTGGCACCGCACCGGCGCAAGCGAATCTGACGTTTCCCGCCAAATCAACGTTTGCAAATCACAAGCGCAACACGACGCCAAACACGGACGCGAATCCAAATCCCTTGAACAATGTATGGACGAAGCCGGCTACTACCGCTACGAACACGGCAACCTCTAAACCTTGAGCGCCCCAAACCAAAAGGTCGTCTGAAAAACCGCGAAGGCTTTCAGACGACCTTTGTACAGAAAACGGACAAACCTCAGATCGTCTGAAAACACCGCCGAACCACTTTTCAGACGACCCCACCGCAAATCAGACAGAAAGAACAAAACATGGCAATCCAATGGTTTCCCGGCCACATGAACAAAGCAAAAAAAGCCATCGCCGAGCGCGCCAAAAGCGTCGACATGGTGATTGAAATGCTGGACGCACGAATGCCCGCCTCCAGCGAAAACCCCCTGCTTGCCCAGCTTTCCAAAGGCAAGCCCAAACTCAAAATCCTCAACAAACAAGACCTTGCCGACCCCGAACGCACCAAAATCTGGCTCGAACACTACAACAGCCGCCCCGACACCCGCGCCATCGCCCTCGATTCCTCCGAAACCGGCGCACACGGCAAAATCATCCAAGCCTGCCGCGCCATGATTCCCCACCGCCAAGGCATAGACAAACCCCTGCGCGTCCTCATCTGCGGCATCCCCAACGTCGGTAAATCTACCCTCATCAACGGTATGATAGGCAAAAAATCCGCCAAAACCGGCAACGAACCCGGCATCACCAAAGCCGAACAACGCCTCTTCCTCGCCGACGACTTCTGGCTCTACGACACCCCCGGAATGCTGTGGCCGAAAATCATTGTCGAAGAAGGCGGTTACAACCTCGCCGCCGGCGGCGCAGTCGGACGCAACGCGCTGGACGAAGAAGAAGTCGCTCTCGAGCTCCTAGATTACCTCCGACGCCACTACCTCCCCATGCTGCAAGAACGCTAC
Source organism: Neisseria sp. HMSC077D05 (assembly GCA_001809325.1). Lineage (GTDB taxonomy): Bacteria > Pseudomonadota > Gammaproteobacteria > Burkholderiales > Neisseriaceae > Neisseria. The sequence continues at coordinate 32,035 of KV797043.1, read as the reverse complement.
CAAGCCGACAAAGACCCCAGCAGCCACTGGGACGACAACTCATGGCTCGAATGGATAGCCAAAAAACGCGGCGCAGTCTTGAGCGGCGGACGGGTCAACTACCAAAAAGCCGCCGAAAACATCCTCACCGACTTCCGCGAAGGCAAAATCGGCAGAATTACCCTCGAAACGCCGAACCAATGGGAAACATGGCTTAAAAAAGCCCGACAAAAAGAAGCCGAACTCAAAGCCGTGCGCGAAGCCAGAAAAGCAGAACGCAAAGGGCAGAAGCCTGCGGACGAGTAGGGCGGTATAGTGGAATGCCAAAAGAGGTTTCACTATCTTCAAACAGGTCGTCTGAAACCTCAGAATAAATTTTTCAGACGACCTGTTTGTAACATTTAAAACCAACATATAAAACTGAAAAGAGTCCTTGTCTAAGGTCGTCTGAAAACATCAAAACAATTAAATTTTAACGTTATGACTGAAAAACTCCCTCCCGACGCGCTGATCGAAGCTGCGCTTTTGACCCAAACCGAACCCTTAAACGAAAAATCCATGCGCGAATTGTGTGTGCCGCCGCTGTCGCAGGACAAATTAATCGACGTGTTGGCGCAGTTGAAAACGCGTTGGCAGGGCAGGGCGTTGCAACTGGTGCATACGCACGAGGGCTGGCGGTTTCAGATTGCGCAGGCGGCATTCGAGCGGCTGGGCAGCCTTCAGGAGCAGCGTGCGCCGCGCTATTCCCGCGCCGTAATGGAAACGCTGGCGATTATAGCCTACCAGCAGCCGGTGACGCGCGGCGACATTGAGGGCATACGCGGCGTGGCGGTGTCGCAGAACGTGATGCAGACCTTGCAGGACAGGGGCTGGATTGAAGTGATCGGGCATCGCGATTCGGTCGGACGGCCTGCGTTGTGGGCGACGACGCCGACGTTTTTGAGCGATTTGCGCCTGGACAGTTTGGAAGATTTGCCGCCGCTGACGGAATTGGGTGAATTGGTCTTGCCTGATTTGGTCGAAACGCCGCCGACAGGCGAGGAAGAGGAGCAGGAAGAAGCACCGGAGCGGCTGATTAATTAAAACCAGACCGGATTGGCAAAGGTCGTCTGAAAACTTGAAATAGGTTTTCAGACGACCTTTTTTTAAAAAATAATATCATTGTATTCAGTTTGTTAGATATAAAATAAAGAAAACCTTATTCAAACTATAAAAAATCTTAGTTATAATCAGCATATCTAAAGTTAGCCGCCGATGTGCGGTCGATTTACTAAGGAATACTACCATGCTGTTGGCACTTTCCCTGCGCGATTTTGTCATTGTTGAAAACCTCAATCTGGATTTCCAAAGCGGTTTTACCGTCTTGACCGGTGAAACGGGCGCGGGTAAATCGATTACGTTGGACGCAATCGGGCTTTTGTTGGGCGATAAGGCCGATTACAGCCAAGTCCGCAGCGGTGCGAAGGAAGCGCAGTTGTCGGCATTGTTCGACATCAGCCTTTTGCCCGATCTCAAAGCCCAATTGCAGGAACAGGGTTTTTTGGACGAAGACTCGGAAGAACTCAGCATCCGACGCATCATCGATGCCAAAGGGAAAAGCCGCAGCTTTATCAATAATCAGGCAGCCACGCTGGCGCAGCTTAAAGCCATCGGCGGGCAGCTTATCGACATTCACGGGCAAAACGCCCACCATTCCCTCAATCAAGAATCCGCCCAGCGCGAATTGTTGGACGCATTTGCAGGTAGTAAGGCGCAGGCGGAAACCGTCAGACAGCTTTATCAAAACTGGGTCAATGCGAAAAAAGCCCTCCAAGAGGCGCAGGAACACGCCGAGACCATCATTATCGAGCGTGAGCGTTTGGAATGGCAGTTCAACGAATTGAACCAGTTGGACGTCAAACAAGGCGAATGGGAAGCCCTCAGCCAAAGCCACGACAGCCTTGCCCATTCCGCCGAATTGCTGCAAGCCGCCGAAGAAGTCGGCGACTACATCGATGGCGACAACGGCATCCAACGTCAAATTTATCAATGCCAAAAATTATTGACCAATCTGCAAAACATCGAGCCGCGCTTCGCCGAAAGCCTGAATATGCTGGCGAGCATTGAAGCAGAACTGGGCGAAATCAGTGCCAATATGCGCGACGTCGCAGGCCGCAGCGATATCGATCCCAATGAGTTGGCGGCGCAGGAGCAGCGTATGGGCGAGCTGATGGGGATGGCGCGGAAATACCGCATCGAGCCTGAAGCCTTGCCGCTAAAGCTGGCTGAAATTGACGAACGTCTGCAAAGCCTGCAAGCCGCTGCCGATTTGGAAGCGTTGACGCAAATCGTTGCCCGCAACCTTGCCGAATATCAGGAAGCCGCACATGTTCTTTCAGCCATGCGCCATCAGGCGGCGGGCAGGTTGGGCGAGGAAACGACCGGACATATGCAGCATCTCGCCATGAAAGGCGCGCGTTTCGACATCGTCCTACTGCCGTCTTCCCCGACGGCGCACGGTTTGGAGCAGGTGCAGTTCCAAGTTGCCGCCAACAAAGGCAATCCGTCACGTCCGCTGAACAAAGTCGCCTCCGGCGGCGAACTTGCCCGCATCAGCCTTGCCTTGCAGGTTGTGACCAGCCAATACACGCAAGTCCCTACGCTGATTTTTGACGAAGTCGATACCGGTATTGGCGGCGGCGTAGCAGAAATGGTCGGCAAAGCCCTGCGTGCTTTGGGTAAAAAACATCAGGTGCTCGCCGTGACCCACCTTCCGCAAGTCGCTTCCTGCGGTGAAAACCATTGGCAGGTACGCAAACACAGCGAAGGCGAACAAACCGTCAGCGAAATCAGCGTGTTGGATCATCAGCAGCGTATCGAAGAAATCGCCCGTATGCTTGGCGGCGAAATCATTACCGACACGACCCGCAGCCACGCGGCAGAGTTAATCAGCCTTGCCGCCGCTTAAACGCAGGATCGGAGAGGTCGTCTGAAAAGGAAGTTTGTGTAACCATTCACAAACCGCTTTTCAGACGACCTTTTTGCCAAACCGCCCGCGCCCTTTCAGACGACCTCAATACAAGGTATGATTACGTCGTTTGTTTATAAGGAAGTTCCCATGAAAGTCCTGTTTATTGCCGATCCGATGGCAAGTTTCAAAACCTACAAAGACACCACCTACGCCATGATGCGCGAAATGGCAAAACGCGGCTGGCAGCTTTTCCATACCGTGAGCGGAGAATTGTCTGTGCAGCAGGGATTGGTGACTGCTCAGGCTGCGCCGTTTGAGTTTCTCGGTGCCAAAAACGACGATGACCATGAATGGTTTAAAGCGGCAGACAAAGTTCAGACGACCTTGAAAGACTTCGATGCCGTCATTATGCGCACCGACCCGCCATTCGATATGCAATACCTCTACGCCACCCAATTCCTGACGCTGGCGGAACAGCAGGGCGCGAGGGTCTTTAACAGCGGACAGGCGATGCGCGACTTCAATGAAAAATTGGCGATTTTGAATTTCAGCCAGTTCACCGCGCCTACGCTGGTTACGACCCGTTCCGCCGATGTCCGCGCATTTTTGAAAGAACACGGCGACATCATCATCAAACCGCTCGACGGCATGGGCGGCATGGGCATTTTCCGCCTGACCGAAAAAGACCCCAACATCGGCAGCATCCTCGAAACCCTGATGCAGCTTGATTCCCGCACCATCATGGCGCAACGCTACATCCCCGAAATCGTCCACGGCGACAAACGCATTCTGATTATCGGCGGCGAAGTCGTCCCCTATGCTTTGGCGCGTATTCCACAAAACGGCGAAACACGCGGCAATCTGGCGGCAGGCGGGCGCGGCGTGGCGCAGGAATTGAGCGAACGCGACCGAGAAATCGCCGAAACCCTCGCCCCTGAACTCAAACGCCGCGGCATCCTGCTGGCAGGTTTGGACGTCATCGGCAGCAATCTGACCGAAGTCAACGTGACCAGTCCGACCGGTTTCCAAGAAATCATGAAACAAAAAAACTTCGACGTCGCCGCGATGTTTGCCGACGCCGTCGAAGCTTGGTCCAAACAATAATCCCAAAAGGTCGTCTGAAATCTGAATCTGTTTTAGCGAAACTCGCTTCGCTCGTTTTGGCGAAACTCGCTGCACTCGTTTTCAGACGACCTCCTTTTATTTATATAAACATTTACACAAACATTACTTATGAAACCATCTTCTTACGCTGCCGATAAAAAAGGTAAAAGCGGCATTAAACGCATCATCAACGCATTCGGCTATTCCAAAGACGGGCTTGCCGCCGCCTACCGCTATGAAAGCGCGTTCCGCCAAGTATTGTGGCTGAACCTGATTTTGATTGTCTTGACCTTCATCCTCAATTTCGACTCCGCGACCAAAATGCTGCTGATTATCGCGTCGTTTGTTTCGCTGATTACCGAATTGTTCAACACCGCCGTCGAAGCTGCCGTCGATCACACGTCCACCGAAAAACACGAGTTGGCAAAACGCGCCAAAGATGCCGGCTCCGCCGCGCAATTGCTCGCCTTGACGATGTTGGGCATCGTGTGGGCGATTGCATTGTGGCGCGGGTATGTTTGAATTTACTTTAAGATGATTTATACTTACTAAGTATTAATTCTCATGAATTAATTTGAATCATTTTGTTTAATCTGAGTCAAAGCATTCAGACGACCATTGCATGTAGGATGAGAACAGTATTACCGACATGCAATGTCGCGCGGAAAGCTTTTGCCGCAACAAAACCACCCATTTCATCATAAAGGAGCAATACATGAAAAAATTATTGGCAACCCTGATCGCAGCAGGTTTGGTATCCACCGCTTCCGCAGCCGGTGTTCACGTTGAAGACGGTTGGGCGCGTTCTACTGTCGAAGGCATGAAAATGGGCGGCGCGTTCATGAAGATCCACAACGATGAAGCCAAACAAGACTTCTTGGTCGGCGGCAGCAGCCCGGTAGCCGACCGCGTTGAAGTGCATACCCATGTCAACGACAACGGCGTGATGCGCATGCGCGAAGTCAAAGGTGGTGTTCCTCTGGCGGCAAAAGGCGTAACCGAGTTGAAACCGGGCAGCTACCACGTTATGTTCATGGGTCTGAAAAAACCGCTGAAAGAAGGCGAAAAAGTACCGGTTACCCTGAAATTCAAAAATGCCAAACCTCAAACCGTACAACTGGAAGTGAAAACCGCGCCGCAATCTGGCATGGATCACGGTCATGGCCATGACCACGGTGGCGCGCATCAGCACTAATCGTTCTTCGTTTGAACTCAAAAGGTCGTCTGAACATTTTCAGACGACCT
>KV797043.1:13705-26657 GCA_001809325.1 Neisseria sp. HMSC077D05 | reverse complement strand
AGGTCGTCTGAACATTTTCAGACGACCTTTTTGTTTGGATTAAATTTGAGTCAGTGCATTATAGTGGATTAAATTTAAATCAGGACAAGGCGACGAAGCTGCAGACAGTACAGATAGTACGGCAAGGCGAGGCAACGCCGTACTGGTTTAAAGTTAATCCACTATATTAGGCAACAGAAGGAAAACGCTTGCCATCAAAGTCAAAAGGTCGTCTGAAAACCCGCCGCGCTCGTTTTCAGACGACCTTCTTCAGTCAAGCCGATGATTAATCAAATAATTCTCGTTGCGCCTGTTCTTTGGTCACGCGCACGTCGGTTTCGCCGTCGGCAAAAGTGATGTGCAGTTTCTGCCCTTGTTTCAACGCGTTGGCGTTGCGGATGACTTGTCCGCGTGTGTTTTTAACGACAGAGAAGCCGCGCTCCAGAATCTGCTGCGGCGATACGGCTTCGAGCAGGGTGGTTTGTGCGGTCAGGCTTTGGCGGCGCTGGGCGAGCAGTTGGCGGAAGGCGTGCGACAAGGTCGTCTGAAAGCGGTTGATGTCTTGCCGGTAAACGGAAATATCGGGGCGGTAATGTTGCAGGGCTTGGGTTTGGCGTTCGAAACGGGCGGTGTGGGCGCGGACGTTTTGCGTCATCGAGTAGGACAGGGTTTGCGCCAGTTTGTGGATGTAGGTGCGCTGTTCGTCGAGTTTTTGGCGCGGGTGGCGGATTTGCCGCGCGAGCCAGTCGAGCTTTTGGCTGGCATCGAAATAGCGTTGTTCCAAAACGGTTTTCAGACGACCTTTGGCTTGGGCGAGGCGGTGTAACGATTCTTGGCGGTTGGGGCTGACCAGTTCCGCCGCGCCGGTCGGCGTGGGCGCACGCACATCGGCGACGAAATCGGCAAGCGTGAAATCGGTTTCGTGTCCCACGCCGCTGACGACCGGAATCGCGCAGGCTTCGATGGCGCGCACGACCGGCTCTTCGTTAAACGCCCACAAGTCTTCAATGCTGCCGCCGCCGCGGCAGACAATCAACACATCGCATTCGGCGCGTTGCGAGGCGGTTTTAATCGCTTGGGCAATCTGAAACTCGCTGCCCGCGCCTTGAACGGCGGTCGGATACACGATGACGGGAATTTCGGGCGCACGGCGTTTCAGGGTGGTAACGACATCGCGCAATGCCGCCGCCGCCAGACTGGTTACGATGCCGATACATTGCGCTCGGGCGGGCAAAGGTTTCTTGCGTTCCGCCGCAAATGCGCCTTCCGCCTGCAACTGCGCCTTCAGTCGCTCGTAGGCTTCGTAAAGCTGCCCCAAACCTTTGCGCCGCACCTCGTTCACGGTAATCTGAAACTCGCCCCGCGCCTCGTAAATACTGATTTTGCCCGCCACTTCGATATGGTCGCCTTCTTTCAAAGGTTTCGCCAAACGCGCCGCCGCACCCTTGAACATCGCGCAACGCACCTGCGCGCGGCTGTCTTTGAGCGAGAAATAATAATGCCCGCTGGCGGCACGGGTCAGATTGGACACTTCGCCCGCAATCCACAAACCGGCAAGATGGTCTTCCAGCAAGGCTTTGGCGAGGGCGTTGAGTTCGGATACGGAAATGGAGGAGGGCGCGAAGAGTTCGGACATTGGAGGAGGGAAAAAAAGGGGGGGAAGGTTGGATTATAAGGGGTTTCAGACGAGGTTTGTACGGGAAAGGTCGTCTGAAAACCTTAAATCTGAGTTTTCAGACGACCTTTGTTATGGGCATTTCAAATTAAGCCAGATTTTCCAGCATCCATTTGACGTAGCGCTCTACGCCTGCTTTGACATCCAAAAATTCCTCCTTGTATCCGGCTTCGCGCAGTTTGGTGATGTCGGCTTGGGTGAAGCTTTGGTATTTGCCTTTGAGCGCGTCGGGGAAGGGGACGTAGCGGATAAGTTCTTCTTCTACCAGCTCTTTCAAGCTCATTTCAGGCTTGCCTTCGGCGGCGCGGCAGGCGTTGACGGTAGCGGCGGCGAGTTCGTTGAACTGTTGGCTGCGGCCGGTGCCGAGGTTGTAGATGCCGGAGAGGTTGGGGTGGTCGAAGAAGTAGAGATTGACTTTGGCGACGTCTTCGACGCTGACGAAGTCGCGGGTTTGTTCGCCGTTGCCATAGCCGTCGTTGGCACCGAACAGGTTGACGTAACCGTGTTCGCGGTATTGGTTGAAATGGTGGAAGGCGACGGATGTCATGCGGCCTTTGTGTTGTTCGTGTTGTCCGTAAACGTTGAAGTAGCGGAAGCCGACGACTTGGGCGGTCAGGCCTTCTTTCATGCGGCGGCGCAATACTTGGTCAAATAGGAATTTAGAGTAGCCGTACACGTTGAGCGGCTTTTCAAGTTCGCGCTCTTCGCGGAAGATTTCGCCTTTGCCGTACACGGCGGCGCTGGAGGCATAGAGGAAGGGGATGCGTTCGTCCTGACACCAGTCCAAAAGGTCGAGCGTGTACTGGTAGTTGTTGTCCATCATGTAGAGGCCGTCGTGGTTCATGGTGTCGGAACATGCGCCTTGGTGGAAGACGGCTTCGATGTTTTCGTAAGGCAGAAGATGGCCGCGCACTTGGCGGATGAATTCGTGTTTGTCGAGGTAGTGGGCGATTTCGCACTCGGCAAGGTTTTTGAATTTTTCGCCACGGGTCAGGTTGTCAACGGCGACAATGTCGGTAATGCCGCGTTGGTTGAGGGCTTTGACGATGTTGCTGCCGATGAAGCCGGCCGCGCCTGTTACGATGATGGTCATATTGGGTTTCCTTTGATTTTTGGTTTTAGCGAAACTCGTTGCACTCGTTTCAGACGACCTTGGAAAGATGGGGTCGTCTGAAAAAGAAATTACTGCTCTTCTGAGGCCGTCTGAAAAACTTTCAGACGACCTTTTTTAAAGTTGGGTTTTCAAACCAACTTACGCTGGCTCTAAAATGTAGGGCTTTTAATTTGTCCCATACCTACATGATCAATGTTAGGCTAGAGGTTTTTACATTTTTCATAAAAACCCTCGATGTTTTCAGAATAGCCATCTTTTTCTCTAATTAAGACATCTCCTTGACTACAAAACAAAATATGTGATGGGTATCTATTATATTTTAATGTTTTAATTCCGACCCAAATTACATAATTATTCAGTAATTCTGGTAAAATTTTAATTTTATTAGGTGCGATAAACTGAATATTTCGTTTTTCTAATTTCTTTTTCAATTCTAAATGACAATTTGAGACAGTATCACATTGCTCTTCAAAATGATTTGAAGGCAATAAATGTCCATTTTTGTCAAATAAAGCTATTTCAATAACTGACAGTTGATCATCTGGATCAAGTTGCCAATCCACAATCGCATTTTGATTTTCGATATTAGCATTTAAAGCATAAACCACTTTTTCATTTCCAACTCCAAGAAAAAAAATAATATTAAAGAAATTAAAATTATTGATAACGATTTAAATATAATCATACATACCTTTTATTTCAAAATATAATTTCTTAATTTTTCTTCGTAGTCTTTTTGAGTAAACTTAATGCTTTGTTCAATTCTGCAAACGAGCAAACCGCCGTGCCGAGTTTGGCGACGACGACGCCGGCGGCGGTATTGGCGAGGTGCATGGCTTCGGGCATGGTGTAGCCTGCCGCCAGCCCCAAGCCCACTCCGGCAATGACGGTGTCGCCTGCGCCCGATACGTCATAAACTTCCTGGGCGCGGGTGGGCTGGTAAATGGGTTCGCCTTCGCTGAACAGGGTCATACCCTCTTCACTGCGGGTCAGTAAAACGGCGGTCAGGTCGAGGTGGCGGCGCAGGTTTTGCGCTTTTTCGGTCAGCTCGCTTTCGTTTTTCCAACTGCCTACCACTTCTTTCAATTCGGCACGGTTGGGCGTAATCAGCGTGGCGCCGGCGTATTTTTCGTAATCGTCGCCTTTGGGGTCGATTAATACGGTTTTACCTGCGTGTTTCGCCCAATCTATCATATCGGAGATGTGCGACAGGCCGCCTTTGCCGTAGTCTGAAAAAATGATTGCGTCGTATTCGGGCAAGATTTCACGGTATTGCTGCTTGATTTGTTCCAACACTTCGCGGTTGGGATGTTCTTCAAAATCAAGGCGGATAAGCTGCTGGTTGCGGGCGACGACACGCAGTTTGACGGTGGTGGCGATTTGTTTGTCGCGCATCAGATAGGAGGCAACGCCATCTTGCGCCATCAGCGCATCGAGCGCGTTGGCGGCTTCGTCATCGCCGGTTACCGACAACAGCCCAGCTTTGCCGCCCAACGAAGCGATGTTGCGCGCAACGTTCGCCGCACCGCCCGCGCGTTGGTCGATTCGTCCGATTTTCGCCACCGGCACGGGCGCTTCGGGCGAAATACGGGACACGTCGCCAAACCAATAACGGTCGAGCATCACGTCGCCGACAACAAGGACTTTGGCTTGTGCGAAACGGGATTTGAGGGTTTCTTGTTGGAACTTGGTGGGCATATTGCCTCCGTTGTGTTTTTTCAGACGGCCTCAACCTGTAAGGTCGTCTGAAAATCAGTTTGCTTCAAGGTTCGCCACGCGGTTCACTTCACGCAATACGGCTACCGGATCGGTGGCTTGGGTAACAGGGCGGCCCATCACCAGATAAGTCGAACCTGCCGCCAATGCTTCGGCGGGCGTCATGATGCGGCGTTGGTCGTCGTTGTTGCCGGCAACGTCCAAACGGATGCCGGGCGTTACCAAGACAAAATCCTTTCCCAATTCGCGGCGCAGTGGCGCGGCTTCTTGGGCGGAGCAGACCACGCCGTCCAAGCCCGAACTTTGCGCCAGTTTTGCCAAGCGGATGACTTGTTCTTCAGGGGCGATGTTCAAACCGATTTCCGCCAAATCGCTTTGTTCCATGCTGGTCAATACGGTTACGCCGATTAAGAGCGGTTTCGTGCCGTATCCGGCAACGGCTTCGGAGGCGGCTTCCATCATGCGGCGGCCGCCCGATGCGTGCATATCGACCATCCACACGCCCATGTCGGCGGCGACTTTGCAGGCTTGCGCGACGGTGTGGGGAATGTCGTGGTATTTCAAATCGAGAAAAAGTTTGAAACCCTGATGAATCAGGCTCTCCGCCAAACTGCGCCCCGTGGCGGTAAACAGCTCTTTGCCGATTTTGATTTGGCACAACGTCGGATCAAGGTTGCGGACAAATCCGAGCGTGTCTTTTTCGTTGGCAAAATCAAGGGCAACGATGACGGGGGTGCGTTGTTGCGGAGTTTGGAAGTCGGTGATTAAAGGATTCATAGTGTTTTCGTTTCGGGTTTTCAGACGACCTTTATCGTCTTTTTCGCAGTATAGTGGATTAACTTTAAACCAGACGGCGTTACCTCGCCTTGGCTCAAAGAGAACGATTCTCTAAGGTGCTGAAGCACCAAGTGAATCGGTGCCGTACTATCTGTACTGTCTGCGGCTTCGTCGCCTTGTCCTGATTGTTGTTAATCCACTATAACAACGTAAATTCAAACCGTAGGTCGGGCATTGATGTCCGACCTACGCGGATTCAAGACCCCGACAAACTGTTTCGGATGAATTTGAACCGGCACATCAGCCGTCATTCCCGCGCAGGCGGGAATCCATTGATAAAACTCAGTTCATCAGATTTAAACAGCGATTGCCCAAATTCAGAAATGGATTCCCGCCTGCGCGGGAATGACGCCGAATGATTATTTTTCGGTTGCAACGCGCTGTTTATCAAAAATAGGTCGTCTGAAAACTAATTTTCTGTTTTCAGAGTGCGAAGCCTGCCCGTGGGTACGACCTTTTCGATTTATTTGCCCAATGCGCCCAATACTTCGGCTTTCACGGCTTCTACCGGCTGAGTGCCGTCAACTTTGATGTATTTCGGCGCGTGTTCGCCTTCCAGCTTACTGTAAAAATCGACCAGCACTTCGGTTTGCTCGTGGTAAACGGCAAGGCGTTTTTTGACGGTTTCTTCTTTGTCGTCGTCGCGCTGAATCAAATCTTCGCCGGTTACGTCGTCTTTGCCTTCGACTTTGGGCGGATTGTAGGTAACGTGGTAGGTGCGGCCAGAAGCCAAGTGAACGCGGCGGCCGCTCATGCGGTCGACAATCACGCTGTCGGGTACGTCGATTTCAACGACCGCGTCCAAATCCACGCCCGCTTCAACCATTGCTTCGGCTTGTGCCAGCGTGCGCGGGAAACCGTCAAACAGGAAACCGTTTTTGCAGTCGTCTTGCGCGATGCGTTCTTTCACCATGCCGATGATGATGTCGTCGCGCACTAAGCCGCCTTCGTCAATGATTTTTTTCGCTTCCAAACCCAGCGGCGTGCCTGCTTTAATCGCAGCGCGGAGCATATCGCCGGTGGAAATTTGCGGAATGCCGAACGCAGCGGTGATGAATTGTGCCTGAGTGCCTTTACCCGCGCCCGGCGCGCCTAACAATAATACTTTCATGAGTGTTCCTTCTTATTAAGTGATATAGATTTGAAACGTGATTCAAATGATTTTACACGGCTTGCGTTTATCGTTCAAAACTTCAGACGGCCTGTTCTGCGCCGAAATGTTTCCATGCGTCATCGCGCATTTCGGCAAACCATGTGTCTTCGGGAAACCGCTCCAACGCGTCTTTCAAAGTGGAAAGCAGGTTTTGCGATAAAGTCTTCGCCAAATACTCTTCCTCGTTGGCTTCCGCCGCCTTGTCCGCCTGCTGCGCCAAACCGCGCGCGCGTGTCTGATGCCCGTGTGCCAAGTAGTTTAGCGCAATCACCTTTTGCGCCCAAAGCTGCGGAATTTCAGGGCTGTCTTGCAGCAATACCGACAAAATCGACACGGCAACCGTCAGCCTGCCGCCGTTTAAGCGTAAATCCAGCGAACGGTTGAGCGGCAGCGTACTGAGCGTTTCCGCCATACGGAACCAAAACTCGCCGCTGGCCTCGTCCGGTGCGGCGGCTTTCAACATTTCATAGTTAAACTCTTGGTCGTCGTTTTGAACCAGCAGGGCAACATCGGTAAGCAGTTTTTGCTCCTCGCGGCTCAAATGGCGTAAATCGGTCATAAAGGGCTTTCTGTCGGTGTTTGGGTAAAACGGATGATCGGGTTTGGTGTTTACTGAAAACAGCTTTTTACGGCTCCTCATTTTCAGACGACCTATCTCTCTGCTCTAGGATGGCGATAAGGCTCGTCCAAATGATAAGGTTTCTTTTTAAATCTTTCCCATTTGACTTTCGGACGGTCTTCTGACGAATCGAACACATTGCCGCCAGTCGTTCTCTTCCGCTTTCCAGTCAGATAATTGTCGCTGTACTCCTCAATTTCGCCTGAAGCTCTGTTATGTTGGGAATTGGTATACCCAATCAGAAGAAAGCGGTCGTTTTGGTAACGGAATAGGTAGTCACTGTGACCCATCCACCAGCTTCCGCAACTGTAAAACCACTGCAAACTCACTTTCAGACGACCTTTATCGATGGATACATCAGAAAACGGATCGTCAAGACAGCCATTATCTTTATCGCTTTCAGGCGGAATCAGCGTTGTGTTTTCGACAGCCGTCTTGTAACCGTCTGCCTGTTTGAACAATACTTTCAACATCCTCGGATTGGTATCCAATTCGATTTGTCCCATAGAGTCGTTTGGGATGATGTTTGCCTTGTCTTGCTTTTGCAGCACCAAAACGGCATCGACTTGATTGTCGCCGTTTAAATCCCCCTCCACGCTTTTGATGATTTTCCAACCTTTTGGAACGTGCGCGGAAAAACCGGCGGTGTAAGCAGGCAGGGCGATGCAGGATAAAAATATCAATATGCTGCGTTTCATAGCAATTCCTGATGATGGCAAATTCAACAGCCCGTAGCGCGGGCTTGGCTTGCGAAATTTAATGCCGAAACCGACTGATTTCGGATTTTGGCGAAACTCGCTTCGCTCGTTTTCAGACGACCTCGAACGCAGCCCTGACCCTGTCCAAATCCTCTTGCGTATCTACGCCGGCGGCAGGGGCTTCTTTGGCGGTTTCGACGGCAATCGGGTAGCCGTGCCACAGGACGCGCAGTTGTTCCAGCGATTCGATGGTTTCCAGCGGCGAAACGCTCATTTCGGCGTAGCGTTGCAGAAAACCGGCGCGGTAGGCGTAAATGCCGATATGGCGCAGGACGGCGGTTTCGGCGGGCAATTCGCGTTTTTCGGCGCGCATGGCATCGCGCGGATAGGGAATCGGGGCACGGCTGAAGTAGATGGCGTTGCGGTTTTTGTCGAGGACGACTTTGACCACGTTGGGATTCATAAATTCGTCGAAATCGTGCAATTCGTGCGCCGCGGTCGCCATCTGCACGTTGTTTTCCACCAAGACTTCGGCGGTGCGGTCGATGAGTTCGGGGGCAATCAGCGGCTCGTCGCCCTGTACGTTGACAACCACCAGATGTTGCGGCAGTTTCAGCGCGGCAGCGGCTTCGGCAAGGCGGGTCGTGCCGCTTTCGTGCCGGTTTGAAGTCATAACGACTTCGACGCCGTGCGCCTGACAGGCCGTCTGAATATCGGGATGGTCGGTGGCAACGACGACGCGCGCGGCTTTGCTTTTTGCCGCCTGTTCGGCAACGCGCACGACCATTGGTTTGCCGTGAATATCCGCCAAGGCTTTTCCGGGCAGGCGCGATGAATCCAGCCGCGCCGGAATCAATACGACGAATTCGGTCATGCTTTGAGTTCCTCTTCGCTCAACGCTCGTGCTTCGTTTTCCAGCATATAGGGAATGCCGTCTTTAATCGGATAAGCCAGCTTCGCCTGACGGCTCCACAATTCCTGTTTGTCCTGATGATATTCCAGCCTGCCTTTGGTAACGGGGCAGACGAGGATGTCTAAGAATTTTTTTTCCATGGGGTTTCTTTCGGGTTTGATGGTTTGAGCGAAACTCGCTTCGCTCGTTTTGGCGAAACTCGCTTCGCTCGTTTTCAGACGACCTCAAGCGGCATTATTTCTTCCGTGCCGGTTTGTTCGGCTGTTTGGCGCAGGCTTGGGCAGGATTTTTGCCGTCGCACATGATTTGGCGGATTTCACGTCTCAGGTTTGCGCTTTGGTTGGATTGGGTGTATTTACCGGCAAGAATGTTCATCATAGGTTTCATCGTTGCCTCAAGATAGCGCGGCGTTTTGTCCATTATCGATTGACCTACCGCCGTGCTGTAAAAGCCAATCAATGCGTTGACTTCTTCTTGCGTATAAACCGTCTTCATGCCGTCTAAAGTCGCTTTACGCAATTGGGCGCGCACTTGCGGCGTGTTGATTTCGGCAATCGATTGGTTTGCATACTTTTTCAAGACTGCTTCCAACTGCGGACGTTTGTCTTCCGGCGCATCTTTCAAAAATTTCTGTACATTCGGATCGGAAAGCACAATGCCCTCCATGCTTTGGAAAGACTGGTCCAACAGGGCATCCATCTTCTGCACTTCAAACAGACGCTCCAGCGACGCATCGCTGGGTGTAGCGGCAAATGCGTTGGCACAAAATGCCAGCGCGGCGAAGGGCAATAATAAGGTTTTCAGTTTCATCTTTTTCTCCTTTTTTAAGTTTAAGGTTTAGGGGGTACATTCTTCAGGCATGATTTTTTCGACTTCTTTTTCAAATTCAATTAGGTAGCGTTCGCTAATTGTTTCTATTTCTTTCATATCCGCTTCGCTTGCCCCTATATTGGCGAGTTTTTTTATGAATGCCGAATTTTTCTCCATGATAGATTGTCCTACGGGAGTCTCATAAAACGCAATCATGGCATCAATCTCTTGTTGAGTGAACTCGTCCTTGGCAACTTTTTTTATTTCTTTCATTAATTTGTCTCTACGTTGCGGTGTTAAATAGGCTGTAAACACTTTGTTTGCATAACGGTCTGACGCGGCTTGTAATTGCGGCTGCAGTTCCGGTGGATATGAGGCGATGACCGGTTGCATGAGCAGTCGGTTTTGTGCTTCTGCCATGTTGGTCAGATTTTTGATAAAGTCGCGTTCGATATGCTGGACTTCCATCCATCTATTTAAAGACTTATCGCTTGGGGGCGCGGCTGTTGCGGCGGAACAGGCGGCAATGGCAATGAAAGTGAGCAGCAGTTTTTTCATGTTTATAAATTTCCTTATTATTTAAGACAAACAGCAACAAAGATTCAATTGATTTCAGACGACCTGTCGGGAATCTTTCAGCCGTTCCAACACAAACGCCGCCAAATCAGGTTCGATTATCGCACAAACGGGCAACACCCATACATGGTTCAGATTGAGGTCGTCTGAAAACTTGACCGCATCTTTCTCCGTAATAATGACCGCGTCCGCATTGGGCAAATCTGCCGCTGCGATGTCGGCATGGTCGGGCAGCGCGACGGTTTGGTTCAAGGTGATGCCCATGTTCCGCAGCAAATCGAAAAAACGCTCCGGTTTGGCGATACCCGCCACGGCGGCGACGGTTTGGTTTTTCAGACGACCTGTATCCAGTATTTCGGACGGCTGGTTCAAACGGTAAATTTGTCCCGTTTCGATACGGCTGTGAAACATATTTTCAGACGGCGCAAACGACGCATCCGCCTGACCGCCGCTGACGACGACCGCATCCACCGAATCCAGCCGCGACAAAGGTTCGCGCAAACTGCCGTTGGGCAGCAAATCCAAATCCGTCCGCCCCGTATCCGCCGCCGGAAACACCGCGATTTCCACATCCCGCCGCAGGGCATAATGCTGCAAACCGTCGTCTGCCACAATCAGCCCGATGTCGGAGTGCGCCGCCAGCAACGCCCTGCCTGCCTCCGCACGGCTGCTGCCCACCGCCGTCGGCGCGCCGGTTTTTCGGAACAGCAGCAAAGGCTCGTCGCCCGCATCTTCCGCACGGCTCACGGCGTTCAATACATGAACCGCCTTGCTCTTGCGCCCGTAGCCCCGGCTGATGATGCCGACCTTGACACCTTTTTCCTGCAAGCCCGATACCAGCGCAGCGACAATCGGCGTTTTCCCCGTCCCGCCCGCGTGGATATTGCCGACCACGACCACAGGCACGGGCAGCTTTTCGCTTTTCAGACGGCCTGAAACGAAATCATCGCGCCGTTTCGCCGCAATTTTGGCAAACAGCTTGGATAAGGGTTTGAGCAGGAAAGATAAAAACGGATTGGGGCGTTGCCAATGGCGTTCGATGATTTGATGGAGTTTGGGCATTCAGACGACCTTGTAGCTGCGTTTCTTTGTAGGCAGAGCCTACACCATTTTGGAGAATATAGTGGATTAACTTTAAACCAGTACGGCGTTGCCTCGCCTTGCCGTACTATCTGTACTGTCTGTGGCTTCGTCGCCTTGTCCTGATTTAAAGTTAATCCACTATAAGTCGTTCAGGCTGGGGTTTCGATGCGGTTGTCGGGCATGACCAGCCAGACTTTTGCCTGTTTGGCGCGGGCGGCGGTTCGGATGGCGGCTTCGTCCATGATGGAGAACGCGGTGGAGAAGGCATCGGCAACGGCGGCGGTCGGCGCCATGACGCTGACGCTGCGGTAGCGCGGCGTGGCAGTGCCGGTGCGAGGGTCGAAGAGGTGGGTGAACTTGCCGGCTTCGTCCATCACGGTACCGTAGCCGCCTGAGGTGGCGAAGGCTTGGTTTTGCATGGGGATGGTCAGGAGGGTGGCTTCTTCGTTTTGGGGATTGCGGATGCCGACGTTCCATGTGCGTTGGTTGTCGGTGTCGAAGCCGCGGATTTCGCCCATATCGACGAGGGCTTGGCGGATGCCGTGTTGTTGCAGCAGGGCGGTGATTTTGTCGGTGATGTAGCCTTGGGCGATGCCGTTGAGGGATAAGCCCATGCCTTTTTGTTCGAAGAGGATGGCTTTTTGGTCGAAGACGACGTGTTTGAAGCCGACGAGTTTGAGGGTGCGCCGGATGTCCGGTTCGGACGGCGGGGTTTCGGCACGCGGGTTGCGGCGGAAATGGTCTGCGTAAAGATTCCACAGCACTTGGACGGTGGGGTCGAACGCGCCGTCTGTCAGGGCGTGGATGTCGCGGCAGATGCTTAAAAGGGCGAGGAAGTCGGGTGGCGGGTTGTTCAGACGACCTTCTTTGTTCAGTCGGTTGATCAGGCTGTCTTCGCGGTAGAGGCTGAAGATTTTTTCGAGGCGGGCGACTTCGGCGAGAACTTTGTTGACAAGGATTTCAGCTTCTTTGCGGTCAACGCCGAAGAGGCGGAGCTCGGCGCCGGAACCCAGCGCAATGCCTTTCCAGATAACGGGCTCGCCGGTGGTTGGTAACGGGGTAGGGCGGTTGCGGTTTAGGAGAAAGGGTGCGGTCGCTCCGGCGGCAGTCAGGGCGGCGATGGCGAAAAAGCGGCGGCGGGTGAGCGGGGTGTTCATGGCTTGGGATGGGTCGTCTGAAAAGGGACAGTGTTGGAGGAACGGGCGGAAGTCGGTTTATCTGGGTTTGCGTTTGAAGGCGTTGGGAAAGTTTTTTAGAAGCACCGTCATTTTCACACAGGATTTTTATGGTTACGGAAAGGGCGGCGGGCGACGGCTGGGGCTTGATTTACGTTGCGGCAGAACTTGTTTTCCCGCCATCAAGCCTGCCGTCACACTTTGAAACCAAGCGTCAACCGTTCCATCAATCGCCCATTGCCGCCAGAAGCTCTGCCTGATGTTCGGCAATCAGGGCGTTGGTGATTTCTTCCAAATCGCCGTCCATCACAAAATCCAGCTTGTGCAGGGTGAGGTTGATGCGGTGGTCGGTCACGCGGCCTTGCGGGTAGTTGTAGGTGCGGATGCGTTCGCTGCGGTCGCCGCTGCCGATAAGGGATTTGCGTTCGGCGGCTTCTTTGGCTTGGGCTTCGCGTTTTTGCGCGTCGTTCAGGCGGGCGGCGAGGACTTTCATCGCCTGCGCTTTGTTGGCGTGTTGGCTGCGACCGTCTTGGCACTCGACCACCATGCCGGTGGGCAGGTGGGTGATGCGGACGGCGGAGTCGGTTTTGTTGATGTGCTGACC
>KV797043.1:0-13605 GCA_001809325.1 Neisseria sp. HMSC077D05 | reverse complement strand
TCGGTTTTGTTGATGTGCTGACCGCCCGCGCCGGATGCGCGGAAGGTGTCGATGCGCAGGTCGGCGGGGTTCAACTCGATGTCTTCGAGTTCGTCCGCTTCGGGCATGACGGCGACGGTGCAGGCGGAGGTGTGGATACGGCCTTGGCTTTCGGTGGCGGGGACGCGCTGCACGCGGTGGCCGCCCGATTCAAATTTCAGACGACTGTACGCACCCAAACCGACGATGCGTGCGATGACTTCTTTATAGCCGCCCAGTTCACTTTCATTGGCAGAAACGATTTCGACCTGCCAGCGGTTGCGCTCGGCGTAGCGACTATACATACGCAACAAATCGCCTGCAAACAGCGCGGCTTCGTCGCCGCCCGTTCCGGCGCGCACTTCGATGAAGATATTTTTGTCGTCGTCGGCATCTTTGGGCAGCAACAGTTTTTGCAATTCGGTATCGAGTGTGTCGATTTTGGCTTTCGCCGCTTCGATTTCTTCGGCGGCAAAGTCTTTCATTTCGGGGTCGGACAGCATTTCTTCGGCATCCGCCAAGTCGCTTTGCGCCAGTTGATAGTTTTGGAATACTTCGACCACGGGCGTCAATTCGGCGTGTTCGCGCGTGAGCTTGCGGTAGTTGTCCATATCGGACGTGGCTTCGGGCTGTCCGAGCAGGTGGGTGACTTCTTCCAATCGGTCGCTGAGTTGTTGTAGTTTTTCTAAGATAGACGGCTTCATAATTCTTCCATAATAAATGCCGTCGGGAGTCGTCCGCGACGGCGCGAGGAGGCGTTATTATAATGGGTTTGGTTGGAAATTCAAAAAGATATGGCGGAGTTTCTAATGGTGAGCGACGATGTCGGTTTGCTTTGCGGCATCGGTTTGAAGTTCATCCCTTCGATTGCCCGTTTTGCTATACATGGCAAAAGGTCGTCTGAAGACCGAAATCCGGTTTTCAGACGACCTTTGTTTTGATTCGGCTTACTTAGGTGCAGCCAAGATGCCGGTCAGGTTCAATAGGAACAACACCGTAAATCCGGTCAGGTAAATCAAGCCGAGGATGGCGAGGAAGTTCATGCCCGAAGTCAGCTTGTGGCGTTCGTCGCCTTTGACGAGGCGGTAGTTCAGCCAAGCGAACACGGGGGCGGCAACGAAGGCGGTAATCATGGCGAATTTGAGCAGCTCCGCCATCGCACTGTTGAACCAGAAAATCACTGCCAAGCCCGTACCTGCGACCCAAACGTTCCAGGCAAAGAGTTCGACGTTGCCCGTTTTGTCTTTGCCGCGCAGCAGGCGCACCGGCTCGGCAATCGCGCGAGCATAGCCGTCGACCACGGTAATCGTCGTGCCGTACATACAGGCGAAGGCGATGAATGCAACCATCGGACGCGACCAGTCGCCGATAGTAACAGCGTACATATTGATCAGTTGACCGACGTATTTGCCGCCAGCCATTTGCACTGCTTCGCCGTTGCCGTACTGCACATACGCGCCCAAGGCGAGGAAGACGACCGCCAACACTGCGCTGGTGATATAGCCGACGTTGAAGTCAAAAATACCGTCGCGGTAGCTGGAAGGATTGATGCGTTGTTTTTCAGTAACCCACAGCGAGTTGATGGCGGAAATTTCAATCGGCGCAGGCATCCAGCCCATCAGCGCGATTAAGAAGCCCAAGCCTGCCAGTGTCCATGGGGTAGGCTCGATAAAGTCGGGTTTTATCTGCATGCCGCGCGACATGGCGATGGCGGCTGCGGCGACTGTGGCAATCGTCAGGCTGACGATGATGATTTTGGAAACATTGTCCAAGGCTTTATAGCGTCCGCTCGCCAAGATAATCAGGCAGGAAGCCATAATCAGTGCGGAGATTGCGCCGACATTCAGCGTCAGCGAGGGAATCGCCATTTTGACGATGGCGGCGGTCACGATGGCGACCGCGCCCGCGTTAATCGTTGCCGAGATAACGCATAAAATCAGGAATACCCACAAATAAACGCGGCTTTTCTCGGCATAGCCTTCAATCAAACTTTTGCCCATATCCAGCGTGTAGTGCGCGCTGAAGCGGAAAAACGGGTATTTGAAGAGATTGGTCAAAATAATAATCAACGCGAGCTGCCAGCCGTAAAGCGCGCCCGCCTGCGTGGAAGCAATCAGGTGCGAACCGCCTACCGCCGCCGAAGCCATCATGATTCCGGGTCCCAGCGCGTTGATTTTGCTTTTCCAAGTCGAAGCGTGTGTATGTTGTTCAGACATCTATTCTCTCCGTCTTTTTCAGACGACCTTCACAAAAAAAGGCATATTTTAACGTAAATCAAAATCCTGAATAGCGAATATTGGGGAACATTATGCTGAATTTTGGATAAAAAATACGAATCAAATAAAAAAATAGGATATTCAGGAAATTTTATGCCTAAAAACCTTTTTCAGACGACCTTGTATCGCTTTTTATTCCTGTTTGTCCGTGTTATAGTGGATTAACTTTAAACCAGTACGGCGTTGCCTCGCCTTGCCGTACTATCTGTACTGTCTGTGGCTTCGTCGCCTTGTCCTGATTTAAATTTAATCCACTATAAATGGAGTGTGTTGGAAAATGGGTGAAAACCGATGGAACGCGCGCCATAGCGGTTTTGTCAGGGTTTCACTATAATATTCAATCTGTTCTACGCTAGAATGGGCGGGCAATTTGACCGCAGTATCTTGTGCAAAAAATGAACGCGAGGCTGTGTGTTTGATTTGATTCGGCGCTTTTGCCCAAACAAAATCGGTTGAGGGTTGAATGCCGCGCCATCCTGAAACTTAAGGAAAAATATCATGAAAAAAATCGAAGCTGTGATTAAGCCGTTTAAATTGGACGATGTCCGCGAAGCATTGACCGAAATCGGGATCAGCGGCATGACGGTCAGCGAAGTTAAAGGTTTCGGCCGTCAGAAAGGGCATACCGAAATTTACCGTGGTGCGGAGTATGCGGTTGATTTTCTGCCCAAAGTCAAAGTCGAGCTGGTGTTGGCTGATGAAGATGTGGAACGCGCCATCGATATCATTGTCGAGACTGCGCGGTCGGGAAAAATTGGCGACGGCAAGATTTTTGTGTTGCCGGTTGAAGAAGTGATTCGGATACGGACGGGTGAACGCGCGGAAGCGGCGATTTAATCCTATCGTTGCCGCGATTGGTTAATACAAATAAGGTCGTCTGAAATCCTGCATTGTCAGGTTTCAGACGACCTTGTTTTTGTTTCTATCGGGTTCAGATTTTGGTGAAGATGACTTCGTTTTCAAAACGCGATTTGGGCAGGGCGGCGTTGAAATCGTCTGCGGCACGGTAGCCGAAGGAGACGACGGCGACGGCTTTGTAGCCTTTTTCAGTCAAGCCGAATTCCTCATTCAAAACCTGCAAATCGACGCCTTCCATCGGCACGGCGTCGATACCTGCTGCGGCAGCGGCGAGCAGGGTGAAGCCCATGTTGAGATAGACTTGTTTGGCAAGCCATTGCTCTTCATCTTGGATTTGGTTGCGGTGGATGCCTAAGAACAGGCGGCGGGTGGAATCGCCTGCCTGCTTGGCTTCTTCCGTGGCGAAACGTCCGTCTTTGTCTTCTTGCGCCAATACGGCGGCGACATAATCATCGTCGGCGCAAACGCGGGCGGCGAAAACGACGACATGGGACGCATGAGTAATTTTCGGGGTATTGTAAGGGAGTTTTTCGGTGGATTTGGCAATGCGCGCTTTGCCCGCTTCGTCATCGGCGATGATAAAGTGCCACGGCTGCATATTGACGCTGGAAGGGCTGTTGCGCAGGGCGGCTTCGATATGGGCGAAGTCTTCGGCAGCGATTTTTTTGGACAGGTCGAAAGATTTGGTGCTGTATCGCTGGCGGACGATTTCTGTGATGTTCATGAAATGTTTCCTGTTTTTAGGATGGAAACGGGGATTATAGAGAGGTCGTCTGAAAGGGGCAATGCAGGAAATTGGTGGGGATTTCGATATAAGGTCGGTAAAACACGCAAACGCTGGCGTATGAAAAAGGTCGTCTGAAACGGGATGTTTCGTTTCAGACGACCTTTGCCCTTTGCAGGCTATATCCGCAGGCTAGATTTAAGTTTCTGCGGGCGGAAGGGGCGGGTGTTCGTCGGTTTTGTCCGATTTGGGTTTGATAAAGCGGCTGCACCAGATGCCTGCTTCGTAAAGCAAGATAAGCGGGACGGCAAGCAGGGTTTGGGAAATCACGTCCGGCGGGGTAATGATGGCGGCAATGATGAATGCGCCGACAATGACGTAGGGGCGTGCGTTTTTGAGTTGTTCGGTGGTTACGATGCCGATTTTGGCGAGCAGGACGACAACGACGGGGACTTCGAAAGTCGTGCCGAATGCGACGAACATGCCCAAAATAAAGGACAGATATTTGTCGATGTCGGTCGCCATGTTGACGCCGACGGGGGTAATACCCGCGAGGAATTTAAAGATGACGGGGAAAACGAGGTAGTAGGCAAACGCCATGCCGATAAAAAACAGACTGACGCTGGATAGCACAAGCGGGGTAATCAGGCGTTTTTCGTTTTGGTAGAGGGCGGGCGCGACGAATGCCCAGATTTGGTAGAGCGTATGCGGCAGGGAAACGAGGAATGCAGCCATCAGCGTCACTTTCACCGGTACAAAAAACGGCGCGATGACGTCGGTGGCAATCATGCTGGTGTCTTTGGGCAAGTTTGCCATCAGGGGGTCGGCCACGAAGGTATAAAGCTGCTGGGCAAACGGCATCATGCTGAAAAAGCAGACGACGATGCCGATGACGATCCACATCAGGCGGCGGCGCAGCTCGATAAGGTGTTCGATAAGAGGTTGGACGGGTTGTTCGTTTTGAGGTTCGGACACCGGTTTACTCACTTTTTACGGACGCGAAGTTTGGGTTTGGCATGAAATTTCGGACGCAGGTCGCGCTTGCGGTTCATCGCTTGTTTTTTGAGGGAGGTGATATGCAGCACGGGCGCGTCTGCGGAAGTGTCGATATAGCTGACTTCTACGGCATTGGACACCGGAGCGGCGCTGCCGGTCAGATATTCGCGCCATGCGCGATCTTGCTCGGATTCCGCAGGCGTGTCGGTTTCGACGGCATCCGTCGTAGTGTCTGCTTGCGCCATAGCGGTTTCAGACGACGTGGAAACAGCCGGGTCGTCTGAAACTTCCGCGCTTAACGAAGGAAGCGGGTTGCCGTGTTCATCCAAACCGAAATCGGCAGGCGTGCGTTGCGCCGGCAGGCGTTCCCAAGGTTTGAGTCCGTCGGAAATGTCGCGCAGGTTGTCCTGCATATCCGTACCGACTTCCTTGATGCTGTCGCGCACTTGTGCGGCGGCGGCTTCAAATTCCTGTTTGGCTTTGCGCAGCTCTTCCAATTCGACTTGGGTGTTGAATTCCTGCTTGACGCTGCTGACGAGGCGTTGCAGCTTGCCGATAAGCCGTCCGGCAGTACGGGCGGCTTCGGGCAGACGCTCGGGACCAAGTACAATCAGGGCGACAATGCCGACTAACAGCAGCTCGCCCAAACCGAAATCAAACATAGATTATGCTTTGTCTTCGTCTTTTTTGTGTTCGATGACTTCGTCTTTTTTACCGTCAGTACCTTCGTTCAGACCTTGTTTGAAGTCATGCACGGCACCGCCGAGGTCTTTGCCGACGTTGCGCAGTTTTTTGGTACCGAAAACCAAAACGACGATAATTAATACGATAATCCAGTGCCACAGAGAGAACATGGTAAATCCTTGATATAGTTGAGAATGGATATTTGAAATGTTGGTTTACGCAGGCGTACCCATGATGTGGATATGCAGGTGGAACACTTCCTGCCCGCCGCCTTTGCCCGTATTGATTAGGGTTTTGAAGCCGTCGGTCAAACCTGCCGCTTTGGCGATTTGAGGGACTTTCAACATCATTTTGCCCAAGAGGGTTTGATGTTCGGGCGCGGCGTGTGCCAGCGAGTCAAAATGGACTTTCGGAATCAGCAGCAGATGAACTGGCGCGGCGGGGCGGATGTCTTTGAAGCACAACATCTCGTCATCTTCGTACACGGTTTGCGCCGGAATGTCTTTGGCGGCGATTTTACAGAAAATACAGTTGTCCATAATGGCTCCGAGGTCGTCTGAAAACGAGCGCAGTGAGTTTTGCTAAAACGAGTGCAGCGAGTTTCGCTAAACAGACGGCAGAAAAACGAATAAGGTCGGATTGTAATATAAATTCAAGACTCTTTGCGAGAGGCTTTTTCCGCCAAGCCCGATAAACCTTGACGGCGCGCAAGCTCGTTGACGACATCTTCGGCGCGCAAACCGTGGTGCGTCAAGAGAACCATGGTGTGAAACCATAAGTCTGCCACTTCGTAAACGAGGTGTTCGCCACCGCCGTCTTTCGAAGCCATCAGCACTTCGCCCGCTTCTTCGATGACTTTTTTGAGGATTTTATCTTCACCTTTGTGCAGAAGTTGGGCGACGTAGGAAGCTTCGGGATCACCGCCTTTGCGGGAGTCGATGGTGTTTTGGATTTGGGAGAGGATGGTGTCGGTCATGGGATTTTCGGCTTTGAAGGATAAGGATTATTCGGATAAGGCATCGGCTTGCTTGGCTTCGCGTAACGCTGTTTCTGACAACAGACAAGCATCCGCCCGATTTTTAGCGAAACTCGTTACACTCGTTTTGGAGAAACTCACTGCGCTCGTTTTCAGACGACCTCTAAGGATGCGTATGCCCATAAATGGCTTCTTCGTCTTTCAACACGGCATCAACCGTCTGCCATTCGCCGTCTTTCCAAACTTTGTAGAAACAGCTTTCTCGTCCCGTATGGCAGGCGATGCCGCCGTTTTGATCTATCAGCATCACGATGGCGTCGCCGTCGCAGTCAAGGCGCAATTCGTACACCTTTTGAGTGTGTCCCGACTCTTCGCCTTTCATCCATTGTTTTTGGCGCGAACGGCTGTAATAGTGGGCAAAGCCGGTTTCTACCGTTTTTTGCAACGCCTCGGCGTTCATCCATGCGACCATCAATACGCGGCAGCTCTGCCGATCTTGGGCGATGGCGCAGACCAAGCCTTTTTCATCGAATTTGACGGCTTCAAGCAAGCTGTTATCCATATTCGGCATCCTTATTTGTTTTGGAGAAACTCGCTTCACTCGTTTTAGCGAAACTTGCTCCACTCGTTTTCAGACGACCTTGAGTCAATCAAGTTCAACTTACAGACGCACTTCGATTCCGGCTTCGCGCATGGCGAGCTTCGCATCACGGATACTGACTTCGCCGAAGTGGAAAATGCTGGCGGCAAGCACGGCATCCGCTTTGCCTTCTTTGATGCCGTCAATCAGATGCTGCACATTGCCGACGCCGCCGGAAGCGATGACGGGAATATCGACCGCTTCGCTGACGGCGCGGGTCAGCGGCAGGTTGAAGCCTTGTTTCGTGCCGTCCCTGTCCATGCTCGTAAGCAGGATTTCGCCCGCCCCGCGCCGCTGCATTTCAACCGCCCATTCGACTGCGTCCAAGCCCGTCGGCGTGCGCCCGCCGTGAGTGAAGATTTCCCAGCGGGTGTTTTCGGGATTGACGGCTTTGGCATCGACGGCGACGACGATGGCTTGCGAGCCGAAAAATCCGGCGGCTTCGTTGACTAAATCGGGATTGGTGACGGCGGCGGTGTTGATGCTGGCTTTGTCCGCACCGGCATTGAGCAGGCGGCGGATGTCGGCAACGGTGCGTACACCGCCGCCAACGGTCAGCGGAATGAAAACTTGTGAGGCAACGTCTTCGATGACGTGCAAAATGGTGTCGCGGTTGTCGGAGGAAGCGGTGATGTCGAGAAAGGTCAACTCGTCCGCGCCTTCGTCATTGTAGCGTTTGGCGACATCAACCGGATTGCCCGCATCGCGCAAACCGAGGAAGTTTACGCCTTTGACGACGCGGCCGTCTTTAACGTCGAGACAGGGGATGATGCGTTTTGCCAGTGCCATTTCGAATGCCTTTCCAAACCTAGGAATGAGGTTGTCTGAAAAAGAGCGCAGCGAGTTTCGCTAAAACCAATACAACGGATTTCACCCAAACGGATAATCCGTTTCAGACGACCTTACAAATCATTGATACCGGCAAGGCAAGTGTTACGCCAGCCAGTTGTGAACCCATTTGGGCAGGTGTTGGAGCAGTTGGAAATAGCCGACGCCCGCAATGGCGGCGAATACGCAGGAAGTCATAAAGTTGCCGCTGAAGCGTCCGACGATATAAAACACTGCGCTGGCAAATGCCCACAACGCGCCGTTAAACACCATCCAATAGGTGTCGATCATCGGCATATCGAACGCGGAAAGCTGACGGACGAGAATGGCGATGATGGTAAATCCCAAACCTTCGCTGACGGCGCGCACGTTGCGACCGGACGACCAGATAATCCAAAAGCCCAAAATAAATGCTTCAAACATGAAATACCCCTTAAAAAATTAAATAAAACAATTAAATGTGGGATGGTGAGTCCCAAGCAATATTCGGCGGTCAGCCGCCTTTTATTGTGAAGAAAAAGGGACGAACCCGTCTTTGCCCTGTCTATACAGATAGGGCAACAATGAAAGCAAACAGGTTCAACCGATTATTTTTTATCTTCGCCCCGCTATATTGTTTGAAAACGGCGGGACAAGTAAGTAAACGTTTGGTCATTTCAGACGACCTTGATGGTTGTTTTTAAATAAGGTCGTCTGAAAACGAGCGCAGTAAGTTTCGCTACACCAACTTATGCCAGCGAATCCGCCAACTGCTGCGCTTGGGCAAAATCAATACTGCCCTCGTAAATCGCGCGACCGGTAATCGCACCTGCCACGCCGTGTTTCTCAACGGCACACAAAGCGCGGATGTCGTCCAAATTGGTTAGTCCGCCCGATGCGATAACCGGAATGGCGACGGCTTGTGCCAGTTTGACGGTTGCGTCGATGTTCACGCCGCTCATCATGCCGTCGCGGCCGATGTCGGTGTAGATGATGCTGTTGACGCCGTCGTCCTCAAAACGTTTTGCCAAATCAATCACATGGTGCTCGGTTACAGTCGCCCAGCCGTCTATCGCCACCATGCCGTCTTTGGCATCCAACCCAACGATAATCTGCCCTGGAAACGTTTTGCACGCCTCGCGCACGAAGTCAGGATTTTTTACCGCCGCCGTACCGATAATGACGTCGTTCAATCCCAAATCCAAATATTTTTCAATGGTTTCTAAGTCGCGTATTCCGCCGCCCAGCTGTACGGGAATGTTTTTGGCAACGGCAGCGAGGATGTCCTTGATAGCAGGAAAATTTTGCGGAACGCCGGCAAATGCGCCGTTCAAATCCACCAAATGCAAACGGCGCGCGCCTTGCTTGAACCAATGCAGCGCAGTTTCGGCGGGCGAATCGGAAAACACCGTCGCCTGCTCCATCAAACCTTGTTTCAGGCGCACGCAGCGGCCTTCTTTTAAATCGATTGCGGGAATTAGCAGCATGGAAGTCCTATCCTTATGCGGGGTGTATTTTACACAAATTATCGAGTTTTAGCATATTTAAATGAAAAAACGTCATTGATAACACTAAAACGAGGTTATTTTGTGTGTATTTTGCATGTTTCAGACGACCCCTTCCGAGAGAAATTCAGAAGGTGAGAAGGGCGGGATGATGTTTCGTCTGTTTCAGCCCTTCATTTTTATTGCCTGAAATTGCTTGCCAACAGCCATTCTTGTGCCTTGGTGGCATCGTCAAAATATTTCGGATGTTGGTTGGTCAACAGGCTGGAGAGGCGGGCGCCGAGTTTGATCCAAATATCGTCTGTAATGACAGCGACGCGGCCGAAGTCGTTTTCATGTTGGTTAAGGAATTTGATTTGTTCCATCGCCATATCGATTGTGAAATCTTTCAGCATGGACAAATCCAAAAGAATGTCGGGCAGGTGGATTTTTTGTTTGCTTTCCAATAAGGCAGCTTCAAGCTGGCGGAAATCGTCGAGGGTAAATTCGTTGTACAACGCCACATTTAAACCGTAAGACTGCTCGCGGATGGAAATCATCGTACTCTCCTTTTTATATGATGTTAATGATGAGGTTGATGGTCAGCTTGTTTTGGTAAGTTACTTTTTAATCGAAACCGGTCGGATGCTGCTTAATATGCCGCTTGTGACAATAATAATCATACCAAAGGTTTCCTGCCAAGTGACGGTATCGCCCAAAAATATCATGCCCGACAGGGCGGAAAAGACGACGGTCAGATAAGAAAGAGAGGCGACGGTGAATTTGTTGCCGACTTTATAGGCGCGGGTCATTGAAAGCTGGGCAAGCATGGCGGCAAGCCCGATGCAGAAAAGATAGGGTAGGGCGGATAGGGGAATGCTGTGCCAGCCGGTCAAAGTTGCCCAAACCGATGCCATGACGACGCCGGTTATCGAAAAATAAAACACTACCCGCCAACCCGGCTCGCCAAGCAACGACAGTTCGCGTACCTGCAAATACGCCCAACCTGACATGGCCCCGCCCGCCAAGCCTGCCAATGCGGCGATTTCCTGTCCGCCTTTGAACGAAGGGTTCAGCAGCAGGACGACACCGAGAAAGCCAAATAACAAAATCGCCTGCGTATAAAACGCGATCCGCTCTTTCAGGATAAAAAATGAAAATACCGCCAGAAAAATCGAAGAGGTGTAGCTTAAGGTTACCCCCGTTGCCAGCGGCAGGTGCATGACAGCATAAAACAGACAAAACATGGCGGCTGTACCGACAATGCTGCGGTTGAGGTGGGTTTTCCAATGCGGTGTGGCAAAGGTGTCGCCCCGTGCTTTTGCCATTATGCCTAAGACGATGGCGGCAAAACTCATACGCCAAAATACCAGTTCGCCACTGTTGAAACCGAATTTTGCCGCAGCTGCTTTGATGCACACGTTCATGACGGTAAAACCGAGTGCGGCAACAATCATCCATGCAGAACCGAGAGGGTCTTTGGGTGTGGTCATTTATCTATTCTCTTAGGCTGGTTACTGGATTTTTGAAGAAGAGTGGTTCGTTCTAGTTATTTTGCTGTTGAACATAGTCGTATTGCCGCTTTTTACTTTTTTAATTGTCAGTGTTTCTTTTATCTATACACTCACGAGGGGAAATCTTTTTACTCTTGGATATGTGTCCCTGACTTATATCTGTCATTATGCAGGTCGTTATTTGGTTTTTTAGACTAAAAAGCATTAGTCTTCAGAAGAAAGCATGCTCAAAAATTCTTTTAAATTATTTGAGATAAACTCAATATTTTCAAAATATTGGCTTCCGCTTTCCTCTGCCTCAAAATCATGAGACCAGTAAAAAATTTTAGACTGATATTCATCTTTTATGCCAATCAAAATTAAATCTCCACCTCCTGCAGATGCAATAGGTAACATTGATGATGGATATCTATCATCAAAAATATTTAAATGCCACTCAATAGATTCTTCTAATCTTGGATTATTAAACAATCCAAAAAAGAAATTTAAAACCCTATCATCCAAAAAACAACTATCATTTGGCATTCCTCCATTATTTTTCTTTAAAAATTCCTTATATTCATCTGGTAATGATACGTTGTAATGATTTTCAAATTTTAAAATATCATCAGATGAAGCAGTTTTATGGGCATCTAAAAATAAATACCGTTTAATGGTTTTTTTGTTTAATTTACCTTCCCTGTTTTCTAAATCTTTAATTTCTTCTTCTGACTTTCCAAGCTTTAAAAGCTTAACCATTGTATATACTCCATAATACTAACAATTTTCTAGTTTCATAAATTTTTTATCGCTTATAGGCTTACTTGCATCAAGAAGATTATTTGGCATTTATTCTATGATGCTCTGACTGACTCCTGTTTTGATCATAGTAGAGAATGTCAGACCAGTTTCTACCATTAAAGCTAGCTTGAATACTTGTTGTCATTGTATCCCTGCATTACTGGTATATGGTTTGGTATAGTTATAGTATTTGTTTGTTCTGTCTTCATAGTTCTCTATTCTATGATGACAATATCGGTCTATATGCCACATATATCGCAGTATTTTCCCTAAGGATTATCTGAATAAACAATAAATAGTTAGAGGGATTGCTATTTCTTTTCAAAGGGTCGTCTGAAACGTATTTTTCAGATGACCTGTTATAATTTAGTGTTGCCAACCATGCAACAAAACCTATACCATACAAACCTTGTCCCACCTAAATTTGACACCCGCCCTCCGACTGCCTACAATTCAGGTTTCTCAAAAATCACCGTACGTTCCGTACACTATTCTTTTCAGACGACCTCTGTCTTCCGAATCCCATTCTTTCCAATACAACTGTCAAAAATCATGCACGTTTCAGAACTACAAACACTACACATTTCCAAACTCTTGGAAATGGCAGAAGAACACGGCATTGAAAACGCCAACCGTTTCCGCAAACAAGACCTCGTATTCGCCATCGTCCGCCAAATGATGAAGCAAGGCGAAAGCTTTACCTGTTCCGGTACGCTCGAAATCCTACCTGACGGCTTCGGCTTTTTACGCAGCGCAGACACTTCCTACCTCGCGGGTCCCGACGACATCTACGTCTCCCCCACACAAATCCGCCGCTTCAACCTGCATACGGGCGACACCATCGAAGGCAGCGTGCGCGTACCCAAAGACAACGAACGCTATTTCGCTCTCGTCCGCCTCGACAGCATCAACGGCGATCATCCCGAAGTCTGCAAACACAAAATCCTCTTCGAAAACCTCACCCCGCTTTTCCCTACCAAACAGTTCAAGCTCGAACGCGACATCAAAGCCGAAGAAAACCTTACCGGCCGAGCTATTGATTTAGTTTCCCCCATCGGCCGCGGACAACGCGCCCTGTTGGTTGCACCGCCGAAAACCGGTAAGACCGTGATGCTGCAAAACATCGCCCACGCGATTACCGCTAACTATCCTGATGTCGAACTCATCGTCCTTTTGATTGACGAACGCCCCGAAGAGGTTACCGAAATGAGCCGTTCCGTGCGCGGCGAAGTGGTTTCCTCCACCTTCGACGAACCGGCGCAACGCCATGTCCAAGTGGCAGAAATGGTGATTGAAAAAGCCAAGCGCATGGTCGAACACAAAAAAGACGTAGTCATTCTGCTCGACTCGATTACCCGTCTTGCCCGTGCCTACAACACCGTTGTACCCACTTCCGGCAAAATCCTGACCGGCGGTGTAGATGCCAATGCCCTTCATCGTCCCAAACGCTTCTTCGGTGCGGCGCGCAACGTTGAGGAAGGCGGTTCGCTCACCATTATTGCTACTGCGCTGGTAGAAACCGGCAGCCGTATGGATGACGTGATTTACGAAGAATTTAAAGGTACGGGCAATATGGAGCTGCACCTCGACCGCCGCATGGCAGAAAAACGCCTGTTCCCCGCGATCAATATCAACAAATCCGGCACACGCCGCGAAGAGCTGCTGGTACCGAACGACCAGTTGCAGCGTATGTGGCTCTTGCGCAAATTCCTGCATCCGATGGACGAAATCGAGGCAACCGAATTTTTGGTGGGCAAGCTCAAAGATTCCAAAAACAATGATGAGTTTTTTGAATTGATGCGTGGTAAATAGTGATAAAGGTCGTCTGAAATTAATTTCAGACGACCT
>KV797042.1 GCA_001809325.1 Neisseria sp. HMSC077D05 | reverse complement strand
TGTGTCCAACTTTTGGGGTGCAGTTCAAACCCCGATTCGGGATTTCAGACGACCTTTTGCCGTTTCCATCATCTATATAGATTCAAATAAATGGCAAACATCATCACAGTGATTATTTCAATGCTGGCAGAATCTGCCAAAAATAATGTGCAAAATCGAAAAAAGGCAGGGCGGGTATCCCTATCGGTTATCCCCTTTTTAAAAGAGGCTTCGAACGCTGAAAACAATCATTTAAAATTAAATTAATTTCCATAAGTTTCTATTATGAATTACCGTCTATCTAAAATAAATACCGAATATCAAAATATCATATTAAAAATATTATATAAATCAATCTGTTAAAAATATCTAAATTTCAAGAATACCGTTTATCTAAATAATCATACCGTTTGTCAAAATATTCAAATATTATTAAAAATGGCTTTCAAAAGTGACGAAACACGGCACGTGACACAAAACGTATTCTTCACTTCCCCCAAAAAAATCAAAAAATGACAAAACACGTCATATCGTAGAAACAATCTTACGTCATAAAAAAGCAAAAATCTGCCCAAAAAATCCTTCGAAACAAATTTAAACCTATTAAAAACATAAAATTACAAAATATTTGCACAAAAAATCCAAAAAAATCCAAGCTTGGCACATCTCCTGCTTGATACATTACGTCCGGCAAGGGAAATGAAGCAACGAAGCCCGAACCGGGAAGCTGTATATTCCTTCTACTTGATGGTTTTACTCATAAAACAAGAGAGCCAAACACATTACGGTTTTTTAACAACAAACATTTTTATTCACAACACTTTTTAAACTGGAGTTTATTAAATGAAAGCAATCCAAAAAGGTTTCACTCTGATCGAATTGATGATCGTAATCGCAATTATCGGTATTCTGGCCGCTATCGCCCTGCCGGCTTACCAAGACTACACCGTACGCTCCCGCGTAACTGAAGGTTTGGGTCTGGCTGAATCTGCCAAACAAGCCATTGCTACTGAAGGCTCTGCAGCTGCTGCTGACCTGGCTCGTGTTGCTGCGACTTGGAACGCTCAAAACAACGGCACTGGTGCCAACTCTAAATATGTTAACAGCATTCAAATGGATGAGAATAGCGGCGTTATTACTGTTGTCTACAATCCAGGTCGAGTGGGTGTTGCTGCTACTGAAAACACCCTGACTCTGACTCCATGGGTACGTAGTGGTGCTGCTGGTGGCGGTGAAAGTTTGGCTGCTGCCATTGGTGGTGGTCGTACCGGTTCTTTGGACTGGGGCTGTGCTTCCTCTACTCATGGTTCTGCTGATGCTTCAAATATCACAGTTGCCGCTGTTACGAATCCTTTGCAAGCTAAATACGCTCCTGCACAATGCCGCTAATTTAATCAATCAGAAACACCCGCTGCGGCGGGTGTTTTTCTATCAGATAAAATAATTTTCAATCAGATTTATCTTTCGGAGTCATTTTTTTTTCAAGATTTAAAAAAAGGGGGGGATATTTTGTCTTTACAAGCAATGCATACAAAAAATAGAGGCTTTACCTTGATTGAGCTGATGGTGGTCATCGCCATTATCGGCATTTTGGCGGCAATTGCATTGCCAGCTTATCAGAATTACGCGATACGCGCCCGTATTTCAGAAGGGTTATTGTTGGTTGCACCCCTAAAGAACGAAATTGTTGTTGATGGACGGACATCATCTGTGTACTTGCGTAGTGCTATCACTGAAATGAACACTCGCAACAACAATACGGGAGCGAACAGTAAGTATGTAGATTCTATACAAGGCGACCCGACAAGCGGCGTGATTACCATTACTTATAATGCCGCAGCCGTGGGTTTGGATGCCAATGCCAATACTTTGACCTTGACACCTTTTGTCCCTAGAGCAACAGGAGGTGGATACGATACCCTGCAGCAAGCCTTTACATCCGCCAATATGGGCGTGGTGCAATGGGCATGTTCATCTGATACCCATGCAACTGCAGACCATTAT
Source organism: Neisseria sp. HMSC077D05 (assembly GCA_001809325.1). Lineage (GTDB taxonomy): Bacteria > Pseudomonadota > Gammaproteobacteria > Burkholderiales > Neisseriaceae > Neisseria. The sequence goes on along the minus strand of KV797042.1, from coordinate 166 downwards.
GGACTGACACCCGTCACACCAGGAACGCTGCCTGCTCGATTTGCACCATCCGAATGCCGCTAAGACGTAGTTCGGATACTGGTATCCGACAAAAAAACGATGTCCACACCTTGAGAAAATTCGGGAATGATTGGAATGTCGGATTCGAGAATCCGACCTTGTATAT
>KV797041.1:21130-21660 GCA_001809325.1 Neisseria sp. HMSC077D05 | reverse complement strand
CCTGTCGCCTTTGTTGGAGGGCATTGCCGAAGGTATGACCGTCTATGCCGACAAAGGCTACGACAGCGAGGAAAACCGGCAACATCTGAAAGAACACCCAGTTGTTGGACGGCATTATGCGCAAAGCCCACCGCAACCGTCCGCTGACGGAAGCGCAAACCAAACGTAATCGATATTTATCGAAGACCCGTTATGTGGTCGAACAAAGCTTCGGTACGCTGCACCGTAAATTCCGCTACGCCCGGGCAGCCCTATTTTGGTCTGTGTAAAGTGAGTGTCCAAAGCCATCTGAAGGTGATGTGTTTGAACCTGTTGAAAGCGGCTAACAGGCTAAGTGTGCCTGTTGCTGCCTAAAAGGCGGCCCGGATGCCTGATTATCGGGTATCCGGGGAGGATTAAGGGGGCATTGGGTAGAATTAGTGGATATTTGAAACGAAAACAGCCGAAAATCTTTGTTTAGGTTTCGGCTGATGGGGGAAAAGGAATTTTGCAAAGGTCTCTATCTGTACTGTCTGCGGCTTCGTCGCCTT
>KV797041.1:13556-21030 GCA_001809325.1 Neisseria sp. HMSC077D05 | reverse complement strand
TGTCCTGATTTAAATTTAATCCACTATAGAACCCTGTTTACGCATGAGCTATCGGGCTGTCTTCTTCCGGCCGCTCTTCTTCGTGTTCCGCGCTGTTGAGCAATTTCAGCAGCTTTTCGGTTTTTTCCGAATCTTCGCTGCGTAGGATTTTGGCGGTTTCGGTTTCGAGCAGGGCGGTGTTGCTGTGCAGGATGATGTTTTTGACGGGCAGCAGGTTGTTGGGGTTCATGGAGAAACGGCGCAGCCCCATGCCCAGCAGCATCCGCGTGTAGGCGGTGTCGCCTGCCATTTCGCCGCATATGGAGACGCTTTTTTCCATGCGGTTGGCGGTGCGGATGATGTGTTGCAGCATTTTGAGGACGGCGGGGTGGCCGGGCTGGTAGAGGTGGCTGACACTGTCGTCACCGCGGTCAACCGACAAGATGTATTGGATCAGGTCGTTGGTGCCGATAGATATGAAATCGACGAGTTTGAGGATGCTGCCGACGGTCAGGGCGGCAGACGGGATTTCAATCATGCAGCCGACGCTGACCGTGCCGAAGGTTTCGCCGCGTTCGGCGAGCTGGCGTTGGGCGGTGTCAAGGTGGATAAGGCATTGGCGCACTTCGGACAAGGAGGTAATCATCGGCCACATCATGCGCACGGGACCGTGGGCGGCGGCGCGGAGGATGGCGCGCATTTGGGTGCGGAACATGACGGGTTCGGCGAGACACAGGCGGATGCCGGTGAGTCCGAGCGCGGGGTTTAGGCTGCCGTTGGGGGTGGAATTTTGACCGAACCAGCGGGGATTTTTGTCCACGCCCAAATCAACGGTGCGGATGGTGATGCTTTTGCCTTTCATCTTTTTCACAATCGCGCTGTACACTTCGTACTGCTCGTCTTCAGACGGCATGGTGTCGCGGTTGAGATAGAGGAATTCGCTGCGGAAGAGGCCGACGCCGTCTGCGCCGAAGTTGTGCAGGGCTTTGATGTCTTCGGCGGATTCGATGTTGGCGAGCAACTCGATGTTGATGCCGTCGGCGGTGGTGGCGGCGGTTTTTTTGAGCTTGTTGAGTTCGCGCTTGTGGATGCGGTATTCGCGGGCGAGGCGGCGGTATTCGTTAAGGACGACTTCGTCCGGATCGATGATGAGGACGCCGTTGATGCCGTCGACGATGACGGTTTCGTTTTCGGTAATGAGCCTGCGGGCGTTGTGCAGCCCGATGACGGAAGGGATGTCGAGGCTGCGGCCGAGGATGGCGGTGTGGCTGGTCGGGCCGCCGACGTCGGTAACGAAAGCGGTGATGCGCTGCTCTTTAAAGAGGACGGTGTCGGCAGGCGAGAGGTCGTGGGCAATCAGGATGGTGTCTTCAAACAGACCTTCGTTGAGGTTTAAGTCGTTGCTTTGTCCGACGAGGTTGTTGTGGATGCGGCGGACGACTTGCAGCATGTCTTGTTTGCGTTCGCGCAGATAGTCGTCTTCGATGCTGTCGAACTGGGCGGCGAGCTTGTCGCTTTGCTGTTTCAACGCCCATTCGGCATTGATTTTCTGTTCTTTTAAAATATCGACGGGTTCGCGCGAGAGGGTTACGTCGGTCAGCAGCATAAGGTGTAGCGAAATAAACGCGCCCAACTCGGTCGGGGCGTTTTCTGGAATCGCGCTGCGCAACTGTTCCAACTCTTTGCGCGTGGCTTTGATGGCGGCATCGAAACGGGCGGCTTCGGCGTCGATGAGGTCGTCTGAAACGTCGTATTGCGGCACTTCAGCCGTGCCGCGCGTAATCAGGTGGGCTTGTCCGATGGCGATGCCTTTGCCCGCCGCAACGCCGTGCAGCACGATACTCATTATTCGCCCTCGCCGAAGTAGTCGTTGATTAAATCAGTCAATGCCTTCATGGCTGCGGCTTCGTCCAAGCCGTCAGTTTCCAGCTCGATGACCGTGCCTTTTGCCGCTGCGAGCATCATTAAGCCCATGATGCTTTTGCCGTTAACGCGGCTTCCGTTTTTCGTTACCCAGACTTCGCTTTGAAACTGAGACGCGGTTTGGGTGAATTTGCTGGAAGCGCGGGCGTGGAGTCCGAGTTTGTTGATGATTTCGATTTGTTGTTTTTGCATGTTCGGCTTTCGGGTGTGCGGGGTCGTCTGAAAACGTGTTGGTCGGGTTAGACGGCTTCGGCGTGCTGTTTGCACACCAAATCTTCCGGTTCGGCAGTGATGGCGAAAATGCCTTTGACGGCGGCTTCCCTGACCGTTTCAGTAAAGGAGGCGAGGTCTTCCGCCATAGGCGAATATTGGGTCGCTTTAATCATCATCGGCGCGTTCAGTCCGGTCAGAATGGCGGACTTGCCCGCGCGCACTAGCCTGCGGGCGGCATTGCACGGCGTCGCGCCGAAGATGTCGGTCATAATCAATACGCCGTGGTTTTCAGGAAACTCTTGCAGCGCGGCGATGGCATTGTTGATGATGTCGGTTTGGTCTTCGTCAGACTCTACGCCGAGGATGCGGATGTTTTCCGGCATTCCCGTCGGGAAGAAATGATGGGTCAGGCTGCGGTAGGCTTCGCCTACTGCCTCGTGGGTAATGATTAAAAGGTTGATCATGATGTGTTCCCTGATGATTTTATTCGGCTGGTGTGGGCGAAAGTATCGTCCGTTCACCCGCCACATAGCGCGATATGGTGGCACAAAGGTCGTCTGAAAAGGTTTTCAGACGACCTTTTTTAATCTTGTCTCAGCCTTGGTTGAGCGCGTAAATCTCGCCCAAATTGCGCCAGCAGCCCGCCGCGTCCATACCGTAGCCGAAGACGTAGCGGTTGGGAACATCCAGCCCGACATAATCCGCCTTGGTCGGTTTTTCCTTGTCGATCAACTTGTTGGCAAACACAGCCGCACGGCAGCTTGCCGCGCCCATTTCCAAGAGCTTGGACTGAATCGCCGACATCGTGTGGCCCTCATCCAAAATATCGTCCAATACGATTACATGACGCCCCCGAATCTGCTCCGGGTCGGGCATCCGTTTCCAGTTGAACGCGCCGCCCGCCAGCTTGTCGCCGTAACGGGAAACATGAACATAATCAAAGTCCAAAGGAAAGCGCAACAGCGGCAGCAACTGCCCCGTAAACACCACCGCCCCGCCCATCACAGGCAGCAGGAGCGGATATTTGTCCCCCAAGTCGCGCGTAATCTCGTCCGCCACTTTTTGCAGCGCGGCACGGCATTGGTCTTGGTCGAACAAAAGCTCGGCATTATCAAGCATGGCTTGGGTTTCAAGGCGTTTGGTTTCTAAATCGATCATGGTAAACGGGGAAATCAGTTGGAAAAAGGAAATTATAAACCCAAAACAACAGGCTGAGGTCGTCTGAAAACAGAGAAGCGGGTTTTGCCATCGCTTTCAATACACCGGCCTAGCTATCAGTTGCAGTAGCAGTAGGTCGGATTCTCGAATCCGACGGCTTTTGGGATGGCAGGTTTTTGTCGGATACAAGTATCCGACCTACGGCCGGTTCGGCATTGCCGCGCAAACCAAGCTACTTATTCGGCGGATTAATCGGCAGCGTCGAGCGGGAGACTTTGACGTCGGGGCATTTTTGCTTCATTTGATAGCGGAACACCTCCGCCTTGCGTTGATTGCCGGTTTTTTCGTAATTCGTACCCAAAATCACCTCGTCCGCTAGATTCCGTATATCGGCATAAGGGATATAGACGGATTGGGTGGTCTCGCAATATTCGATTTCCTCCGAATCGATTGGCTTGATGACCAGCATACGGAACTCTTCTTCGTCGCGGAAAGCAAAGTCTTTGAACAGATAGCGGATGTATTCCAAGGCTTCTTTATCTTCGTCACTGACGGCGGATTTGTCCTTGAAAAACCCGATAAGCTCTTCCAACGCTTCTTTTAATTTTCCCAAGCGGAACTGATGCCATTCTTCATTTCCGACGGGTTTCAGGCGGATGCCGAATTTCAGTTTTTCTTGAGGGAGAAGCCATATCCCGCATTTCTTTTCCGCAATATATTCATCTTTGTAAGCGATATAAGCGACTTGATAAAGCGGCAGTTTTTCGTATTCATCAACTTTTGGTAAGTCGTCTGAATTCTGTCTAGACATTTCGGATAGGCTGCGGAACGGGGCGGAAACATCCGCTTCCCTCAGCCAATCCCCGTTTTTATTGAACACCAGGCAGCAGCCCGAAGCCTCCACACCGCCTTCTTTGCCATACAGGCGGAACTGGTTCAAATCGTTGACGCGGCTGGAGAAGCAGGTAAAAAAGGCATTGTGGGACGCACCATCCGCTTTGTTTTCCAACTCCAAATCCTGTTGGTTCAGCAAGTCCAGCAGCCCCCTGCCTTCGGATGGGTCGTTCATATAGGTGGAGCTGCCGAGCCGCATCGGACTGGCGGTTTCGTTGCCGCCGATGCTGAATAATATATGGCATACATGGGGCGAGGTGTAATGCGCCATCGGGGTAAAACCCAACTCTATCGGCGTAATATGGAGAACCGCCAACACGGTTGAAACGGCATCTTGCGGTTGTGAAGTTTTACCTTTGAAAAGCGATTCCTGTATTTCTTGTTTTTTCTTTTCGAAATAAGAATGCCAATTTTCATTGAGATAAGCGACATCTCTTAAACTTTGACGGATTTGTTTGGCTGTTTTTGTTTTTTTTGTTTCATCACTTAATAGTGATAATTGTTCATCAGCAGCCAAAAGATATTTATTGGCTTGTTTCTTGAAAAGTGCTTCCGCTTTATCCGTATTTTTAATTCTCTTAACCCGCTCTATATAACAACGGCTAAGTCCAAATCGAGCAAATATTTGTTGTTGAATGCGGATTTGTTCATTTTCCAATTGTCTGGTAAGCCGTAAATTTCGTTTGGCAAATGCATTAGCTTGGCTGAACAGTTTGGCAGCCTCGTTCATATCCTTGGTTTTTATAGCTTGCTCCAAATAACAACCACAAAACCAAGATAGGGCATCGATTTGTTCTTTAATACTGTCATCCTGTTTATCTCCCAGTTGCTCGGCAAGTTGTAATCTTTTTTCGTTGTGTTTAATGGCTCGCCCGAATAGGTCGTTTATTTCGCCTGTATTCTTGGTTTTCCTAGCTTGCTCGGCATAACAATGGACAAGCCAAGATTGGGCGGCAGTTTGTTGCCAAATACAATCTTGTTTATTTTCCAGTTGCTCGGTAAGTTGCAGCCATTTCTCATAGTGTTCAACGGACTGCTCGAACAGTTCGCTTGCTTTATCTACATACTTGGTTCTCTTGGCATATGTAAGATAATGATGACCAAGCCAAACTTGGACATCGATTTGTCCCTCAATACTGATCTTTTTATTTTTCAGTTGCTTGGCAAGTTTCAACCTTTGCTGATAGTGTTCAACAGCTAGTTTAAACGGTTCGTCTGCCTTATCCGCATTCTTGGCTTTCTCTGCCTGTGCAAAATAACAACGACCAAGCCAAGTTTGAATCAAGATTTGTTCTGTACTTTGAGTGCGTTTATCTGTAATTCCATCCCAAGCCTGATGCAGTTTTTCAACTGCTTTAGTGTATTTTCCCTTATCAAAGAATTTGATACCTTCAACAATCAAATCATAAACATCCATCATCTATCCCTCTATCAAACCAATCCATTAAAAACCAATCAGACGAAAATTGTACACCATATATACCAAAGCTCCCCCTCCCGCCCCCAAAGCAGAAAACCGTTTCAGTATCCCTCAAACTTGTGAAAAGGTCGTCTGAAAACCTAAAAATCCGGTTTTCAGACGACCTTTCAACCATCGGCTCTTACCTGTCCGTTCTGACCCGCACAAACGTCGCAAATTTCGGCGTGCCTTTTTGTGTGAAGCCGCGGTAGCGGTATGTGATGACCGCGCCGATTTTGGGCGGGTTGTCGCGGTCTTTGTCTTTGAAGCCGCTGCCGATGCGGAATTCGCCGTGTTGGTTTTTGCAGCCGACCGCGCCCAGCCGTCCGGCATTGCGCCCTTTGCCTTCATAATGCCGCGTTACCGTGCATTCGTCGTCGTATTGGCTTTTCAGCTTCAATAATTGGCTGCTCCTGCCGCCGCTGTAACGCGATTCGGGCTGGCGCAGCATCACGCCTTCGCCGCCCTGCGCTTCGATTTGTTTTAAAAAATCCATCGCGTGCTGCCGGTCGCGCACTTTGGTTTGCGGGATGATGGTGATGGGCGCGTTCGGATGCGTTTTCAGCCATTGCGTCGCGATTGCGAGGCGTTGGTAGAGGTTGCCCTGCGCTTTGGGTACGTCGAAAACGTGCAGGCGGATGCCGCGCCAATCGCCGGAAGACGAGCGCACGGCGGCGGAAATCTGTTCAAACTGTCCGCGCCCGCTATACAGCTCGCCGTCGAGCGGATAGGGCGGGAACTGCGCCGTAAAGCCTTTGGGCGGGGTAAACGCGTAGCCCTGCCTGCTGACCAGTTGCCGCCCGTCCCAATACGCGCGCACGCCGTCGAGCTTCTCGCTCATTGCCCAGCCTGCAATGTCTTGGTCTTTGTATTCCTGCGCCAGCATCAAATCCGCGCCGAGCGCCGTTTGGATGAAAAAAGCGGCAAAAATCGGTATCATGCCCTGCATTGAAGTTCTCATAAACGTTCCAATAATGTGAGTGATTATTTCAAATATAATAATGATACCGCATAAACAGACCGAAGGTCGTCTGAAAATATCTGTCCCGTCCAACCACTACCCAAGGAATCCCGCCTCATGGCACTTCAAGCCGAAATCATTGCCGTTACCCCCTTCCGCCAAAACTGTACCCTTTTGTGGGATGACGAAACCCGCGAAGCCGTCCTGACCGATGTCGGCGGCGACGTTCCCTACCTGCTGCAAGAGCTGGACGCGAAAAACCTCACCCTGACCGCCATTTGGCTGACCCACGGACACCTCGACCATGCCGGCGGCGTGGTGGCATTGTGCGAACACCGTCCCGTCCCCGTCATCGGCCCTCATGCAGACGACGGTTTCCTGCTCCAAGCCCTGCCCGAAACGACCGCCCAATACGGCTTTCCCGTTTCCCCCGCATTCGAGCCGACCCGCTGGCTGACCGAAGGCGAAACGCTCAAGGTCGGCAGCCACGCCTTCCAAGTCCTGCACATCCCCGGCCACACGCTCGGCCACGTCGTTTTCTACTGCGCCGAAGCGGGGCTGCTCATCGCGGGCGACGTATTGTTTTACGAAACCATAGGCAGAACCGACTTCCCGCGCGGCAACCACGCCGACCTCATCCATAATATCCGCACCAAACTGTTCGTCCTGCCCGAAGACACCCGCGTCATCGCGGGACACGGCAGAATGACCGACATCGGGCATGAAAAACGGCACAATCCGTTTTTTTAAATCCTGAAAACGAAAGGTCGTCTGAAACACGGATAAGCGTTTCAGACGACCTTTTTATAGAAAATGAGTAAAATGCAATTTAGAATACTTTAAAGGAAATTCGTCATATGAAAACCGCGCATGAAACATTAGCTGAG
>KV797041.1:12902-13456 GCA_001809325.1 Neisseria sp. HMSC077D05 | reverse complement strand
TCAGTGATAAAAAATATGAAATAGATGTGTTGAGTGAAAGAGGGGAAAAGAAAACCTATACGCTGGTTTTGGAAGGTGGAGAGTGGAAAATCGATCAAATGGGTTTTATGTATTACGATAAATGGAAGAAGTCCCGCTAATTGTTTTGAAGAAACGATAACTTGTTGTCAGTAAATGGAGGTCGTCTGAAAAGCCCGAAATCTTTTTATAGGGAATGAGTAAAATGCAATTGGGTACACTTCAAAGGAAATTCGTAATATGAAAACCGCGCATGAAACATTAGCTGAGTTCATTCAAAAAATGAAAGATTATGAATTGTATTGGGGAGAGCTTACTCAAAAAAGTTTGGATGAAGGTACTTTTTTTGAAATTGATGAAGATGAAAACAGTAAAAAAAGATCTGATGAAATCAAAAAAATACATCACCAATTTTTATCTAAAAAAGCTTTATCTTTAAAGCAAGCTAGACAAGAAGCCCCTGATTTTGGAATGCCACCAGAATATAACCAAACCATTACAGCCGAACGGAAAATCAGTGATAAAAAATATGAAAT
>KV797041.1:0-12802 GCA_001809325.1 Neisseria sp. HMSC077D05 | reverse complement strand
CCGCGCATGAAACATTAGCTGAGTTCATTCAACTAATGAAAGATTTTGAACTATATTGGGGAAAAATTCTTCAAAATTATATAGATGAGGATAATTTTGAGGAGTTCTATTCAGAAGAAAATAAAGTTAAGCTTTCAGAGGGAATTAAAAGCATACAACATAAATTTTTATCAAAAAGGGCGCTGTCATTGAAACAGTCTCGACTGGAGGCTTTAACTTTTCGAATGCCGCCAGAATATAACGAAACTATTACGTCTGAACGGAAAATCAGTGATAAAAAATATGAAATAGATGTGTTGGATTATAGAGGGAAAAAGAAAACCTATACGTTGGTTTTGGAAGGTGGGGAATGGAAAATCGATCAGATGGGTTTTATGTATTGCGATAAATGGAAGAAGTCCCGCCAATTGTTTTGAATAAGCGATAACTTGTCGTCAGTAAATGGAGGTCGTCTGAAAAGCCCGAAATCTTTTTCAGACGGCCTCCGCCTACTTTGACCGCGCTCAAACCTGCTGCGCTCTGCCCATGCCGCCCGATTTGAAATAATTTGTTTAAAAATAGAAGGATAGGTTTGTATTTTGCCCAAGGTCGTCTGAAAACCTGCGCTTTGCAAACCTGTGGTTTAGGATTAGTATAACTATACCAATTTATCCCAAATCCATTTCAAATCATTCACTTCGGAGAGATTCCATGAGCTACACGGCCCCTGTAAACGAATTGCGTTTCGGCATCCGCGTGCACGGCAGGTTGGACGAAATCCTGCAACTGCCCCATGCGGAAGGTTTGGACGCGGAAACGGTGGATGCGGTGCTGGACGAAGCGGCGCGGTTTGCCTCGGAGCAATGGGCGGACACCAACCGCACCGGCGACCTCTACGGCGCAGGTTTTTCAGACGACCTGATCACCACCCATCCCGATTTGGCGCGTGCCTACGATGATTTCTGCGAAGCGGGCTGGGCGGGTTTGCGCGCGCCGGCGGAGTTTGGCGGGCAGGGGCTGCCTGCGGTCGTGTCGGCGGCGTGTGAAGAGATGTGGTGCGCCGCCAACCTCGCCCTGTCGCTGATGCCGATGCTGACGCTGGGGGCGGTGGACGCGCTGTTCAAACACGGCAGCGAGGAGCAGAAACAGACCTACCTGCCGAAAATGTGCAGCGGCGAATGGGCGGGAACGATGAATTTGAGCGAACCGCAGGCGGGTTCGGATTTGAACCACATTGCCACCCGCGCCGTGCCGAAAGAAAACGGCGCGTATGCCCTCAGTGGTCAGAAAATCTTCATCACTTGGGGCGATCAGGAAATGACGGAAAACATCGTCCATCTGGTGCTCGCGCGCCTGCCCGATGCTGCGCCGGGCGTGCAGGGCGTGTCGATGTTTATCGTGCCGAAATATTTGGTGAACGCGGACGGCAGCTTGGGCGGACGCAACGGCGTGCGCGCCATCGGCATCGAACACAAGCTCGGCATACACGCCAGCCCGACTTGTACGATGGAGTTCGACAACGCCGAAGGCTATCTGGTCGGCAGGGCGGGCAAGGGCTTGGCGTATATGTTTACCATGATGAAAACCGCGCGGCTGAATGTCGGCATCGAAGGCCACGCCGTCGCCGAACGCGCCTACCAAAACGCGCTCGCCTATGCCAAAGAGCGAGTACAGGGACGCGACGAGGCGGACGGTTCAGACGACGTAGCGATTATCCGCCATCCCGACGTGCGCCGTATGTTGTTGATACAAAAGGCAACGCTCGCCGCCCAACGCGCCCTGTATCTGCGCGCCGCCGCCCTGACCGATGTTGCCGCCGCCTGCTCCGACAACGTATTGCGCAAAGAAGCCGAGCGCGAACTGGATTTCCTGATTCCCATCGTCAAAGCCTGGCCGACCGACAACGGCGTCGTCCTGACCAACCTCGCCGTCCAGATTTACGGCGGCGCGGGTTACGTCGAAGAAAGCGGCATGGCGCAATACCTGCGCGACGTGCGGATTACGCCGATTTACGAAGGCACTAACGGCATACAGGCAGCCGATTTGGCAGGGCGCAAAACCACCGGCAAAAACGGTGCACTGCCCTTAAAGCTGCTCGCCGAAGGCAAAGAATTGGCGGACAAACTCGCCGCCGCCGAACCCGCCGCCGCGCAGCAACTGGCGCAAGCCATTGAAACGGCGGAACAAAGCATCGCCCGCATGGTCGGATACGCCGACCGTCCCGCCCTCGCCGCCGCCGCGTCCAACGCCTACCTGCAACAAATGGGGCTGACGCTCGGCGCCATCGGACTCGCCCGCGCCTACCTTGCCGCCGAAGCCGCCCAAGCGGAAGACGCCGACGGCTTCGGCAGCGGTTTTTACGCCGCGCAGCAACACAACGCCCGCGTCTATTGCGCCCACGTCCTGCCGCAGGTTTACGCCTGCGCCGCGCAGATTGAAAACGCGCAGGCATTGTTGGATGTGCCGTTAGAGCTTTATTGACAGATACGGGTTTGAAAAGAGGTCGTCTGAAACCGGATTTTGAGTTTCAGACGACCTCTTTTATCAGCTAGCTTTAGAATGGATTGAAGCAGAACGCATGATTCGAATTGAGCAATCTGTCCGATCGAGCATTGGACGGAAGGTTTGGGGTTTTGTGCTGAATATGGAAAGGAAACACGACTGACAGAGCAATAAAAAGGTCGTCTGAAAACCTGATTTTCAAGTTTTCAGACGACCTTTCATTTATTCCACCAACCCGTTCAGCCTTTCGGATAAAACCGCACCACATTTTCTCCTTCGGGCAGCGTCAGTTTCTTCACGGCATGGCCGTACACGGTTTCGAGTGTAATGGTCAAGCCGCCTTCGGTTTCAAAAATCTTATCCACAAACGCTTCAGCCGCTTGGTCATCGCTGAATTTCAAGGCGTGCCATAGCCCTAAGGTTTCCATGTCCTGCCGGAACGTCGCCGCCTTGCGGTAGCTCAATTCGAGCTTGGCGGTATCGGTAACGGGATCGTAGAAACCGTTGTCGGCAAGCATGTCGCCGAGGTCGTGCATATCGATTAAGGTCGGCGTTTCACACGTTATCCCCGCGTTTTTCAGACGACCCGTCAGCTCGGTCAGGCTGTCGCGGCCGAAATGGGTGAAGAATAATAAACCGTCTGTTTTCAAGGCGTTTGCCCAGTTTTTCAGGACGGGCAGGATTTCGTCCGCGCGGGGCAGGCTGAGGTTCGCCCACAACATATCGGCAGAGGCTTCGGGCAGCGGGTCGGTCAGGGCTTGGCAGTGTTGCGGGACGGTTTTGCCGGTGAGTTTTTGCCAAAAACCGCTTTTGCGCGCGGCTGCAGCGGTTTGGAGGAAATCGGCGCGCGGATCGTATTCTTCGAATACCGCGTTCGGATAACGCGCGGCAAGAAGACTGCGGCTGATGTCTGCGTCCGCACCGACCAGCAGGATGCGTTTGGGCGCGTTGCGGACGATTTGCAGCCGCTCGTCAGTGTCTTGGGCGAGATGGCGGTGGATTTGCCAGCGTTTGTCTTGGGGGTTCATGTTTCAGACGACCTTTTTCTTCTTTTTGAAGGGTGGGTTTGCGTGCCGCCATTTAGGGGCAGTATGGATTTCTTTTAATTTCAATCGACTATGTTAAAAAACAGTAACCGCTGCGTTCGGTTACCGGCTTCCTCTTTTGTCCGGCGGAAGAGGGCGACTCTATTTTATTCCGTACATCTGAGAACCACCCCCATCCTAACCTTCCCCCGCCGGACGGGGGAAGGGATAAGGCTGTCGTTGCAGTAACGAGGCATCGTTCCTGCCGACGGATTTCACACTCTGAAGCCTTGTCATTCTTTAAGTTTTGGGTTCACGCCTGAACGGAAACAACGGCAAAAGGTTTTCAGACGACCTTTTCGACAAAGCCGCGGTAACGTTCGGCAAATTCGTCGGCGTGGCTTAAGAACGGGGCGTGTGCCGCTTTTTCCATCAATACCAATTCGCTGTCCGCCAGATGGCGGTTGAGGTATTCGCCCATGCGCGGCGGGGTGATGGCGTCTTTTTGTCCAAACACTAAAAGTGACGGGGCTTGGATGCTTGAAAGCAGGGGGCGGGCATCGGCTTGGTTGACGGCGTCCAGCGCAGCTTGCAGGGCGGGCGGTGCGCCGTGACGGGAGAGGTCGGGCAGGATGTTGCCGATGATTTCGGCGGCGTTTGGTGTGTGAAGCAACTGTAATTGTAGAAACTGTTTGATATGTTTGGCATAATCCTGCCGAAACGCGCCGACCATCTTGCCCAGGGCGGGATTGGACAGCCCTTCGGGGTAGTCCGCGTCGGCGGTCAGGCGGGCGAAACTTGCGGTCAGGCAGAGCGAACGGACTTTGTCGGGACGGCGTGCGGCGAGATGGAGCGCGACCAAGCCGCCGAGCGACCAACCGAGGATGTGGGCGGGCGCGTCGATTTCTTCGGCGAAGGCTTCGGCAATGGCGGCGATGTTGAAGTTTTCGGCAAAGGGCGCGTCGCCGTGTCCGGGCAAATCGAGGGCGCGGATGTCCCAATCGGCAGGCAGGCGCGGGATGAGGTCGTCGAAGACGTGGCGGTTCGCTGCCCAGCCGTGTATCAGATAAACTTTTTTGGCGGAGTGCGGCATGGCTGTTTTCTCTATGGATGTGTTTTCTTGGTGGCGCAATGCGGGATGGTGGAACAAAAACCGTTGCGTATTATGCCACGCCTTGGTTTCAGCGTGCGAAACCTCGCCGTATGGCGGTTTTTGCGACGGCTGTGCGGCGGACTTGGAAGAATTTTTTACGGACGCGGCAAACAGTTGTCCCTTGTGTTTCCGCCCTATACAGGGCGGGACGGTGTGCGGAGGCTGCCAGAAGAAGCCGCCGGCATTTGAGCGAATGTGGGCTTCGCTGTATTATGAGCCGCCCGTCAGCAGTATGATACGCGCGTTGAAGCATTTGGCTGACCTCGGCATGAGCCGTCCGCTGGCGGAACTGATGCGCCGCCATGCGCCCGACTGGCTGGAAACGGAGCGTTTCGATTTTGTGCTGCCCGTGCCGTTGAGCAAAGAAAGGCGGCTGCACCGCGGCTTCAACCAAAGCGAGGAATTGGCGGATATTCTGTCCGAACATTACGGCTGGACGCTGCTGCCGCGGCAGACGGTTTTCAGACGACATCGCGAGCCGCAAAGCACGCTGAAAAGCGCAGACAGGGTTCGCAATATAAAAAATGCTTTTGAAATCAATGGTCATATCTCGAAAAATTGTAATATTTTGTTAATCGACGATGTGTTCACCACCGGTTCGACGCTGAACGAATTGGCGCGGACGCTGAAAAAATCAGGCGCAGGCAAGATTTTTTGCTGGAGTTTGGCGCGTCCGCCAATGAAAAAATAGCTAAAGTTTTTGACACCTGCGGAACATTTCGGCATTATGCCCCTCTATAAGTGATTGATTTATATGTTTACCATAGTTTTGTACCAACCCGAAATCCCGCCCAATACGGGCAATATCATCCGATTGTGCGCCAACACCGGAGCCGATTTGCATCTGGTCAAGCCGCTCGGTTTTCCGCTGGATTCGGCAAAAATGAAACGCGCAGGTTTGGATTATCACGAGTTTGCAAAACTGACGGTACACGAGAATTTCGAAGATTGTCTCAAAGCCTTGGGAGGCCGCCGCATTTTCGCGCTGACTACCAAAGGCAAAACCCGTCCTGACGAAATTTCCTTTGTTGAGGGCGATGTCTTTTTGTTCGGTCCCGAGACACGCGGCCTGCCCGCCGAAATCCTCGACACCCTGCCCGAAGGGCAAAAGCTGCGCCTGCCCATGAAGCCCGGCAGCCGGAGTATGAATCTTTCCAACACCGTCGCCGTGATTCTGTTTGAAGCATGGCGGCAAAACGGTTACGCAGGCGGTGTATAACATCCGCTGGGGAGTCTCCCTGAGCCGTTTGACAAAAACCAAGGCGATACTGTTTAACAGCTTGGTTTTTGTCAAACCGCCGATACGTCGTCTGAAACCGCCTGGGAGCCATCCCACTGCGTTATCAACTCAAGAACGGACTACGTTTTGACTTTATCTAAAACCACCCTTTTCTCCACCCTGACTGCCGTCGCAATCAGCATCCTTTCCATTCATTCCGCCTCAGCCGACTCCATCGTTCGCACCGAGAAGCTGCATTCCTCCGCCAACCGCAGCTACAAAGTCGCCGGCAAACGCTACACGCCGATGACCAAAGTATCCTCCTTCGTCCAAACCGGCAATGCCTCATGGTACGGCAACCAGTTCCACGGCCGTAAAACCTCCAGCGGCGAGCGTTACAACATGAACGCCCTGACCGCCGCCCACAAAACCCTCCCCATTCCCAGCTACGCCCGTGTGACCAACACCAAAAACGGTAAAAGCGTCATCGTCCGCGTCAATGACCGCGGTCCTTTCCACGGCAACCGCGTGATCGACGTGTCTAAAGCCGCCGCCCAACAATTAGGTTTCATCAACCAAGGCACGGCACATGTTAAAGTCGAACAAATCGTACCGGGTCAAAGCACCCAAGTTTATGATGGCAAAGATATTTTCGTCGATTTGAAATCCTTCGGTACCGAGCGCGAAGCGCAAGCCTATATGAGCCAGGCGGCAAGAAACCTTTCCGCCGGCATGATGAGCCCGAGAGTTTCCCTGGAGAAACGCGACTACGAATACGTCGTCAAAATGGGTCCGTTCACCTCGCAAGAGCGTGCCGCCGAAGCCGAAGCCAAAGCACGCGGTCTGATTCAGGCAGCTTCGCTGTCCCTCTAAGCCGCATCCGTGTTTTCAGACGACCTGTTGCAAGACAGGTCGTTTTGTATTGAAGCTAGGTATAAAGCCGTCGTATCCTTGCCTCCTTTCCCTTATATAGTGGATTAAAATTGCAATGATACAGCGTTGCCAACGCCCTTATGTACTACCCGTACACGGCGGGCGTTGCCGCCTTGTCTCATTTTTATTTTAATCCACTATAATTTCCCCGCTTCTCAACCAAAGGAATCCCCACCATGTCCCTCCCACCTTGCCCGCAATGCCAATCCGAATACACCTACGAAGACGGCAGCCAATACATCTGTCCCGAATGCGCGTTTGAATGGACGGAAAACGACGGCGAAGCCGCCGAAGAAGCCCTGAGCGTCAAAGATGCCAACGGCGCCGTGTTGCAAGACGGCGACACCGTCGTCCTGATTAAAGACCTCAAAGTCAAAGGCAGCTCCATGGTCATCAAGCAAGGAACCAAGGTAAAAGGCATACGCCTGCAAGAAGGCGACCACAATATCGGTTGCAAAATCGACGGCAGCGCGATGAATTTGAAATCAGAGTTTGTCAAAAAAGCATGATGTTGGTATAATAACCGTTGGTGGGTCGCTAGGCCGACCTGAAAACCGTTTGTAAAGCTACTTGTCTCCGTAAGGGTTGCTTTCAAACGGTTTTCGCCTTTTTCGGCAGGAGGAAAAGGCGTTGCACCAATTGACGGCAGCGATATTTCGTCCGCCACATCAAACAAAGGTCGTCTGAAACCTGTTGTCGGTTTCAGACGACCTTTTTCATGGTTCGGCAAAATGGCTGTGTCGAATCAAAACGCATCCGCAGGCATTTTGCCGTATCGGGATTTTTCGTTATCGGACTGTTGCCTGATTTGGTTTAGTCCAACAACGCGTCCACAAACGCGCGCGCGTTAAACGGGCGCAAATCGTCTATGCCTTCGCCCACGCCGATGTAGCGGACGGGAACGGGGCGGTCGGAGGCAAGCGCGGCGAGGATGCCGCCTTTTGCCGTACCGTCGAGTTTGGTGACGATTAAGCCTGTCAGCCCCAGCGCCTCATCGAAGGCTTTGACTTGGTTGACGGCGTTTTGCCCGATGTTGGCATCGAGGACGACGATGATTTCGTGCGGCGCGTCGGGCATGGCTTTTTGCAGCACGCGCTTCACTTTTTTGATTTCTTCCATCAAATGAAGCTGCGTGGGCAGGCGGCCGGCGGTATCGGCAAGCACGATGTCGATGCCGCGCGCTTTGGCGGCTTGGACGGCATCGAAGCAGACGGCGGCGGAATCACCCGTGGTTTGTGAAATGACGGTCACGTTGTTGCGTTCGCCCCATGCCTGAAGCTGCTCGCGGGCGGCGGCGCGGAAGGTGTCGCCGGCGGCAAGCAGCACGGATTTGCCTTGCGCTTGGAAATATTTGGCGAGTTTGCCGATGGAGGTGGTTTTACCAGCTCCGTTGATGCCCGCCAGCATGATGACGAACGGCTCTTTCGTTTTGGGCAAGACCAATGGTTTTTCCAACGGCTTAATCAGGTCGTACAAGGCTTCTTTCAACGCGCCGCGCAACTCGTTGCCGTCTTTCAGCCCTTTGAGGCTGACGCGGTTGCGCACGTCTTTCATCAGGTATTCTGTCGCTTCCATGCCCATGTCGCTGGTAATCAGTACGGTTTCCAACTCTTCGTACAAATCTTCGTCGATTTGCCCTCCGCCGAACACGCCCGCCAGCGATTTCGCCATTTTGTCGCGCGATTTGGTCAAACCTTGTTTCAAACGCGCCGCCCAGCCGAGTTTGGGTTCGGTTTCGGACGGTTCGATGGTTTCAGACGACGTTGCGACGGCCGTATTTTCAAAGGCTGTTACGGAATGTTCTTCAGATGTTGCAGGCGCGGCTTCAGGTTGGGTTTCAACGGTTTCAACGGTTTCGACGGCTTCTGCGGTATCAGACGACCCGTCGCTGACCGCTTCATGGACGTGTTCTACCGCTGCGGAAACATTTTCGGCAACGGTTTCGCCGACGGCTTCCAAGCGTTCTTCCACTTTTTCGACCATTTCAGACGACGTTTCGCTGACTGCCTCGCGGATGTGTTCGACCGTTTCGGAAACATGTTCAACCACAGTCTCGCGGATTTCTTCGGCGCGCTCTTTTGCGTTTTCTACCGCCGTTTCGACAGCCGCCGTCAGCTCTTCCGCTTTTTCGCCGATATTTTCCTGAACCGTTTCAAGCGTTTGCGAAACGGTGGTTTCGACGCGTTCTACGGCTTCGGCGGCGGTTTCCTGAATGCGGGTTTCTTCTTGAGCGGGCGTTTCCTGTTTTTTCTTGCGGCGGAAGAAGCTGAACATTGAATTTTCCTTTTAATTTTAGAAACTTGAAATAGGGCGTATTGTAGCGTATTTTGCGCGGCAAGGTCGTCTGAAAACGTGATAATCGAATAAGGTTTGCTGACGTGTTCCGCGGATGGAAGTACAATACCCGTCTTCTCGGTGTCTGCTATTCGGGGCGCCGCATCGTTCCCAAGTGGAATAAGGCCGTTTTACTCCGTATCGTTTTGATTTTTAAAAGGTAAGCCAAAATGAAAAGAATATTTTTTACCATCCTGTTTTTGTCTACGGCTGCCTATGCCAGCCACACCTATTCATCAGACAATTTGACTTGCACATACCAAGATTTGACCGCCCCAAACAGCCAACCGCAAACAACGGCTTGCAGCAGCCTGGCTTGGGAAAGCGCACAAGTCTATGATGAAAAACGCGGCGGCTATATCGCGGGGAACGGTGAAGAGTACAAATTGAAAAATGGAAAAACGATTGTTTTTTCGTATGAAGCCTTTATGAAAACGAAAGAATCCAACCCGACAGGCGGCAAATGGACTCATTCGACCAAACTGATGAATAACAAGACTTACACCACCTCCGAGCGTACATTCAAAGGCAAAAGCTGGACCTGCTACCGCTCGGGAAAAGAAGAATTATGCGTAGATGCCCCAAGCCTTTACGCAATCTTATCGGCTGTTAATTAAATCTCCTCTGCGTTTGGCTTTGCCTAATGTATCGATAATTTAGAAAGGTCGTCTGAAAACGCGGCATATATTTTCACCGAGCAACGACCTTGTCGGGAAATACGAACTTGCTGATTATCCCGTTTATGTATATGATAACGAACACCGTGCCGGTGTAGCTCAGTCGGTAGAGCAGCGCATTCGTAACGCGAAGGTCGGGGGTTCGATTCCCTTCTCCGGCACCAGCTTGGATAAAGAAAGGTCGTCTGAAAACTTAGTTTTTATGTTTTCAGACGACCTTTTTCATAGAGAGCGGATGCAAATAAGGTTTGCTGACGTTTATTTAGCAGATAAAAAATGCTGCTCTTCTCAGTTTTTGCGCTTCATGGTGTTGTTTCCCGCGCGAAGCAAGGTTGTTTACGCTATTTCATTGCTGCTGCGACTTTGGCAGTTTATTCGTCATTTCATTATGTTATCCCTGCGGCAATACCATCGGCACATTCAATATGAACCGCACATGGTGTTGATATGGGGTAAACACGATGGCTTTCGCTTCGGGGTCGTAGTGCAGCTCACGGGATGGGCTGCCATAGCGGGCAAGGACATTGGGCAGCTCGGCGGTACGTTGGTTTTCAGGCAGTCTGTATAAGGCAAGTGCAGCCTGAAAAGCACGCTGCTGCATTTGCGTGTCTTGCAGGCGGCGGGCATAGGGATCAACGTCGCCGCCGTAATCTCCGTTAATAAACCGGCAACCCAGCGCGTTACGCAGACAGGCAAGGCTGCCGTACTGCTGCCAGAAAGTGTGCGGCATTTGGGCATCCTGCGGCGCCCATACAGGCAGATCTTGCGCGAAGGCCTGCTGTGCCTGAGGCTCGCAGCCAAAAGCAAATTGTTTGCTGGCAAGTGTTCGCGAGTGCTCAGGCGAGAACAACACGGGCACGATCCATGCGGGCATTTCTTGGCTCAGTTGGGTCGGAAGATTGGCGATGAGGGCATCCATATAGTGATACTCGAACTGCATGATACGGCAGTAGTTTTCTGCGTTGTCGCCAGTCGGTGCGAACGCGTCGGCACAGTGTTCAGGCAGTTTGCCTGCCCATTGCGGTTGCTCGGCGAGCATTGCGGCGGCGAGTCTTGTATTGTTCTGGATCATGGTGACGCCAACCATTGCAGGAAGGAGTCCGCCACGCGATTGCTGTAAGGTTTTACCTGTGCGGATGTTGTGGCAGATTCGGGCAAATGCGGCTTCGGGTTTGCCATCCAGCCAGTCCACGGCGGCAGGCGTAGTTTGGTAAACAAGATAGTGGTATGTTGGAAAAGCATCCGAAATATTTAGAGCGCGCACATCCAAATTGCTGTATTGCGACACGCGGTCGGCATTGTCAAAAAGTTTGGCATATTTCGCCACAACAGCACGGTAGGCATCGGCGTGGGCGCGCACGTTTTGCAGGCAGTCTGCAACAATAGCTCCATCATTGTTTCTAGATATACAGTCGAGGCTTTGCCCTTCTTCATCCTTCGTAATCAGTTTGCGCTGGCGGAGGCTTTCGGGCAGCTGGTCGTCCTCCGGCACTTTATTGCCCAGTTTTGCCATGATTTGACGGCGTTCGTCGGCATCGGGAATATCGTAAGGCATCAACCACAGTGCATCCGTTCCTTCACTGTCGCCGCGCGGTATTTCACCCTGCAACAGACGCTTTGCCGGCGCGGCAGCACGGTTGTCGTACCAGACGGACAGTTGGGACAAAATGCCTAAAACAAGCAGGGTTGCAACAAAGGAAGTAAGTAAGATTTTTATTTTTTTCATGGGTTGGAAAGTTTTTTGGGGGGTTATGGGCTAAGACCGGCTTTTATTCCGTATCTCTAATATTTATATTTCCTGACGAAACGCCTTCTTCTGATTCGACAAAGAGTTCGCCATCATCGCCTACGATATATGATTGTCCGGTTCTGAATATCAAATTGTATAATCCTTCATAAAATTTTCCTCCCAGATAATATAAGTCTCCTGAATCGGGAATAAAATAAATCCTGCCCAATTCATCAATCAGAATTTCCCGATTATCTGCAAAACCGAAATTTCTTAATCTTTTACCAATGGATTGTTGATAAAAATTGAAATCTTCATCATCTAGCGAATAATCAACCAAGGCATTGGTGGTTTCTCCAAAACTATGCAATACCGTAGACAGAAAAATACGGTCATTACTCCGATAATAAGCATCATAGCTGACGGTTAAATACCATATTTCTCTTAGGAATTTTTTGACATCATCAGGCAATTCCTCCAGATGGGAAGGTAGAGAATGTAAAATAATTTCTCTATTTTCATACCAGCCTGAAGCTATCATTTTCTTAAAAAAATCAGAGTGTATTTGGTAGGGTTGTTTCATTTGCATGAGCCTTTGATTTTGCTTTTCCGGCAAACTGCCTCAGACTGGATTCTTGAATCTGACTTTTGGGTGTAATGATCGTGTCGGATTCGAGATTCCGACCTACGGTTGCTTACCTATTTAGATTTTAATTTTTCCCAAACAGTGAACCCCCTATACCCTCCAGTAATTATTACTTTACTATCAAGGCAATAAAGCAAATTATCCTCATTATCCATGAAATATATTGCATCTAAAATTTCTTTTAAATTTTCTTCTGAAAAACAGAAACTTATTTTTGAACTTTGGAAAAGTATAAAAATCTTATTTTCGCCAATCTCTGCATCAAGATCAGAATAAAACAGTTCTTCCTCTGATTCTGTGTAATCTGAATAGCAATATTTTATGGTTAAATCATGCTCAAAATATGCAACCCTATCTTCTGTTTTAGAAATATATGTCTCCCAAAATAGTTCAGTTGGATTTTCATCAAGAAACTGTATTTTTCCTAATGTTTCTTCGCTTACCCCAGATGCCTTAAGTTCTACATAGGAAGGATAAAGCGTTTCTCTGGATAATTTATACAACATGCTTCTTTTCATTTACTTCGTCTTTTTATGGCGTGTTTTTAAGTACCGTGCTGCCGTAGACCAGGTACCGTAGCAACTGTATTTTTCACCCCGTCGGGC
>KV797040.1 GCA_001809325.1 Neisseria sp. HMSC077D05 | reverse complement strand
CCGACAACCGCCTGAAAACCTACAACGGCACGACCTATTACTACGACGAGCTCGGCAACCTGATCCACCGCGAACTGGCAGACGGCGAAGTGCAGAACTATTTCTACGATCTGCATGACCAACTGGTTAAGACCGAAATCTTCAAAAAAGACGGCACGAAAGAAACTTGGGCGTACAGCTACGACGCCTTGGGCAGAAGGATAGGCAAAGGTCGTCT
>KV797039.1 GCA_001809325.1 Neisseria sp. HMSC077D05 | reverse complement strand
GCGGTCCGGGTCGGCAGTCCGCTGGTCCGCTACGAATACAATAATAGCGGCGACTTGGTCCGCGTCATCGGCCGCGACGGCAACGTCAAACGCAGCTTCGGCTATAAAAACAATCTGATGGTGTCGCACACGGATGCGGCAGGATTGGTATCGGAATACGAATACGACCATTACACCCCGACCGGCAAGGTGTTGCGCAACTGGACCTCCTTGGGCGAGGAATGGCGCTTTACCTATCACGACGGCTATACCGAGGTAACCGACGTATTGGGCCGTACCGAGCAATATCATTACGATTACAACAACGAGCTGACCAAACGGGTGTTTGCCGACGGCAGCGCCGTATTGATGGAGCGCGACGGTTTGGGCCGTCTGCTCAGCCACACCGATGCGATGGGGCGCGTTACCCGCTATCAGTACAGCAACGAGGGGCAGGTAGAGGCCATCGTCCGCCCCGACGGCGCCATCCTGCATTTCGACTATGACGACTGCTACCGCCTGATCCGCAAAAGCGATGCGGAAGGCCGTTATGACGGCTATACCTACGACGAAGCGGGCAACCTGCTGACCCATACCGACCCGCTGAAACATACCACCCGTTTCGAATACGCCGGCAACGGCCTGTTGCTGTCGGTGACCGACCCGAACGGCAGCAGTACCGCCTATCACTATAATGAAAACCGCCAGCC
>KV797038.1:6042-6305 GCA_001809325.1 Neisseria sp. HMSC077D05 | reverse complement strand
GAAGCTAAAAAAGCTAAAGCCGAAGCAGAACGTAAAGTTGCGGAAGAAGCTGCCAAAGCTAAGGCTGAAGCTGAACGTAAAGCCGCTGAAGAAGCTGAAAAGGCCAAAGCCGAGGCTGAACGTAAAGCGGCTGAGGAAGCTGAAAAAGCTAAAGCAGAAGCCGAACGTAAAGCTGCTGAGGAAGCTGAAAAAGCTAAGGCTGAGGCAGAACGTAAGGCTGCTGAAGAAGCCGAAAAAGCTAAAGCAGAAGCCGAACGTAAAGC
>KV797038.1:0-5942 GCA_001809325.1 Neisseria sp. HMSC077D05 | reverse complement strand
AAAGCTGCTGAGGAAGCTGAAAAAGCTAAGGCGGAAGCCGAACGTAAGGCTGCGGAAGAAACCGAGAAAGCTAGAGTGGAAGCAGAACGCAAAGCCGCCGAAGCTGTTGCAACCCAACAAATCGACGGCTATTACAGCAAAATTTCCCAATCAGGAATGGAAGGCGACGATATTTCCCATACCGGCGACATCAATATTCTTGAATTGGACGGACAAAAAATCCCGCTGTTGCCCGAAACTGAGCCTCAAAGGGCTGAAGTATTCGGTAATGTGAACGAAAAATCTGTCCTGGTTGCCGCCACTCATCTGAAATACGGCCGCTACGGGTTTTATGGCTTGAAAAATGGAGATACTGACATCCATACATCGTATATGTTCTACCAAGGCGTTATTACTCCGGAAGCAGCGATGCCTCAAGAGGGTCAGGCTTTTTACCGCGGTTATGCGCTTTACAGCGATGTCGGACAAGCCAATACGTTCGGCAACTCCATCTTTATGGTGGACTTCGGCCGCAAATCCCTCTCCGGTGCGGTTTACTCCGAAAACGGTGAATTTGATGAAGTGAATCTGGAAGGTCAAATCGTCGGCAACCGCTTCTTCCATGTGGATGAGAAAGAACAAAAAATCATGTCGGGTATGTTCCTCGGCCCCCAAGCAGAAGAGCTTACCGGCCGATTCGATCATCTTCTGGAATCTAAAAACGGTACGTTTGGTGCCGCCGCTCTGAAAGAATGATTTTTACCGTATCATCAGCTCAAAAGGTCGTCTGAAAACTTGGAAATCAGGTTTTCAGACGACCTTTTTCCGTTCCCGTCCAAGAAGCAGCCCATAAAATGCTACAATACCGCTTTGATTTTTTGCCCGCATCATCATGAAAAAAGCCCCCAAATCCTTTGAAGAAGCCCTCGCCCGCCTCGAAACCCTGACCCAGTCCATGCAAAGCAGCGAAATGCCGCTGGAAGACGCTCTGGCAGCCTATCAGGAAGGCAACGAGCTGGTCAGATACTGCCAAACCAAGCTGGCGGAAGTCGAACAAAAACTGCAAGTATTGGACGCGGGCGAACTGAAGGAGCTGAACCTTGAACCCGGCGAATGAATTGAAAGCATGGCAGCAAAAAGCCCAAGCGCAGACCGAATTGCTGCTGGAGCGTTTCCTGCCGTCTGAAAACCAAGTGCCGCACACGCTGCACGAAGCCATGCGTTACGTTACCCTCGGCGGCGGCAAACGGCTGCGCCCGCTCTTGGTACTCGCCGCGTCCGAATTGGGCGATGCCGACCAAAACGCCGTCGAACAAGCCATGGCGGCGATTGAAATGGTGCACGTCTATTCCTTGGTTCACGACGATATGCCCGCCATGGACAACGACAGCCTGCGGCGCGGCAAACCGACCTGCCATGTGAAATACGACGAAGTCACCGCCCTCTTGGTCGGCGACGCGCTGCAAACCCAAGCCTTCGACGTATTGAGCCGTCCGACCGGACTGCCTGCCGAACGCCAAATCGCCATGTTGTCCATACTCGCCAAAGCATCCGGCAGCCTCGGCATGGCGGGCGGACAAGCCATCGACCTTACCAACGTCGGCAAAGCCATGAATCAGGCACAGTTGGAACAGATGCACAGCCTCAAAACCGGCGCCCTCATCCGTGCCGCCGTCGTCCTAGGCGCGCTTGCCTGCCCCGATTTGGATTCAGACGACGTCCAAACCTTGGACGACTACGCCGCCAAACTCGGCTTGGCGTTCCAAGTTATCGACGACGTGTTGGACTGCGAAGCCGACACCGCCACCTTGGGCAAAACCGCCGGCAAAGACAGCGACAACGACAAACCCACCTACGTCAAACTGATGGGTCTGCCAGCCGCCCGCGCCTACGCCGAAACCCTGACCGCCGAAGCCGCCGCCCTGCTCGAACCCTTCGGCGCAAAAGCCCTGCATTTGCGGCTCTTGGCGGAATTTGTTACTGCGCGGAAAAATTAAACGTCTGAAATCATTTTTCTTTTTATACCGCTGAGACATCAAAGGTCGTCTGAAAAATCAGTTCCAAGATTTTTCAGACGACCTTTTTGTATAGGGACGGCGTTCAATGAATCATGCTTTTATAGTGGATTAACTGAGATTAAAATGTGGATAAGTTGTGCGCAAGCAGTAGATTTTACAGGGCGTTTTCCCCACCCTTCTGCACCCGCAAGCATCCGTTTTTAAAACCGAAGTTTGTCGCTGAGATTCCCATAACAAGCGTGCCTCAAATTGAAAGATTCAAATAAAAAGGTCGTCTGAAAACCCAAAATTCATGGTTTTCAGACGACCTTTTTGCTGGTTCAAACAAATCAAATATCGTAAGTAGTCGATGCGGTATCGCCGCCTTTGCCTGTCCAATTGGTGTGGAAGAACTCACCGCGCGGTTTGTCGGTGCGCTCGTAGGTGTGCGCACCGAAGTAGTCGCGTTGGGCTTGCAGCAGGTTGGCGGGCAGGCGTTCGGTGGTGTAGCCGTCGAGGAAGGTAATCGCGGAAGCCATGCAGGGCATGGGGATGCCGCATTCGATGGCTTTGGCGACCACTTTGCGCCATGCGGGCAGGCAGTTTTCCAATACGCCTTTGAAATAGGGGTCGGAACCCAAGAACACTAAATCGGGATTGGCTTCGTATGCGTCGCGGATGTTGCCCAAGAACGCGCTGCGAATGATGCAGCCTTCGCGCCACAGAAGGGCGGTGTTGCCGTAATTCAATGCCCAATCGTTGTTTTCGCTGGCTTCGCGGATGAGCATGAAGCCTTGTGCGTAGGAGATGATTTTGGATGCCAACAGGGCTTGGCGCAGGGCTTCGACCCATGTGGCTTTGTCGCCTTCGACGGGGCTGATGGTTTTGCCGAACAAGCGGCCGGTTTGAACGCGTTGGTCTTTGAGCGCGGACACGCAGCGGGCGAACACGGCTTCAGAAATCAGCGTCAGCGGGATGCCCAAGTCGAGGGCATTGATGCCGGTCCATTTGCCTGTGCCTTTTTGTCCGGCGGTATCGAGGATTTTTTCGACCAAAGGTTCGCCGTTTTCGTCTTTGTAGCCCAAAATCGCGGCGGTGATTTCAATCAGGTAGGAATCCAGCTCGGTTTGGTTCCATTCGCTGAAAATGCGGTGCATTTCGTCGTAGCTCAGACCCAAGCCGTCTTTCATGAATTGGTAGGCTTCGCAAATCAACTGCATATCGCCGTATTCGATGCCGTTGTGCACCATTTTGACGAAATGGCCTGCGCCGTCGCGGCCGACCCAGTCGCAGCAGGGTTCGCCTTGCGGGGTTTTGGCGGCAATGGCTTGGAAGATGGGTTTGACGGCAGGCCATGCGGCTTCGTCGCCGCCGGGCATGATGGACGGACCGTGACGCGCGCCTTCTTCGCCGCCGGACACGCCCGCGCCGATAAAGCGGATGCCTTTTGCCGCCAGCTCGTGGGTGCGGCGGGTGGAATCGGGATAGTTGGCGTTGCCGCCGTCAATAATAATGTCGCCTTGCTCCAAAAGCGGGACAAGTTGCTCAATAAAGTCGTCAACGACAGAACCTGCACGCACCATCATCATAATTTTGCGCGGTTTTTCCAGTTTATCCACTAAATCTTGCAATGAATAGGCACCGATAATGTTGGTGCCTTTGGCTGCGCCGTTGAGAAAATCGTCTACTTTAGCAGTGGTCCGGTTGTACGCCACGACTTTGAAACCGCGATCGTTCATATTCAAAATCAAGTTTTGACCCATAACGGCCAAGCCGATGATGCCGATATCGCCTTTCATTGATGGAAGCTCCATTATTAATTTAATTTATCAGCCGTAACTCTATCTGATTTACAGAGGTTTAACAATCCTTAACTATCTAATTTTTTGAAAAGATGCCTTTACGTTGCAGGCGTTGGCTGCGTGTTGGGAAAACAAACTATAAATAAGATTTTAAATAATAAATAGATGATTATATTGAGTAGTGCATTTGCTTGTGTATAACTTTGATTCCTTTTTCAGTTCAATGAGTTGAATGTAGATTTTGGATGCGGATAAACCGCTGTTTGCCTTGTTGGCAGATGTGGATAATTTTGAAATCCGGTTTGGTTTTGTGTATAACTTTCCGGCTATACACACAGCCTGCCGGTTTTATACCGATCTCAAACGGAACTGTATGACGAGATAAAGAGTCCAATTGTTTTTCATGTTTCAGACGACCTTTTGCGTGTTTTAGCCCTGTAAAGGTCGTCTGAAAAATATCTCATTAAAAGGGAGCAGATATGAAATTTTCCTTTGGCTTAAACCTGTTGGCAGTTTTGGTTTTGGCGGCGTGCGCGCACCAGCCGATGCAGAAACCTGATGCCGCGCCTGTGCCGACGGCTGTGGATAACCATGCGCCGGAACAAGGGACGGGGCTGACCGAGCAGAAACTGATCCGCGCCAAGCATTACATGGCGGCGTCTGCCAATCCGTTGGCGACCGAGGCGGGATACGAGATTTTGAAACGCGGCGGCAGTGCGATAGATGCGATGATCGCCATTCAGACGACCTTGGGTCTGACCGAGCCGCAGTCTTCAGGTTTGGGCGGCGGCGCGTTTTTGGTGTATTGGGACAATAAGGCGAAAAAACTGACGACGTTTGATGCTCGTGAAACGGCGCCGAAAGCGGCAACGCCGGAGCTTTTTTTGGATGAGAACGGCAAACCGATGGGCTTTATGAACGCAGTGGTCGGCGGTCATTCGGTCGGCGTGCCGGGGATTCCGAAGCTGCTGGAAGATGTTCACAAACGTTACGGCAAATTGCCGTGGGCAAGCCTGTTTGACAAACCGATTGCTTTGGCGGAACAAGGCTTTACGGTTTCACCGCGCATGGCGAAATCCATCGAGCAGAATCTGGAGCCGTTGCAACGTTATCCGCAAACCGCCGCCTATTTCCTGCCTGAGGGTAAGCCTTTGGCAGCGGGAACGGTGTTGAAAAACCCTGAATTTGCCCGCTCCGTGCGCCTGTTGGCGGAAAAAGGCAGCGCGCCGTTTTATCAGGGCGCGCAGGCACAGAATATTGTCCGTGCCGTTACCGGTGCTGTGGATAACCCCGGCAAAATCAGTTTGTCAGATTTGAAAAACTACCGCGTTATCGAGCGTCAACCGGTTTGCGCGCCTTATCGCGAATACGAAGTCTGCGGCATGGGCGCGCCAAGTTCGGGGGCGATTGCTTTGGGCGAGATTTTGGGCGTCTTGCAAAATCAGGATATGAAGGCGTTGGGATCGGAAAATATCCACAGTTGGCGCTGGATAGGCGATGCGTCGCGAATTGCGTTTGCCGACCGAGATCATTACATTGGCGATCCCGCGTTTGTCAACGTCCCGACCCGTGCCTTGATTTCTCAGGCTTACCTGAAACCGCGTGCCGAAGAAATCCGTCAATCCGACAAGGCGCTGGAAAACATTCAGGCGGGCAAGTTTGGCAAGAAATACGCGCAGGGCATGGCGGTAGAGCTGCCGTCCACCAGCCATTTGGTGGTTGTGGATAAAGACGGCAACGTCGTGTCGATGACGACTTCGATTGAAAACGCGTTCGGCTCGGGGCTGATGGCAAACGGCTATCTGCTCAACAATGAATTGACCGATTTCGCTTTCAACCCTGTCGGCACGGATGGTAAAACCGTTGCCAACAGCGTGGCGGGCGGCAAACGGCCGCGTTCTTCAATGGCGCCGACCATCGTGATGAAAGACGGCAAGCCTTATCTGGCGGTCGGTTCGCCTGGTGGCAGCCGCATCATCGGTTTCGTCGCCAAAACGCTGGTGGCGCATATCGATTGGGGCATGGACATTCAGGCGGCAATTTCCCTGCCGAATATGCTCAATCGCGGCAGCCAGTATGAAATCGAGGAAAAAACCGCAGCGGCGGACAAAGCGCCAACTCTGGAAAAACTGGGCTGAGACCTTTGCAAAATTCCCCAAAATCC
>KV797037.1 GCA_001809325.1 Neisseria sp. HMSC077D05 | reverse complement strand
GGGGATTTTGGGGAATTTTGCAAAGGTCTCAGGCAATCGAAGATTGGGCGCGGCAGCTGCCGCAGGATGAATTTGCCGTTTTGCGTTACGGCTTTATCAACCGCCGCAACCGCCCGCCGTATTTGTTGGCGTTTGAAAAGTTACGTCAAGAATGAATGTTTGCGGTAGAATAGACGCTTCTTTCAAAAACAATAACGTGCGACCGCTATGCAATATCTGTTTGTAAAATACAGCCATCAGATTTTCGTCACCATCACCATTTTGGTGTTCAATATCCGCTTCTTCCTGCTTTGGCGGCATCCCGACAAACCTTTGGCGGGCATCTGGAAAGCCCTTCCACATCTCAACGACACCATGCTGCTCTTTACCGGCTTGTGGCTGATGAAGATTACCCACTTTTCGCCCTTTAATTCGCCGTGGCTCGGCAGCAAAATCCTGCTGCTCTTGGTTTACATCGGGCTGGGTATGGTCATGATGCGTTCCCGTCCGCGTTCGCCGAAGTTTTACGCCATTTATGTTTTGTCGATGGCTTGCGTCGGCTGCATCGTCTATCTTGCCAAAACCAAAACGCTGCCGTTTTAAAGAGGTCGTCTGAAAATGCCGCCAACCCATTTTGCCGTCATTGCCTTAGGCAGCAACCTTGCCGAACCCGCCCGCCAAGTCCGCGCCGCATTGTCCGCGCTGGAGGCGCATCCGCAGATTCAAATCGAAAAAACATCCTCGCTGTATGTAACCGCGCCAGTCGGCTACGACGACCAGCCTGATTTTGTCAACGCCGTTTGTTCCGTCCGCACTTCATTGGACGGCGTTTCGCTGCTTGCTGTGTTGAACCGCATCGAGGCGGATTTCGGGCGGGAACGCACGTTCCGCAATGCTCCGCGCACGTTAGACTTGGACATCATCGACTTTGACGGCATCTCCAGCAGCTACCCGCATCTGACCCTGCCGCATCCGCGCGCGCACGAACGCAGCTTTGTGATGAAGCCGCTGGCTGAAATCCTGCCCGATTTTGTTTTGGGCGGACACGGACGGGCGGCGGATTTGGCGGCTGCTTTGGGCGATGAAGGCATACGCCTGTTGGAAGCCGTTTGAGGCAAGGCGGTGAAATATAGTGGATTAACTTTAAACCAGACGGCGTTACCTCGCCTTGGCTCAAAGAGAACGATTCTCTAAGGTGCTGAAGCACCAAGTGAATCGGTTCCGTACTATCTGTGCTGTCTGTGGCTTCGTCGTCTTGTCCTGATTTTTGTTAATCCACTATAAAAACGCCTGTTTGCTTCAATCGCGTGTCAAAGTTTTTATTTGAGGCAACTAGGTTCAAGAGGTCGTCTGAAAAGGGAAATGGCTTGGAAGTTTCCTTTTTCAGACGACCTTTCAAGAAGGACGGCGGCAGGTTTGGGCAAATTCCGTCGGTCTGATAAAATGCCCCTTTCCAAAATATCAAAACAAAATTATCCATCAAACCATGAACTACCGTTATATTGTCGTCGAAGGCTCCATCGGCAGCGGGAAAAACGCATTGAGCCGCCGCCTTGCAGAACATTTCAGCGCGATGTCGCTGGCGGAAAACCCCGAACACAACCCCTTTCTTATGAAGTTTTACGCCAACGCCTCACATCACGGCTTGGCAACCGAGCTTTTTTTCCTGATGCGCCGCGCGGAAAGCGTGGACATCATCAAAAACGAATACGCACAAGGCGGCATGGTCGTCGCTGATTTCCTGTTGGAAAAGGACCGGATTTTCACGCCGGTCGTGTTGAATGAAGACGAGCAGCAGCTCTTCGCCGATTTGAAACAAAAAATCCTGCCCCAGTATCCCGCGCCCGATTTGGTGATCTACCTGCAAACCGCCGTGGACGGTAACCGCAAACGCCTGCAAAAACGCGGCGACGGCATCATCAATCTTTTTCCTGAGGGCTATTTGGGGCGGATACACGAGGGGTACAGCCAGTTTTTCCACCTTTATCAAAATTCCCCGCTGCTGACCGTCAATGCCGACGAGTTGGATTTGCAAGGCAATGACGAACATTTCCAACTGTTGCTCAATGCGCTGAACGATTTGCAGGGAACGCGAAATTATCTGAATTTGAGCGAACGCTGACGCAGTGTGCAAGATTATGGTGAAACGCTAAAGCGGCTATGTTTGGGATTCATTTTATTTCCTGATCCGCTACTATAGTGGATTAAATTTAAATCAGGACAAGGCGACGAAGCCACAGACAGCACAGATAGTACGGAACCGATTCACTTGGTGCTTCAGCACCTTAGAGAATCGTTCTCTTTGAGCTAAGGCGAGGTAACGCCGTACTGGTTTAAAGTTAATTCATTATACATTTCCGTCTTAGGTCGTCTGAAAGGATACATCATGACCCAATACCGATTCACTTTGCCCTCAAGTAGCGGCAACGACTTTGACTCCGCCGAACATCTGCCGCTGGTTGTCTATTTCTACCCCAAAGACAGCACGCCCGGCTGCACCACTGAAGGTCTGGATTTCAACGCCCGTTTGCCGCAATTTAAAGAACTCGGCTATACCGTCGTCGGCATCTCGCGCGACGGCGTGAAATCGCATCAGAATTTCTGCGCCAAACAAGGCTTTAATTTTGAATTGTTGAGCGACAAAGACGAAACCGTGTGCAAAATGTTTGATGTGATCAAGCTGAAAAAGCTGTACGGCAAAGAGTCTTTGGGCATTGAACGCAGCACCTTCGTATTGGACGCAAACGGCGAAATCATCCACGAATGGCGCAAAGTCAAAGTCGCCGGACACGCGCAGGAAGTGTTGGAAACGCTGTCCCGATAAACCGATAATGCAGCAAAAGGTCGTCTGAAAACGAGCTTGGCGGGTTCTGTCCAAGCAGGTTTTCATTTTCAGACGACCTTTTATAATGGACGTCAATCAGGGCAGGGTTGCTTGTCCTGATTCATATTCGATCCACGATACCCCATCTTCGGACTGCCCGTAAAACCCCATGACCGACGAACTCATAGACAAACTGCTCGAATCCCTCTGGCTGCAAGACCGTCTCAGCCACAACACCTTACAAGGCTACCGCCGCGATTTGGAAAAAATCGCCGCGCGTTTGGAAGCGGGCGGGCATACCTGGTTAGATGCCGAAGCCGCCGATTTGGCGGACGCCGTCTATGCGGCAGACGAAAAACACAGCTCGCAGGCGCGCGCCTTGTCCGCCTGCAAACGCCTATACGCCTGGCTGGAAGAAACCGAGCGGCGGACGGACAATCCGACCCGTTTCCTCAAAGCTCCAAAACAGACGCAAAAGCTGCCCACACTGATTACCGAAGCGCAAATCGAAAACCTGCTCGCCGCGCCCGATACCGATACGCCGCACGGCCTGCGCGACAAAGCCCTGCTCGAAGTCATGTACGCCACAGGTTTGCGCGTAACCGAAGCCGTCAAGCTCCAACTGGGCGACCTCGACCTCAAGCGCGGCTGCATCCGCACCATAGGCAAAGGCGACAAACTGCGTATCGTGCCTATGGGCGAAGAAGCCGTTTACTGGGTCGAACGCTATTGCGCCGAATCGCGCCCGCTGCTGCTCAAAAACAAAATCTGCGACGAAGTCTTCGTCAGCCAAAAACGCAGCGGCATCTCCCGCCAACTCGCATGGATGATTGTCAAAAATTATGCGGACGCCGCCGGTATCACTTCGCTCAGCCCGCACGGCCTGCGCCACGCTTTCGCCACCCATCTCGTCAACCACGGCGTCGATTTGCGCGCCGTACAGCTCATGCTCGGACACGCCAACATCAATACCACCCAAATCTACACCCACGTCGCCAACATCCGCCTGAAAAACATCGTTGACGAACACCATTCGCGAAATTAAACGATTCTATTGAAAAAGGTCGCCTGAAAACAGAAATCTCGTTTTCAGACGACCTTTTGCCTTTATTCGTCAAACCGCTGCTGCTTCAGGTTTGGCTTTGTTTTTCTTGAATTTCAACACAGCTTCTTCTTTTGCCGCATCCCAGTCTATCCGCACGAAGCCGCCGTCGGCGAGTTTGCCGAACAGGAGTTCGTCGGCGAGCGGTTTGCGGATTTTTTCCTGAATCAGGCGGTGCATCGGGCGGGCGCCCATTTGCGGGTCGAAACCTTTTTCCGCCAAATACTTGCGCAATGCCGGCGTAAATTCGGCTTCGACTTTTTTGTCGAGGAGTTGGTGTTCGAGCTGGAGCAGGAATTTGTCCACGACTTTGGCGATGACGGGTTCGGACAAGGGCGCAAACGGGATAATCGCGTCCAAGCGGTTGCGGAACTCGGGCGTGAAGAGTTTGTTGATCGCCTGCATTTCGTCGCCGCGTTCGCGCTTGGCGGTAAAGCCGAGGCTGGGGCGGCTGAGGCTTTCCGCGCCTGCGTTGGTGGTCATGATCAGGATGACGTTGCGGAAATCCGCGCTCTTGCCGTTGTTGTCGGTCAGTTTGCCTGCATCCATAACTTGCAGGAGGACGTTGAAAATGTCGGGGTGGGCTTTTTCGATTTCGTCTAAGAGCAACACGCAGTGCGGGTGTTTGTTGGCGGCTTCGGTCAAAAGGCCGCCCTGGTCGAAGCCGACGTAGCCCGGCGGCGCACCGATCAGGCGCGATACGGCGTGGGGCTCCATGTATTCGGACATATCAAAGCGTTGCAGCGGTACGCCCATCGAATAGGCAAGCTGTTTGGCGACTTCGGTTTTGCCGACGCCGGTCGGGCCGGAGAAGAGGAAGCTGCCTATGGGTTTGTCGGGCAGGGCGAGACCGGAGCGCGACATTTTGACGGCGGCAACCAGCGCGTCGATGGCGTTTTCCTGACCGTAAACCATGTTTTTCAAATCGCGGCCAAGGAATTGCAGCACTTGTTTGTCGTCGTGCGACACGGTTTTTTCGGGAATCCGCGCGACTTTGGCGATGACGGTTTCGATTTGCGCTTTGCCGATGACTTTTTTCTGTTTGGATTTGGGCAGAATCCGTTGCGCCGCGCCTGCCTCATCCATCACGTCGATGGCTTTGTCGGGCAGGAAACGCTCGTTGATGTAGCGGGCGGAGAGTTCGGCGGCGGCTTCGAGTGCGCCTTGCGTGTAGCGGACTTGGTGGAAGCCTTCAAACATCGGTTTCAAGCCGCGCAGGATTTGCACGGTTTCGGCGACGGTGGGTTCGACCACGTCGATTTTTTGGAAGCGGCGGCTTAAGGCGTGGTCTTTGTCGAAAATAGTGCGGTATTCGTCGTAAGTGGTCGCGCCGATACAGCGCAGCGAACCTTTTGCCAGTGCGGGTTTGAGCAGGTTGGACGCGTCCATCGTGCCGCCGCTGGTGCTGCCCGCGCCGATGATGGTGTGGATTTCGTCGATAAACAAAATGGCTTGAGGGATTTTTTCGAGCTGTTTCAAGACGGATTTGACCCGCGCTTCAAAGTCGCCGCGGTATTTCGTGCCCGCCAAAAGCGAACCCATATCCAGCGCGTACACTTCGGCATCTTTAAGCGCGTCGGGAATGTCGCCGTTGACGATTTGATGCGCCAGCCCTTCCGCCAGCGCGGTTTTGCCCACGCCTGCTTCGCCGACCAAAAGCGGATTGTTTTTGCGGCGGCGGCACAGGATTTGCACCAGCCGTTCCATTTCGTGCTTTCTGCCGATTAAGGGGTCGATGCGGCCGGCTTTGACTTCGGCGTTGAGGTTGACGGTGTAGTCCGACAACGAGCCGCTTTTCGATTCGATAGGGTCGTCTGAATCATTGTCGGGGTCGTCTGAAAAGCCTTTGTGTTCGTCATCTTCGGTTGCGCCGTGGGCAATGCAGCGCAAAACTTCAAAACGCGTAACTGATTGCAGTTTGAGGAAATAGACGGCATGGCTGTCGGTTTCGCTCATCAGCGCCACCAAAACGTCCAAAGGCTCGACCAAGCCTTTGCCTGCGGATTGGGTATGCACCATTGCGCGCTGGATGACGCGTTGGAAGCCGAGCGTGGGTTGGGTTTCGACCGTATCTAAAAGGTGGTCGGGAATCAGGGGGGTATTTTCGGCAACGCTGGCGGCGAGTTGTTCGGACACCACTTTCAAATCCGCACCGCAGAGCTTGAGAACGTTGGGGACGGAGGCATCTTCTTCGATTAACACCAAAAGCAGATGCTCGAGACTGATAAATTCATAATGAGCCTTACGCGCCTCGCGGTAAAGCTGCTGCAAAATCTGTTCCAATTCGGGTGAAAGCATATTAAATCTCCTCGACAATACATTGCAGCGGATGCCCTTCGGCTTTTGCACGCTGCATGACTTGTTGTTGTTTGGTTTGGGCGATGTCCCGTGTGTAAGTGCCGCACAAGCCTTTGCCTTCGTGATGAACCAAGAGCATTACCGCCACCGCCTGCTCCTGTCCGAGCATGAAGATTTCGGTCAGGATTTCGACGACGAATTCCATCGTGGTGTAATCGTCGTTCAGCAAAAATACGCCGTAACGTTTCGGCGGGGCGGTCTTTTGGTCGCTTAAAAGTGTATCGGATTCGTGATGTGTGTTTGTGTTGTTCATAAATATTTTGGCTTTGTGGAAGAGGGTTTGTTTTCAGACGACCTTGTGAAAGGTTTGATATCAAATGAATCTATAAACAAAGTGATTATAAGGTTTATTTCGATTTCTGTTGTATTTTGGTCGGTTTCCGCCATTTTCGCACTTTTTCCCTTGTATGGCTTGACGTTTTGACTTAACAAATGTAAAAAGACGGTTAAGCAGAAGCCGGCACTCGACCAAGTATATAAAGCTAGGGAGAAACGCTGAACGTTTAAGTTTGCTGTATGCCTTATTTTGCTGATTTTGTTAATTTTTAAGTATAGGAAGTTTCTAATGGCAACCGGTATCGTAAAATGGTTTAACGACGCTAAAGGTTTTGGTTTCATCACTCCTGACGAAGGTGGCGAAGATCTGTTCGCTCACTTCTCAGCGATCAACATGGATGGTTTCAAAACCCTGAAAGAAGGTCAACGCGTATCTTTCGACGTAACCACCGGCCCTAAAGGCAAACAAGCTGCTAACATTCAGGCTGCTTAATTAAACGTGCGGCTTATGCCGTAGAATAATGGCGGGATTGATTCCCCGCCATTTTTTATTGTCTATAAGAAACGGAATCTATATGGCAGAAGACAAACAAAACGCCGCCTACGAAAACGCCCTGCGGCAGCTGGACGAACTCATCGCGCATCTGCGCAGCAGCGGAGAAGTCAGCTGCGCGGTGGCGGAACAAGAAGACCTGATGCTGATACGGCTTGCCGATTTGAAAATCGATTTGAGGCCGAATGATGAAAAGGCGATAGCGGATATCGACCGGTTTTACCGCCGCCATTTGGGCGACGGTAAATGAAGACGGATAATGCGCAATCGCGTGATGAAGGTCGTCTGAAATCTCTATTTTGCCCTTGCCTGTTTTTTGGGCAGCCTTATTTTTTCTTTTAGTATCAACCGTTAATCCGATATATCCACAACTGGATTCACATAAAGCAAGGATAACTATATTTTTGCGGCATAGAGGCTTTGGGGTCGTCTGAAAAGCCAATTCTTCCATACAGCAAACGCATTTATTCAAACGGCTTTTTCTGCCAATAAAACTTATCCTTTTTCAGACGACCTTTAAAGACTTCATCGCCACCCAGTTCAAATACCAATGCACCCGACAAATCCGTCCGCAACAAAGTCGCGCCGTGTGCGCGGACGCGGGTTTGGACGGCGGGCGTGGGGTGTTTGTAGGCATTGGCGTAGCCGCTGGAGGCGACGGCGTATTTGGGCGCGACGGTGTTCAGGAAGCCGCCGGATGAAGCCGTGTTACTGCCGTGGTGTCCCAATATCAAAACTTGGCTGTACAGCGAGCCGCCGTAGCGTTCTACCAGCCCAGCTTCGCCCTTTATGCCCAAATCGCCTGTAACCAGCAAAGCCTGTCCGTCAGAAACGATGCGCAAGACGCAGCTTTTGTCATTATCTTCGCCGCCCGAATTTTCAGACGACCTCAATAGCTCGAAATCCACGCCGTCCCATTGCCATTTTGCTTCGGCACAAAATTTTGTATTCGGATAAAACTCAGGCTGTCCCGCCAGCGTTTCGCCGATTTCAATATCGGAAACGGCATCCAAACCGCCGTCGTGGTCGCTGTCGTGATGCGACAGAATCAGCTTGTCCAAACGGCGCACGCCCATGGCGTTCAGGCTTGGCACGATACCTGTTTGCGCCGCTTGCGCAGTTCCTGTGTCAAACAGCAGGTTGCGGTTGCGCGTCTGTACCAATACCGACAAACCCTGTCCCGCATCCATCACGGTAATCCGCGCCAGCCCGTCGTCCAGTCGGTCGAGGCGGTAAAACACAAATCCTGCCAACACCAAACACGCCCAAGGCCGCAAACCCAGTCCGCGCGGCAACAGCCACAGCAAAGCCGCCGCAAAAGCCAAAACCAACAGCGGCACAGGCGCGGCGGCTACGGCAAATTCAGGCGATACCTCCGCCAGCCAAACCAAGCCGCGCAAAGTGTATTCCGCCAAACCTGCCGCCGCCCATTGCAAAGGTGCGAACGGCAACACCGACCCCAGCAGCGCCAAAGGCGTCAATACCCAAGAAAACCAAGGAATCATCGCCGCATTGACCAAAGGGCTGATGATGGGCAACGACGCAAAAATATAGCCCAACAATACCACCGACAACACCGTCGCCGCCCATTGTCCGCGAACAGCCAAACGCCAGCCGCGTTCTTTCAGACGACCTGCTGAAGCCCAAATCAAGGCGGCAACCAAGCCGAACGACAGCCAAGTGCCGACGCCCAAAACCGCCAGAGGATCAAGCAGCAATACTACTGCCAAAGCCTGCCACCACGCCGTCCAGCCCGAAGACAAACTGCCGCGCCACCAAGCCCAAGCAAACGCCGCCAACATCAAAACGCTGCGCTGCGTCGGCACGGAAAAGCCCGCCAACAGCGCATAAAACAAAGCCCCTGCCGCGCCGCCCGCCAAAATCCATACGCGCGGTTTAGCCGGTATCCGAGGCAGTCGTCTGAAAATCAGTTTGACCAGCCAACCAGCTAAAACCGCCACCATCGTAACGTGCAACCCCGAAATGCTGACCAAGTGCGTCAAGCCCAAAGGTCGGAATGCCTGCCACAGTTCAGGCCTCAACGCCGATTGTTCGCCTATGCTCAAAGCCCGCATCAGACCGATACCGTCCGAAAAATCCGGACTGTCCGCCTCGACAGCCTGCCAACGGCGGCTGACCGCATCGCGCCATACCGCCAAGCCGACACCGCCGCCCTCGCGAACCAAGCTCCTGCCTTTGCCCAGCGTACCCGCGCCGTCCAAACCGTTTGCCAACGCCCAAGCCTCGCGGTTCAACCCGCGCAAGTTCACTTCGCCGATAACCGGCTTGAGCCGTGCCGACACTTTCCAGCGGCTGCCCACCGCCCAATCGCGTTTCTGATAATCCGACAGCAATAAATCAAATTGCCGCCCATCCTCCGTCCACGCCTTCGCCGCAAACTGCACCCTCCGCCCGTCACCGCGCGGCATATCCGCGACTTCAACCGTCAACACCGACTCCGAAGCTCCGTTCAGCGGCCATTGCGCCGACAAAGCCGCTTCCGTCCGAAACACGCCGTAAGCCGTGCCGAGCATCACACATAGCATCATTCCCGCCACCGCAAACCGCCGCGAAGTCGCCAGCAAAACCAATGCTGCCGCCAGCCACACCCCCCAATGCGGTATGGACGGCAAAGCGAATGAGGCGATGACGCCGACCACCCAAAACGGCGATCCATAATATTTCAGCAAAACTGTTTCCCTTTTTATTATTAGTTTTGAAATTAGGTGAGGATAATAATTGAATTTCCTACAAACGTCATGAAAAAGGTCGTCTGAAAACCTGATTACGGGTTTTCAGACGACCTTTTGTCTTAGGGCTTCAATATTTCACATCGGCAACGCGGTTTTACAAATCCTGCAAACGCTCGACCGAAGGGGCGTAGTAATATGCGCCGGAAACGGCGGTGGAAAGATGCTTGAGCAGCAGGTCGGTTTTGCCGTCGGCATCGCCGAACATGTGCAAAAGCTGTACTTCGATGTTGTGCAGGGTGTGGCAGTAGGCAGTGAACATCAAGCCGTGTTCGCCGCTGAGTTTGCCGAAGGGCAGGCTGCGGCGGACGATTTTCAGACCCACGCCGTTTTCTTTCAGGTTGACGCGGCCCAAGTGCGAATCGGGCAGGCGAACGTCTTTGCTGAATTCTTCGTTGGCTTCTTTGCTGCGGCCGACGCTGGCTTCTTGTTCAGCAACGGGGACGGCATCCCATTTTTTCAGGTCGTGCAGGTATTTTTGCAGCAGGACATAGCTGCCGCCGGCATCGGGTCGGCCTTCGGGAATAATGGCGACATTGCGGACGTTTTCATCGCCTTGCGGGTTTTCAGTTCCATCGACGAAGCCGTCCAGTCCGCGGTCTTCATAAAGGCGCAGGCCGTGTTCTTCGGTGGCGATGCTGATGCTGTCGCCGAACGCGGCAAAGACGGATTGGGCGAGTGCGAAGGCGGCTTTTTGGCGGCAGGCTTGGATGTGGATGTAAATATCGTGTTGGGTTGAGGGGGCAAGACCGTTGCCCATGACGGGGAAGGGTTTGATTTCGCTGCCTTCTTCAGCATGTCCGAATGCTTTCCATGCTTCGCTGCCGAAGGCGATGGTCATGCCTAAAATGTCTTTTGGAAAGTGGGTTTTCAGCTTCGCCAAGGCTTCAAGCGAGCTTCGGCAGGCGGTTTTGATGTCGTCGTAACGGTGGTCGCGGATGTCGGCCTCGATGAATATGCCGGCTTGGGCGTGGTCGGGGATGATGGAAGTTTGCGGGCGGGGCATTGTGTTTCCTTTTCAGTTTATTGAGTTTTTCGGACAATATTATAGCACTTAAGGTTTTAAGACGACCTCGTCTGAAAGGGCGGATATGATAGAATCCGCCGTTTGTGTTCTGATTTTCAACAGGTTCGCTTTATGTTTGGTACGATGTTTTTGATTATGATTCTATTGCTCCAGCTTTTCACGTTCGGGTTGGGGCGTTCGTTGCAATGGCTGTTCGCGCCGGTGGTCGGTAAGGTGGGCAGGCGTTGGCTCATGGGGGTGTCGTATTTCGTGACTAACGGCCTGCTGGCAGGGCTTTTGTTGGAGTTAGGTCATTTTATGTTCCGCATCATGGCGTTTTGGATGGTGTTGCTGCTGTTTGTGATGTATGCGGCATTGGCGACGTTTATCCTGTTTCTTCTGCTGCGCAAATTCGTGGCTAGCCGGTCGCTGTCGCGCAGCCTGCGGTTGTTCGCGCCGTTGTTTGTGTTCGGTTTGGTTGGCTTTGGGCTGTACAACGCCTATACGCCCGTCGTCCGTCATCAGACCGTCGTGATCGATAAGAAAATGGACAAACCGCTGCGCATCGGCGTGGCAAGCGACCTGCACTTGGGAATTTTGTTCGGCGCGCGGCAACTGGATAAGCTGGTGGACATCATGAACCGCGAAAAAGTCGATCTAATCCTGTTGCCGGGCGATTTGATGGACGACAACGTCGATGCCTACCGCAAAGAGAGTATGCAGCCGCATCTGGGTCGTCTGAAAGCGTCGCTGGGCGTTTACGCGACTTTGGGCAATCACGATATGTTCGGCGACAGCGCGCGCATCCGCCATGACCTCGAAGCGGCGGGCATTACCGTACTCGGCAACCAAGTGTTGCAACAAGATGCTTTCTTGCTCGTCGGCCGCAATGATGACTTGGATCACGACCGTCCGTCTGTCGCGCAGTTGCTGGAAAACCACAATACCGACCAGCCCGTTTTACTAATGGACCACCGCCCGACTGAAGTCGAGGCACACGCCAAGCTGCCTATCGATGTTCAAGTTTCCGGCCATGTACACAACGGTCAAATCGCGCCGGCAAACCTGATTGTGCGTACTTTATACCGTCTTGCCTACGGCTACGAGGAAATCGGCGGAAGACACTTTTTTGTTACGTCCGGCTACGGTTTCTGGGGGATTCCGCTGCGCTTGGGTTCTCAGTCGGAAGTGTGGGTGATTGATGTGAAAGGGAAATAGCGGTATTGCAAAATGAAAAGATAAAAAGTACAGGCTTGCCGTTGCGCAGCCTGTATTTTTTTATTTGTTGTGAAATGTTATGACGTGCGCGGCTTTGCGGTTTTCTAGAATATTCTTCTTAATCTATTACATCAATCAAAATAAGGAAATCAATAGAAAATTACCAAATAAAACCATTCAAACCAGTCTTGCAATGCAAACTGTTTTTATTTATATTCACGTTTAAGAATAAAACACACTATCAATACTGAGCGAAAGAAAACACGGAGCACATTATGTTTGTCTGCATTTGCAACGCCATTACCGACCACGACATCAAAGAAACCATCGCAGCCGGTGCCAGTACCATGAGCGATTTGCAGGCTCAATTGGGCGTTGCGACCTGCTGCGGCTGCTGCGGCGAGTTGGCGGCTTCTTTCCTGAATGCCAACAATGCGCAAACGACAGTGACCGCCGGTATCAATGTGCAATCCTAATCTTATCTAAAGCATTACAAAAGGTCGTCTGAAACCAAAATCCAAGGTTTCAGACGACCTGTTTCATATAAAGTTAAGTAAGAAAAACATCGAATTAACGCTTCTTACCTACTAAAGATAGTGAAATAAAAAGGAATAAAATGACCAAAAGAACAGCAATAAAAACGACCATTCCTGAAATCGTTGATTATTGGTTTTCAAGAGTTTATGAAGGGGATTTAAGTGTCGATGCCTCAGAAGCCCATGAGAGGTGCTGGCGATGCGGTTATCAAACCAAACTGGAGCGCTGCCATATTATCCCCCATTCCCGCGGAGGGGCAGACGAACCTTCTAATTTGGTTTTGTTATGCAAAAAATGTCATTTAGAAAATCCGAATATTTCTGACCCGGAGATTATGTGGGATTGGCTCAAAGCCTACCGAACTTCTCTGTACGACACTTTTGGGATAATACAGGGGTTTGAAGAATATAAGAAAATCTATGGCGTTTCTTTTTCGGAGCAAA
Organism: Neisseria sp. HMSC077D05; assembly: GCA_001809325.1. Lineage (GTDB taxonomy): Bacteria > Pseudomonadota > Gammaproteobacteria > Burkholderiales > Neisseriaceae > Neisseria. Next base: position 721 of record KV797037.1, on the reverse strand, counting down.
TGATGAAGCTAGGCATATCAAAAGTTGAAGAATTGGAACCGTTGATTGCTTCAAAAATGGAAGGCTGCACTCGTCATTTCGGCGAATCTCATTTAAACAAGGCAACCTTTGCAGGAATATTGAGAATGATTTATAAAGAAATCGTAAAAAACCGACCCAAAACCTAAGGAATGCAAAAATTTTAAGAAAATCATTCTGCCGAGCCCGGACTTTTCTTCCCGTATGCCTGACGCGATACACGGCGACTACCTGTTTGGTCCGCATGTGCGGCAAAGGTCGTCTGAAACCGAAATCCAAGGTTTCAGATGACCTTTACATTGATAGCCGTCTTTATCTTACAATCCGTTTTTCGTTTACCACACCGCAAAGCATCCGCCATGAAGCTGACCCTGATGTTTCGAGAATATTGCAGTCTCTGTCACAAAATGCGTGAACAGCTCAAGCCGTATCAAGAGGCATTCGGTTTTGAGTTGGAAATCTTCGATGTCGATGAAGACCCTGTTTTAGAAGAACAATATAACGAGCTTGTCCCCGTCTTATTGGATGGGGACGAAGAAATCTGCCATTGGTTTTTGGATGAGGAAAAACTGAAGGCTTGGTTGGAAGAGAAGAAGCCGATTGTCCAAGCTTAGTTTTGTTGTTCCATCCCGATTTGCAGTAAATCCCTTATGAATAAAAAGGTCGTCTGAAAAACTGAACTGGCCCCCAAATCTTGGACACT
>KV797036.1 GCA_001809325.1 Neisseria sp. HMSC077D05 | reverse complement strand
TTTGCCCGACGGGGTGAAAAATACAGTTGCTATGTTAAAATGCGCCCTTTGAAAATGAGCAAGAGCCCGCCGGATAAGGCGGAAAATCGAAAGGAATCCATATATGGCAGGTCACAGTAAGTGGGCGAATATCCAGCATAAAAAAGCCCGTCAAGATGCCAAACGCGGCAAAATCTTCACCCGTTTGATCAAAGAAATCACCGTTGCAGCCCGCATGGGCGGCGGCGACCCCGGCGCCAATCCGCGCCTGCGCCTGGCTTTGGAAAAAGCCGCCGAAAACAATATGCCCAAAGACAACGTGCAACGCGCCATCGACAAAGGTACGGGCAACTTGGAAGGCGTGGAATACATCGAGTTGCGCTACGAAGGCTACGGCATCGGCGGCGCGGCGCTGATGGTGGACTGTCTGACCGACAACAAAACCCGCACCGTCGCCGACGTTCGCCACGCGTTTACCAAAAACGGCGGCAACTTAGGCACCGACGGCTGCGTAGCGTTCAACTTCGTGCATCAAGGTTATTTGGTGTTTGAGCCCGGCGTTGACGAAGACGCGCTGATGGAAGCCGCTCTGGAAGCCGGTGCGGAAGACGTGATTGCCAACGACGACGGCTCCATCGAAGTCATCACTGCCCCGAACGACTGGGCGGGCGTAAAAGCGGCATTGGAAACCGCAGGCTACAAATCCGTTGACGGCGACGTCACCATGCGCGCCCAAAACGAAACCGAACTTTCCGGCGAAGATGCCGTCAAAATGCAGAAACTGATTGACGCGCTGGAAGATTTGGACGACGTGCAGGACGTTTACACCTCCGCGGTTTTGAATCTGGATTAATAGAAAAGATTGAAAGCAGACCTGTTGGGTCTGCTTTTTTTGCGTCTGGGATTTTAGGCGGTTTGCTGGAATCTCCAATGGCTAGTGGGCATAGCCCACGCTACATAGCCTGTTGACAACACTTACGCCGTAGCCGTAGCGTGGACTTTGTCCACGAAAACAATTAACACAAAGGTCGTCTGAAAACTCGATGTAGGTTTTCAGACGACCTTTCATGTTTGGACTGCGTATCGGTTTTGGCTGGTGCTGTATCCGTAGCGTGGGTTCTACCCACGAAGATAATTGACGGACAGGTCGTCTGAAATCTTGAATGGTTCGTGGGCATAGCCCACGCTACGCGGTCTGTTGGCAACATAAGTGCCGTAGCGTGGACTCCGTCCACGAAAACGATTAACACAAAGGTCGTCTGAAAACTCAAAAATCGGGTTTTCAGACGACCTTTATGTTTGAACTGCCTATCGGTTTTGGCTGGCTCGGTAGAAGGCGATGAGGCCGTTGGTAGAACTGTCGTGTTGCGGGTTACCGCGGTCGAGTTCGGGTTCGATGGTTTTGGCGAGTTCTTTACCGTATTCGACGCCCCATTGGTCGAAGGGGTTGATGCCCCAAATTGCGCCTTGGACGAAGGTGCGGTGTTCGTATGCCGCCATGAGCATGCCGAGGCGGCGGGGGTCGGTGGCGCTGAGGAGGAGGCTGTTGCTCGGGCGGTTGCCGGGGAATTCTTTTTGCGGGGCGAGGCGTTCGCGTTCGGCTTCGGGCAGGTCGGCAAGTTCGGCGCGGGCTTCTTCGAGGGTTTTGCCTTTCATCAGGGCTTCGGCTTGGGCGAAGGCGTTGGCGACGGTGAAGCGGTGTTGGCGGTTGATGCCGTAGGCGGTGGTCATGGGGACGATGAAGTCGCAGGGGATGAGCCGTGTGCCTTGGTGGAGGAGTTGGAAATAGGCGTGTTGGCAGTTGACGCCTTCTTCGCCGAAGACGATGCCGCCTGTGGTATGGGGGACGGGTTGTCCGTCGGCGGTGCGGTTTTTGCCTAGGCTTTCCATGTCGAGCTGGTTGAGCCACGAGGGGAGGTGGCGCAGGTTGTGGCTGTATGGGACGGCGGTTTGTCCGTCGGCGTGCTGGAAGTTGTTGTACCAGATGCTGATGAGTGCCATGAGGACGGGGATGTTGCGGCGGTAGGGGGTTTGGAAGAAGTGGGTGTCCATGGCGTGCGCGCCGGCGAGAAGTTCGCGGAAGCGGTCTGTGCCGACGGCGACCATGACGGGCAGTCCGATGGTCGACCAGACGGAATAGCGTCCGCCGACCCAGTCGAACATGGCGAAGACGTTGTCGGGGGCGATGCCGAAGTTTCGGGCGGCGGCAACGTCGGAGGAGATGGCGCAGAAGTGGCGGTAGATACCGGATTCGGGCAGTCCTGCGTCCCGATACCATGCGCGGGCGGCATAGGCGTTGAGCAGGGTTTCGGGCGTGCGGAAGGATTTGCTGGCGATGCTGAATACGGTGGTTTCGGGCTTGAGGTGGGCGAGTGTGCGGCTGATGTCGGCGTCGTCTGAATTGCTGACGAAGTGGACGCGGATGTTTTGGCGGTAGGCTTTGAGGGCTTCTACGCACATTCTGGGGCCGAGGTCGGAGCCGCCTATGCCGATGTGGACGAAGTCGGTGATGGGTTTGTCGGTGATGCCTCTGTGGCTGCCGTTGTTGAGTGCTTCGGCGTAGGCGAGGGCGCGGTCGAGTTCGTGGTGGAGTTTGGGGAGGATGTTTTCGCCGTCAACGTAAACGGGCGGGGCGTCGGGCGGCAGGCGCAAGGCGGTATGGAGGACGGCGCGGTGTTCGCTGAGGTTGATTTTTTCGCCGTTTTGCATGGCGTGCATTTGTCCGGCAAGGGGCGAGGCTTCGGCAAGGCGGCACAAGAGTTGCAAAGTGTCTTCGCCGAGGCGGTTTTTGCTGTAATCGAAGAGGAGGCCGTCGAGGGTTTCGTGCATATTGCCGAAGCGGTCGGGTTCGGCGGCGAAGCGGTCGCGCAGGTGGATGTGTTGTGTGTCGAGCTGGTGTTGTTCAAGGGCTTGCCATGCTTCGGTAAATGCGGTCATCAGGGTTCCTTCTGGATTGGGTTCGCTCATTTGGCGGAATGTGATTTAGTTATAGATTGTCGTTGTAGTGATTGGTTCGATACGGTGAATATTTATGTAGTCATATGTAGTTTAACAAAGGGGCGCGGGTTTGGCGAATATGGGTAGTCAAATGGCTTAGGAATTGTATGCAATTTGCAATTTATATGCTTGATTTTTATCAAGGTTTTTTAAAATTTTCGGTATGACACCGATGTCTGGTGTGCTATGCTACGTAATCAAATGAAACAGGGCTGAGGCGGGAGTCGTAAGATGGCTACAATTTATGATGTTGCTGCTTATGCGGGCGTCTCACCCAAAACGGTCAGCCGCGTCATCAACGGCGATGCGCCGGTCAGCGATAAAACCCGTGCAAAAGTCGAAACAGCGATTGCGGCTTTGGGTTATATCCCGTCTTCGGCGGCGCGGGTGATGCGGTCGAACCGCTCGGACTTGGTCGGACTGATTACCGGCGCTATCTCGCGCACGGGCGAATACGGCGGGGTACACGGTCTGCCGGATATGTTTTTAATCAAAGGCATCCAGCAGAAAATCCGCGAAGCGGGCAAAACGCTGATGATTGCGGATACGGACAACCGCTACGAGCAAATCGATCCTCTGGTCAGAACCTTTATGGAACACCGCGCGGAAGGTATTTTGTATGTGACCGAGTCGCACCGCGAAATCGTCCTGCCCGAAATGCCCAACCGCTGCCCGATGGTTTTGGTCAACTGCTTCGACGCGGTAGGTACGCCGTCGGTGTTGCCGGACGACGAGCGCGGGCAATATGATTTGGTACGCAACATCATCCGGCGCGGACACCGCCGTATCGCCTACATTACTTTACAGGCGGGAGCAGAAGCGACGCGGCTGCGTTTGGCGGGCTACCGCCGCGCTTTAGACGAATCGAACATGGTGTTCGATCCTGACTTGGTGCAAACCGGCATCACCGACTTTGCCAACGACAGCGAGCCTTTGATTGCGGCAGTGTTGAAATTATTGTCGCTTGCCGACCCGCCGACGGTCATTTGCTGCGGCAACGACGAAATGGCGGTCCGCGTTTACGGCATTTTGAGGACGCGCGGCGTACGCGTTCCGGAGCAGGTATCGGTGGCAGGTTACGACAACCACAGCGCGATTGCCGAAACTCTGTTCCCGCCGCTGACCAGCACCGAGCTGCCCTATATGCGCATGGGCGCGCTGGCGGCGGAAATCCTGTTCGACATTATCGAGACCAAAGAAACCGCCCGTCCGCCCGTTCGGGTTGTCGGAGAAACGATTTGGCGGCAGTCGGTCACGGCATTGAAGTAAAACATCCTTTCAGACGACGTCTGCGTCATGAGGCAGGCACAATACGACAATAAAAGGTCGTCTGAAAACACAAACAACGCATCACTCTACCTATTTGCAACGTATCAATACGATACGCCCAAAAATAAAGAAAGCGGCCCAACCGCTTCGACTATGCAGTGTTTCCCGCAGTTTGTTGTTCCATGTTTTCTTCTTATACAGTCCAGGAGTCGCTTCAAAATGAAGATTTCCCCACAAGTATCCCTGACGCTTCGCCAGATTATGCTGATGAACTTCGGCTTCTTCGGCATCCAATACAGCTTCGGTTTGCAGCAAACCGCCATCAATCCGATTTTCAGTTTCTTGCAAGCTGACCCTGCAAAACTGCCTTACCTCAATATGGCAGGACCGATTACCGGTTTGCTGGTGCAGCCCCTTATCGGTGCCATGAGTGACCGCACATGGATTCCCGGGCTCGGCCGCCGCCGTCCGTATTTCCTGCTCGGCGCCATCGGTTGCAGCTTGTGTCTGTTCTTCTATCCGCACGTTACCGCATTGTGGGTTGCCGTATTGCTACTGTGGCTCTTAGACATCAGCAACAATACCGCCATGGAGCCTTTCCGCGCCTTCATCGCCGATACCGTTCCCGAACGCCAGCAATCCACCGGCTTTTTGATGCAGTCAGTGTTTACCGGCTTGGGCATTACCCTTGCCAACATATCGCTCTATGCCTTCAAGAAAATCGACTGGTTGAACCAAACCTCCGAAGCGGGCATCCCCTACTGGGTATTCGGCTCGTTCTATATTGGCGCCGTTTGCTCCATCGGCTCTGTTTTAGTGACCGTATTGTCCACCCCCGAACATGAGCCGTCTCCTGAAGAGCTGGCGGCGATTAAAGCCCAATCCGGCGGTCCTGTTGAAGCCGTTAAAGAAATTTACCATGCTATTAAAGACATGCCGAAACCCTTGTGGCAGCTCGCTTCGGTTTACCTCTTCCAATGGTACGCGCTCTTCATCTACTGGCAATTCATCTCCCACAGTCTTGCCAAATCTATATGGAATGCTACCTCTGCTAACAAAGTCGCATATGAGGACGCAGTGGCATGGACCGGTGTGGTCAATGGTTTTTACAACGTCGTGACCTTTATTTCTGCCTTCGGGTTGATGTGGATGGCGCGCAAATACGCCGCCAAATACGTCCATGCCTTTGCCGTTACCCTTGCCGCACTCGCCCTTTTGGCGATTCCGCATGTTACCGATAAAAACATGATGCTCGCCCCGATGATCGGCTTCGGTATCGGCTGGGCAAGTATGATGGGCGTGCCGTTTATGATTGTCGTGCATTCCATCCCGAAAGAGCGCTACGGCGTGTATATGGGCATCGTCAACATGATGATTGTGATACCGATGCTGATCCAAACCCTTACCTTCAGTCAAATCTATGAGAACTTGCTCGGCGCCGACCCGGGACATGCCATGACTTTTGCCGGTGTCCTCCTTATCATCGCCGCCGTACTGACCCTGACTATCAAAACGTCAAACAAACCTTATGGCGTAGAATCGGCAGGCTGATTCAGGCACTTGCCAAAAGGTCGTCTGAAAACCCTTGTTTTAGGTTTTCAGACGACCTCTTGATTTAGTTTGTCTAGACAGTGGGGCGGTTACTTTTGACGCTGCCAATGATTTGATACTGATGGTTGGCACTTGGTTTAACGGAGTAAAAGGTAGCTTTAACAGCTATAATCCAATTGGACGGTAGATGATTCGAAAAACAGTCGTTCCGCCTGCATGTAGTGTACCTATTGCACATTGCTCCTAATGTCATCAAATTACACTGATCATCAACCATGTGGGGTGCAGGAAACGGAACGTCATGTCCTTTAAACTAGCTTCCAACCCCCAGACCTACTCAAAACGAAGACGACGAGGAAGAGTGATAATGAAAAAACTACTTGTAACTTTTTTTCTCCCATTATTTCCTGTTATTGCTTTTGCTTGCTCCCCTGGAGTTGGGGGCGGTCCTTCGGGAGATCCCCATTGTATGGCTCCGATCTTAGCAAACGATCCGTATTACAATGGAAGTATGAATCGGCAACAGCCACAGCAGGCAAAAACAGTAACGGTACAAGTCCCCTCCAAATTCGGAGCTTTGGCTTATAGTCCAAGTGTTGGACATATTGCAGGCTCTCTAAACCACAGTTCTAAGGCAGAAGCCCAGCAAGCAGCAATCCAACGCTGTCAACAAGGTAGTAAAAACACTCCTTGCAAAGCAATCGCGTGGGTACGAAACGGTTGTGTTGCAGCTGCGGCAGGCAAAGTTAAAAATAAATTCGTTGTGGTTGACGGTGCAGGGCATCCGGGAACTGCCGAGCAAATTGCTTTGCAAAATTGCAAAAAAGGTGGGTTGAAAGATTGTAAAATTATTATGCCCGAAGGTTGTTCGTTGCCTTGATTAACCTTACTTCCCATTCTGAAGGTCGTCTGAAAACCCTTGTTTTAGGTTTTCGGACGACCTTTTTTGTTTGATTGTGCCGATTTGTTTTAAGCGGGCGGGGACGGTTTGTGGAAGCTCGGATTGTGCCGGAAGATTGCCGCATTCCCGCAAAAGCTGACGGCAAAGCGTTTACATGGCAAAATACCGCCTGTTTGCAGGTCATCCGAATTTTTCAGACGACCTTTTACCCTCTTCAAAAGGAATCCCCATGTCTTTGCAAAACATCATCGAAACCGCCTTTGAAAACCGTGCGGACATCACCCCGACCACCGTTACCCCCGAAGTCAAAGAAGCCGTGTTGGAGACCATCCGCCAACTCGATTCAGGCAAACTGCGTGTTGCCGAACGCTTGGGCGTGGGCGAATGGAAAGTCAACGAATGGGCGAAAAAAGCCGTATTGCTGTCGTTCCGCATCCAAGACAACGAAGTCCTCAACGACGGCGTGAACAAATACTTCGACAAAGTGCCGACCAAGTTTGCCGACTGGTCTGAAGACGAATTCCGCGCCGCCAGTTTCCGTGCCGTACCCGGTGCCGTTGCGCGCCGCGGCAGCTTTGTTGCCAAAAACGTCGTCCTGATGCCGTCTTATGTCAACATCGGCGCATACGTTGACGAAGGCGCGATGGTCGATACTTGGGCGACTGTCGGCTCTTGCGCCCAAATCGGTAAAAATGTCCACTTGAGCGGCGGCGTCGGCATTGGCGGCGTACTCGAACCCCTGCAAGCCAGCCCAACTATCATTGAAGACAACTGCTTCATCGGCGCGCGGTCCGAAATCGTCGAAGGCGTGATTGTCGAAGAAGGCAGCGTGATTTCCATGGGCGTGTTCATCGGACAATCCACCAAAATCTTCGACCGTACTACCGGCGAAATTTACCAAGGCCGCGTACCGGCAGGCTCGGTTGTCGTGTCCGGCAGCATGCCTTCCAAAGACGGCAGCCACAGCCTCTACTGCGCCGTCATCGTCAAACGTGTGGACGCGCAAACCCGCGCTAAAACCAGTGTCAACGAATTGTTGCGCGGTATTTAACAGGCGAACAGAAAAGGGGAGGGGTCGTCTGAAAACCGGGTTTCGGGTTTTCAGACGACCTTTTCATAGGGTGAATCGGTTAAGTCGGAACGGCATCGCTCCGCCTTGTTGAATGCTGTTTTCTTTGCCATAAAAAAAGCAACGGATAAACCGTTGCTTTTTTGTTTGGTCTGCGAATCTTACAAACTACCCAACACGATGCGCAACACGCGGCGCAGGGGTTCGGCTGCGCCCCACAAGAGCTGGTCGCCGACGGTGAAGGCGCTGATGTATTCGCCGCCCATGCCCAATTTGCGGATGCGTCCGACAGGGACGGACAGCGTGCCAGTGACTTTGGCGGGCGTCAGCTCGTGGATGCTGGCTTCTTTTTCGTTGGGGATGACTTTCACCCAATCGTTCGCGCCTGCCAAAATCGCTTCGATTTCAGAAACGGGCAGGTCTTTTTTCAGCTTCAGGGTGATGGCTTGGCTGTGGCAGCGCATAGAGCCGATGCGGACGCACAAGCCGTCGATTACGGTCGGATTGTCGCTGCGGCCAAGGATCTTGTTGGTTTCCACGCTGCCTTTCCATTCTTCTTTGGATTGACCGTTGCCCAAATCTACGTCAATCCACGGAATCAGGCTGCCGGCGAGCGGTACGCCGAAATTGGCTTTCGGATAGTCTTCGCTGCGCAGGAAATCGGACACTTTGCGGTCGATGTCGAGAATCGCGCTGGAAGGATCGGCAAGCTCGTCCGCCACTTGGGCGTGAATCGCGCCCATGCCGCTGATGAGTTCGCGCATGTTTTTCGCGCCTGCGCCGGAAGCGGCTTGGTAGGTCATGCTGGTCGCCCATTCAACCAAATCGTTTTGGAACAGGCCGCCCAGCGCCATCAGCATCAGGGAGACGGTGCAGTTGCCGCCGATGTAGTTTTTCACGCCGTTTTTGAGGCCGTTGTCGATGACGTTGCGGTTGACGGGGTCGAGGACGATAATCGCGTCGTCTTTCATGCGCAGGGAGGACGCTGCGTCAATCCAGTAGCCGTTCCAGCCGCTGTCGCGCAGGGGTTGGAATACGGATTTGGTGTAATCGCCGCCTTGGCAGGTGACGATGATGTCCATTTTGGCGAGTTCGGCAACGTTGTTCGCGTCCAATAATGTTTTAGCCGCCTGACCGAAATCAGGTGCCACACCGCCGACGTTGGAAGTGGTAAAGAAGAATGCTTCGGGAATGTGGGCGAAGTCGTTTTCTTCTTGCATACGCTGCATCAAAACCGAACCGACCATGCCGCGCCAGCCGACGAAACCTACTTTCATGTTGAGCTCCTTAGAGGGAAATTGTTAACAAATTTCTGAATGGTAAAAAGGAAGAGTTTTAAACCTGTTTGACGCAAATGTAAAGTTTTTTATGCTGTTTCGAGGGCGTATGGGAGAGGTCGTCTGAAAAAAAGCGTTCCTGCCAAACCCGAATGATCCGAAAGCAAACCTGACGCAAAGTCGCAGGCTCGCATTCAAGAAGCATCGAAGGTTTCGCAGGAACGCTGAGAGCGATGACGTACCGTTTGCCAGCATTTTGATAACCGAAATGCTGCACTGTTTTTCAGACGACCTTTTGGATCAGTATCGGATATCGACGGTTACTTTGTCTTTATACTCGCCCGGGGTGTAGTCGGTGTTTTGGACTTCTGCCGAGATGGTGTGTGTCTGGCTGCTACTGTCGCCGGTAAATCTTTGCGCGCTGCCTGTGCCGGAAGATCGGTTGCCCCAGAGCTCTGAACTGTTCCCTTTTTTGAGAACGTAGGGGACTTTGTCGGTGTTGGCGGGATTGGTGGATTTCATCTCACCCCTGCCTTCCTGATTGTTGTTGGAAGGAATCAGACCGACGGTGTAGGGCGTGCCGTTGGTGCAGCGGACGGTGAGGTTGCCCGACTGTTTCAGGTTGTTGCTGCCGGCGGTGTGTGTGCCGAAGTCGATGTCGTCGGCGGAGATGAATTCGCAGACGGGGCTGGCGTGTGCCTGTACGGTAAAGGGGAAACTGTCGTTGGATGAATAATATGTACCGCAGTTGGTAGGATGTTCTACCCAATAAGTCGTATTCCAGTTTAGTGAGGCGGATATGCCGTTGAAAATAGCTTCATACGGACTGCCATCGGCGTAAAGTGCGGTGGTTTCCTGATGGTTGAGGAGTTTTGCGGTGAGGGTAACTTGCCCTGATTTGGTACCGTCGGGATCGATTATCAGCATCTCGGTCATATAGGGCTTGGCGTTGCTGTTGGGTGCATTGCTACCCCAGACGGTGCCGTCGGGTTTGTAAAGTTGAAATTGCAATGTATTGGTGGGGCGCTTGGGATGCGCAAGCAACCTTGGGGTGTTTTGTGAGGGAGAATTATTGCCGCCATCGATGTTGAAGCACAGGCGGGTATGAGTGGTCCTTTTCAGGAAGCTTTTGCATTCATAGTTGATGGTAGCCTGTACTTCAGGAATCTGTCCTTCGAGCAGATTGATGCCTTGGGTAGGTGTACCAAAGGACAAGACGTTGCTACCTGTGCCTGAGATGCTGCTGACAGACGCGGTACATTTCATATAGTTGCCTACTACGCCATTGTGCGCCCATGCTTGGGTAGGCGAAAACATCAGCCACAAGGCTGCGGCGAATATGGTTTTCGGGAGTAGTCGCAAAGGTTGAATGAAATCTGTCGTGTTTATTTTCAGACGACCTTTTGCTGAATGAGCGTGGATTATCTGCATATGATGTCTCCCAGTTCCGGGATGGAATCCGGATTGTGTGTTTCAGGGTAGTCCGCTTCGAAGGTGCAAGTGCCGCCGTTTTCGGGGAGGATGACGGTGAAGCGGTTTCTACCTTCTTTCATGTTTTCAATATATGTTTTGCCGTCGAAGCCGGTTACGGCTGCCGGTGTGCCGTCTTCGGCAGTAATGCTGCCGCCGCTCGGGAGTAATTGGTTTTGTGCGTCTTTCAGCGTCATGGTGGCGGCACGGGTACGCTGGATTTTGAATTCGACGCGCATACCCGAGCGTTCGGGCGGGGCGATTTCGGCGACGGTGTGTTCAAGCTGGACGTCCAGCGGCAATTCGGCAATATCGACGCTGACGGTGTTTTTTTGGTAGGCAGAGAGGCTGGGGATCAGTGCCAGCCCTTTGCGGTTGGTTTTGCCTACGGACATACCGCCTGCGCGGATGGGGACGTCCGCCATATCGCCGGTGCTGACGACGGCGAAACTGTCGTTGACTTGGCGGGTGGCGAAGATACTGCCGCCCATGAGGACGAGGCCGCCCCTCCAGCCTGCGTTCCAGTTGCTGTTGCCACTTTGGCTGTAAACGTTTGCCCAGCCGTCGCCGTAGGTGTTTTGATGGCGGATGTTGCCGTTGAAGGTATTGCTGCGGCTGCCGTTTACATTGTCGTTTTGCTGCCAGCCTATGCCCCAGCTGGTGCTGCCCATGCCGCTGCTGGTTTTGTTCAGGGTTGCCTGATAGCTGTTGTTGTGTTTGTTTCTACTGATGCCTGCGGAGGTCGAATAGCCGTTGTCGAGGCTGACGGAGAGGCCCGCGTGGAAACTCAGTTCGCGCCTGTTGCGGAAGTTTTTATTGGCGCCGGCGTAGAGCGAGGTGCGGTTTTTGAAGCTCCGGCTCCAGCCGAACGAGCCTACGCCGTCGGCGGGACTGCCTTCGGTGTGGGAATGGACGTAGGAAAGGCTGAATGAGCCGAGTTTGTCGCTGCTCCAGCCTGCGGATGCGGAGGCGGATGTGGCGGGGTGGCGTGTGGCTTTGAAAAAGTCTGCGCCGTATGCGGTATCGCCCAGTTCGGCAAATTGTCCGTTGGTACGGCTTGCGCCCGCGCTGAAGGAGAGCCTGTCCCATTGGGTGCTGAAAAACGCGCTGCCGCGTCGTCCTGTTTTGCCCGCAAAGCGGCTTTCGGCATAATTAAGATTGAGTTGTCCGAGCGAACCCAATACGGTATCGGCGGCAATGCCCGCCTGACGGTAGCCGCGCGCGGCTTCGCCGTGGATTTGGGCGGTCAGGGTATTGCTGACGCCGTAACGCAGCGTGCCGGCGGCGGCGGGATCGGATTGGTATTTGGCGGAACGGATGCCGTAATCGCGGCGGACGTAGCCTGCTTCAAACGACCATTCGTTCAAGCCTTTTGCCAAAAGTCCGCTGCCGCCGTAAAGCGGCATATCGACGACGACGGTGCGCCCCAGTACGTCGGTGGCGACGACTTGGGCGTTGCTGCGGCCGCTGATGGACGGCGGCAGGATGAGTTCGTATTCGCCCGCTTCGATGTCGCGGCTCATTTGTTTGACGCCGTCGAGGTAGAGATCGACCGTGCCGGGCAGGGTGCTTTTACCGAGGTAGGAACGCAGCGGGGCGGTTTGTTTCCATGGGCGGGTGTTGTAAGTGCGGGAGATTTTGATGCCGCCGATGCGTGTGCCGCCCCATGAGCCGATTTGTCCGGTCAGGGTGTCGCCGACGGTCAGCGATATGCCTTGTTCGGGCCAGACGGTGCGCCAGTAGGTATCCAGGCGGGCGGTGTTGCCGCGGGAGCCGCTTTCTTTGTTGCGGCTACGGTTGGCAAATTGGGTGTGGTTCAGATAGCCCCAAGGCGTACTCAGGCGCATTTCGCCGAAAACGCCCTGCGTGCCGTTGCCGGAGCGGTTGCGCGAGATATTGGCGTCATAGTTCAGAACGGCGGCAAAGCCGGGTTTGGCGATGGCGTAGCGGTTTTCCTGCGGCGCACCGATTCGGGCGGTTTTCAGGTCGGGCTGCCATTCGAGGGGGGCGGTGAGATCAAGGGTTTGCGCGGCGGCATCGTATTTCGCCTGCAATCCGGGGATGGTGGAGAGTTCGAACCATACGCCCGCGCCGGGTGTGGACGCGCCGTCCTGAATTTCAGGCACAACGCCGTTTTTGCCTGCCTCGGCAGCTTCTGCGTCGGGCAGGGCAATGCCGTAGGCGCGCAGGGATTCGGGACGCGCATACAGCACGCCGTTACGCGACATGAAGGGTTCGATACCGTCGCGTATGCTGCCGTTGACTTTGACCTGCGGGTAAACAGTCAGCCATACCTGCTCGTAGGCAGCAGGCGCCGCCTGCGTCAGGATGTCTTGAGCAGGGGAAGGCAGGGCGTAGAAACACAGCATCAGCGCGGCACTCAGCCGGGTGAGCCGTGTCCTTAGGTCATGGGGCGGCAAACCGTACCTCCGTTTGGATCGGCATACCGTTTACCGTGGCATTCAGACGACCTTGGTTCAGAGAGGCGGGGGAAACTTCCAATTCGCGTTTCCAAGTATTGCCCGGCAGGACGTAGCCCGCCAGACCGCTTGCCAGCGTCAAGGCGTCTTTGGCAGAGGTCGTCTGAAAAGTAATATTGCTCAGTTGCGCATGGGCATTGCCCGTATTTTCGGCAACCAAAACCGTTTTGCCGTTCGCGGCTTTTTCCGCACGCCATTGCAGCTTCGGTTCGGCATTGTTTTGAACGTTGACAAACAGCGGCAGCGAATAGCGCATCACCAACTGAATGCCTTTTCGTGGTTTCGCATCGGGAGCAGGCAGCTCGTCCACAATCAGGCGGTAGGCTTCTTCAGTCTGTTTGTCGGACGGTTTGACGCGCATCACGCGGAACTGCTGCTGCGCACCCGCTTCCAGTTTGACCATGGGCGGGCTGGCAATGACGGCATCGGTAGGTTCGAGCACTTCACCGCCGTTTGCGTCCTGCGTCCAGCGGAATACGCGCACTTGTGCCGTCAACGGCTCTGCGCCCTTGTTTCCCAAAGTAAAAATACCCGCCCGCTGTTTGGCGGGCAGGGAAAGCGATGTCGGACTGACTTGCAAACCGGCGGCATGGTTTGGTAAAACCGCTGCCGCCGTCAGCATACCGACAAGTGTGCTGATTGCTTTTTGCATGAGTATTTTTTAGTTGTTTTGTTTTGAGGGAGTAAACCGGATTAGTAGGTCAGGGTTACTTTTACGCGGTCTTGGTAAGTGTCGGGGGTTTTGTCAGAGAGTTCATTTTGTGGAACTTTGGCAAAAACAGGCAGCATGATGGGAGTGCTTAAACCTTTGCCAGTCAGAGTCAGTGCGTTGCTGCCTTTACCCCATTTGTTGGCTGAAATGGTGTTGCTAATCGTTTCATCTCCTGAATCGCTGACAGTCGGTTTGTAGAGTTGATAAGCGATTTTATCTTGGTTGGTACCTTTCAAACCGCTCATCGAACCAGTGCCTTCTGCATTGGTATTGCTCGGTTCTAAGGCTACTTGGAACACAGTGTTTTTGCTGCAATTAACTTGGATATTGCTTGTTGCTTGACCAACGTTGCCTTGAGACAATTCTTCGCTGCTACTTTTGGCAATGTGAGTGCCGAAATCAATGTCTGCACCGGCAGTAGCGTCGCCTTCGGCTGAAATTGCGCTTGATTTGCCGCTTTGAACGGTAAAGACTTCGCAAGAACCTGTCAGTTTCAATTTGACATTGAAATAAGCATCTGTGTTGCTAGGAACAACAGCAGCCATTGCAGTGTTGCCCATCATCATCAGAGAAGCCAAAGCCAGAGAAGTTAAAGTAAAACGTGTTTTCATCGGATTTATCCTTGTATGTGAGTTTAGGTGTGTATTGACACAGTCTCCGTAATATTTCTGTGTGCTGGTTATACGGTAGGTTTTTATGCCTGAACGGTATATGTGGCATTATTATGATATATAATTATTATTGCAACTGTTATTGTTTGGTATTTTATAAGTTCCTGTGTTTTTTGTAAAATTTTGTATTATTTTTTGTTGTGTTTTTGCAAAGATTATATTTTATTCGGTATTTAAATTAGATAAGAGGTCGTCTGAAAGCGTTTAAAAGAAGCTTTAGTTTCTTGAAGTTGGCTTTCAGACGACCTTTGCAGATGTTTTGGCAGTAGATTGGGTAGTGTTTGGAATTATAGTGGATTAAATTTAAATCAGGACAAGGCGACGAAGCCGCAGACAGTACAGATAGTACGGAACCGATTCACTTGGTGCTTCAGCACCTTAGAGAATCGTCTCTTTGAGCTAAGGCGAGGCAACGCCGTACTGGTTTAAAGTTAATCCACTATAACTGATGGGCAATAGCCCGACGGATATTGTGGATGATGGGGTGAATTGTCTTTGCAGATAAAAAGGTCGTCTGAAAATCTCGGTTTGAGGTTTTCAGACGACCTTTGTGTTTCTATCAATCCGTCAGGCGTTTACAGGTTAGGATTAACGATGATTTTGACGGCGGATTCGTTGTTGTGAATCAGACGTTCGAAGCCTTCAGAAACCAGTTCGTCCAGCTTGATACGCTGGGTGATGAAAGGTTCGAGGTTAATTTTGCCTTCCTCCACCAGTTTGATGGTTTCGGCGTGGTCGTTGCAGTAGGCGATGGTGCCGCGCACGTCCAGCTCTTTCATCACAACGCTGTGGACGTTGATGGTGGCGGGGTGGCTCCAGATGGATACGATGACGACCCTCGCGGTCGGACGGCAGGCTTCGACCATGGTGTCCAGCACTTTATTGACGCTGGTGCATTCGAATGCGACGTCCACGCCTTCGCCGTTGGTCAGTTTTTTCACTTCTTCGACGACGTCGACTTCGGACGGGTCGAGGATGTAGTCGGCAACGCCGGATTCGCGGGCTTTGTCTTTGCGCGCTTTGCTCAATTCGGTGATGATGACTTTGATGCCTTTGGCTTTCAACACGGCGGCAAGCAGCAAACCGATGGGGCCTGCGCCGCCGACCAATGCGACGTCGCCTGCTTTCGCACCGCTGCGGACGTAGGCGTGATGGCCGACGGACAGGGGTTCAATCAAAGCGGCTTGGTCTAACGGGATTTTGTCGGAAATCGGATGTACCCAGCGGCGTTTGACGGCGATTTTTTCGGCAAGGCCGCCGCCGCAGCCGCCCAAACCGATGAAGTTCATGTCTTTGGAGAGGTGGTAGTTGCTGCCTTCGCCGGTCGGTACGTCATCGCGGATGATGTAGGGTTCGACTACGACGTGTTGTCCGACTTTGAGGTCGTCCACGCCTTCGCCGACGGCATAAACCACGCCGGAGAATTCGTGTCCCATCGTTACGGGCGCGGACTCGCCGGAAATCGGGTGCGGATGGCCGCAGGGCGGGATGAAAATCGGACCTTCCATAAATTCGTGCAGGTCGGTACCGCAGATGCCGCACCAGGCGACGTTGATGCCGACGGTGCCGGGGGCGACGGTCGGTTCGGGGATGTCTTCGATGCGGATGTCGCCTTTATCGTAAAAACGTGCTGCTTTCATTGTAACGCTCCTTGTTTTGAGGTTGGAAAGAAAGGTCGTCTGAAAGGTAGGACGGCTTTTCAGTAAGGGCGGGAAGGATGTGTGGGATGTGCGACGAGTATATGGTTATTTTAATGATGCGGCAGGGCGGGTTGTGTAGGATAAGCAACACGGGCTGCGCGATATTGCTTTGATATTTTGTTATTTTACTACATTTCAATGTGAATGATATGTCGGCTTGCGTAAAAACGAAGCAGGGCTTGTCCGCGGTCAAGTTTTGGATGGAAGGGGCTTGAGGTATTCGTCAAAAAGATGCTGTCGGAAGACGGGAGGATTATTGGGGAAGGATGAAAATTGTTGACAACGCAGGTATTGCTTATTGAATTAATCAAAATTTTATTGCGAAAAAATTTGAATTTTAGAAATTTAAATATATAAAAACAGCAAAAATTTAATTTTTTGAAATAAAATTGCCGTAATATGGCTAAAAGGCTTGTTTAAAACAGGTAAAGAAGGTAATCTATGCCTTAATTTATCTGAATTTGGAAGCAATAACAATGACCCAACAATACCCTACCGACGATATTAAGATTAGAGAAGTCAAAGAGCTGCTGCCGCCGATTGCCCATTTGTACGAGCTGCCGATTTCCGAGGAAGCGGCGGGGCTGGTACACCGCACGCGGCATGAAATCGCCGATTTGGTTCACGGCAAGGACAACCGCCTGTTGGTGATTATCGGTCCGTGTTCCATCCACGACCCCAAAGCCGCCTTGGAATACGCCGAACGTTTGCTGGTGTTGCGCAAGAAATATGAAAAAGAATTGCTGATTGTGATGCGCGTGTATTTTGAAAAACCGCGCACGACGGTGGGCTGGAAAGGTCTGATTAACGACCCGCACTTGGACGGTACGTTCGACATCAACTACGGCCTGCGTCAGGCGCGCAGCTTGCTGCTGACGCTGAACAATATGGGTATGCCCGCTTCGACGGAGTTCCTCGACATGATTACGCCGCAATATTACGCGGACTTGATTTCTTGGGGCGCGATCGGTGCGCGGACGACGGAAAGTCAGGTACACCGCGAACTCGCCAGCGGCCTGTCTTGTCCGGTCGGTTTCAAAAACGGTACGGACGGCAATCTGAAAATCGCCATCGACGCGATTGGCGCGGCAAGTCATCCGCATCACTTCCTGTCTGTAACCAAAGCGGGGCATTCCGCCATTGTGCATACCGGCGGCAATCCCGACTGCCACGTTATCCTGCGCGGCGGTAAAGAGCCGAATTACAGCACCGAACACGTCAAATCGGCGGCGGAGCAATTGATAAAAGCCGGCTTGTCGCCCAAGCTGATGGTCGATTGCAGCCACGCAAACAGCCGTAAAGATTACAGACGGCAGATGGAAGTTGCCCAAGATGTTGCCGCGCAACTGGAAAACGGCGAGGACAATATTATGGGCGTGATGGTGGAAAGCCATTTGGTTGAAGGCAGACAGGACAAGCCCGAGGTTTACGGGCAAAGCATTACCGATGCCTGCATCGGCTGGGATACTACCGAAGAAATGCTCGCGCTTTTGGCTGCGGCAAACCGTAAACGGGTCGCGCCTTAAGCGGGTTTTTGTGGCGGAAAAGAGGTCGTCTGAAAAGGCTGTATGTGGGTAAAAACAGACAGTTTCAGACGACCTTTTATTTAATTTGTCTGATTTATCGGATTATGGTTTTTTCTAACTGTCCGCCTGTTAAGTTATCCTAGTTTAAAATGACTTTACTTATTGGAATAAATATTAATGACTTGGTGTGACATACTTTCGTCACTGAGTTAACCCACAACGGAGAACACACCATGAGCAAGTCTTTCTTGACTAAAACTTTGACCTTGATCGCCATTGCTACTTCTCTGAGTGCATGTGCGGGCATGACCCAAACACAACGCAATACCGCTACTGGCGCGGTATTGGGCGGTGTAGCGGGTAACTTGATCGGTGGCGATACCGGCTCTACTTTGGGCGGCGCTGCATTAGGCGGCGTCATCGGCAGCCAAGTCCACAGACATCGTTAATTTTTAAAACGATAAAAGCCGGTCGGACCTTAAATGGGTTCGACCGGCTTTTTTTTATAGTAGATTAACTTTAAACCAGGACGGCGTTACCTCGCCTTGGCTCAAAGAGAACGATTCTCTAAGGTGCTGAAGCACCAAGTGAATCGGTGCCGTACTATCTGTACTGTCTGTGGCTTCGTCGCCTTGTCCTGATTTAAAGTTAATCCACTATATTTGGCGTGATTGAATCAGAAGAATGTTTGCGCAAGGGGACGGGTTTATCGGCGTTCAAACTTATGGATTGCTTTTCTGTGGGTTGGACGAGTATGCCGGTTTGTTGTCAGGCTAACGTGTCGCCGCGCATTCGCCGTTCTCAAACACCAATACCTTCTCCGGCCAGCGCAATGCCGCCAGCCTGAACTGTTCGGGACGGTATTTCTGCGGGAATTTCCTTGCCCGCCAGCTTGCGCCAATCGAGAAATCGACGCAGAACACGTTGCGCCGCGCCCCGTGCCAGACATCCGGCTGCTGCGGCAGCAACAGCCGTTCGGCTGCAACGGCGGCGGGGGACGGCTGCCAACTGCGCCAATAATGGCCGATAACGACGGGTTTGTCGTCACGGTAGTCGTCCCACCACGCGCAACGGGTCGTACCGCGCCAGCGTCCGCCGGCGTAAAACGGCTTGTCCGCCAGACGCTCCACGCCGCTGGTGAGGGCGCGTATCGGATGCAGGCGGCTGCGTTCGAGTTCGTATCGCGCCGTGGCGGGCATGGGCGGCGGTGCATGGTCGAGATTTTCCGCCTGCGGGGCGTAATGCGCCTGTTCGTAGAGGTAGTCGGGATACCAAGAGGCCGTCTGAAGGCGGTGTTTCAACTCGGCATCGAAGCGGCGGTATTGCGCGGTCAGGCTTTCGCCCTTTGCTTCTTCGAGGCGTTCGATTTGCGGCGGCAGCCAGGCGGCGTGGACGATGCGCAGGTCTTCGCGCTCCAGCAGCAGCGGCTGTTCGGCCAGCCATGCGCGCAATTCGGTTTTCTCTTTTTCTTCCACGCAATGCCACGGCGCGTAATGGGCATCTTTTTCGGCGCGGACATCGAAAAACCAGCCGGAGCCGTCTTTCGGGTCGTCGGCAAGGATGTTCAATTCGTGGTTGCCCAAAACCATCCATGCCCATCCGCGTTCGTAAGCCTGTTTGAACCACGCCAGCATCGCGGGGCTGTCGGGGCCGCGGTCGCACAAATCGCCGACGAACACCAGCCGCCGCCCGCGCGGATGGAAACCGTCGTCGCGGTAGCCGAGCCGGTGCAGCAGCGATTGAAAGGCAGCAAATTCGCCGTGAACGTCGCCGACGATGTCCAGCGGCGTATCGGGCAGGGATTGGCGGTATCGGTAGGGCATGATGGTGGGAGGTCGTCTGAAAAGTGTGCCGACGGTGTTTTTAGACGACCTCGGGCAGTTTCAAGAAGTTTTCACGGTAGTAACGCATTTCCTCGATGCTTTCGAGAATATCGTCCAAAGCCTGATGCGAACCACGTTTCACCACGCCTTTGGCAACGGGCGGATTCCAACGTTTGGCGAGTTCTTTCAGGGTGGACACGTCCAGATTGCGGTAGTGGAAATACGCTTCGAGGCGCGGCATGTATTTGACCATAAAGCGGCGGTCTTGGTGGATGGAGTTGCCGCACATCGGCGTGGCTTTTTCGGGAATCCATTGCGCGATAAAGTCGAGCAGTTTTTGTTCCACGTCGGCTTCGGTGAGCCGTGATTCGCGCACGCGTTGGGTCAGCCCCGTGCGACCGTGGGTGGCGGTGTTCCATTCGTCCATGCCGTCGAGCAGTTCGTCACTTTGGTGGACGACATAAACTTCGGACTGCGCCAAGACGTTCAAATCGGAGTCGGTAATAATCATGGCGACTTCGATGATGCGGTCGCGTTCGGGGTCAAGCCCGGTCATTTCCATATCGAGCCAGCAGAGGTTGCTTGCGTTTTGAGTCATTTCAGACGACCTTTCGTCGGTTTAAAAACAATGGGCGGTATTATAGTGGATTAACTTCAAATCAGGATAAGGCAAAGCGATCGCGTAAACAAAGGGTCGTCTGAAAACCAATGCGGCGGGTTTGCTCTATCGTTTCAGACGACTATTCATCAGGGGAGGATTCGCGGGCAAAGCCCACGCTACGGGCTGTCGCGGTTGAGTTTAAACCGCTCCAAATGATATTAAGGTCGTCTGAAAACCGTTTTCAGACGACCTTTGCCGTTTTACTTCACATCCGATTCAAATCAGAACAAGCCGTGGATCACGCCATCTGCGTCCACGTCGATTTTCTCGGCGGCGGGGACTTTGGGCAGGCCGGGCATTTTCATCATGTTGCCGCACAGGGCAACGATGAAGCCTGCGCCGGCGGAAACGGTGATGCCGCGCACGGTGATGCGGAAGCCTTCGGGGCAGCCCAAGAGTTTGGCGTTGTCGCTGAGGGAATATTGGGTTTTCGCCATGCAGACGGGCATTTTGTCCAAGCCCAGTTTTTCCAGCGAGGCGATTTCGGCGGATGCTTCCGCGCTGAAATCGACGTCTTCCGCGCCGTACACTTTTTGGGCGATGGCGCGGATTTTGTCTTTGATGCTCAACTCGACATCGTAGGCGAAGCTGAAGTTATTGGGTTGGTTGTCGATGGCGTTGACGACTTTGCGCGCCAAATCTGCGCCGCCCGCGCCGCCTTTGCCCCACACTTCGGTCAGGGAAACTTCGACGCCGTGTTCGGCGCAGGCTTTTTCAATCATGGCCAACTCGGCATCGGAGTCGGACACGAAGCGGTTGATGGCGACGACGACGGGCAGGCCGAAGACGTTTTTCAGGTTGGAAATGTGTTTCAGCAGGTTGGGTAGGCCTTTTGCCAAGGCTTCGAGGTTTTCCTCGCCGAGGTTGGCGCGTTCTACGCCGCCGTTGTATTTCAAGGCGCGGACGGTGGCGACGACGACGGCTGCGTCGGGTTTCAAACCGGCAAGGCGGCATTTGATGTCGCAGAATTTTTCCGCACCCAAATCCGCGCCGAAGCCTGCTTCGGTTACGGCGTAGTCGGCAAGGTGTTTCGCCAAACGTGTGGCGGTAACGGAGTTGCAGCCGTGGGCGATGTTGGCGAAGGGGCCGCCGTGTACGAAGGCGGGCGTACCTTCGATGGTTTGCACCAAGTTGGGCTTGATGGCGTCTTTGAGCAATGCCGCCATCGCGCCGTGGGCTTTCAAATCTTTGGCGTAAACGGGGCCGCCGTCTTTGGCGTAGGCGACGAGGATGTTGCCCAAACGCTCTTTCAAATCGCTGATGTCTTTGGCAAGGCAGAATACCGCCATGACTTCGGAGGCGACGGTGATGTCGAAGCCGTCGGGACGCATCACGCCGTCAACGGGTTTGCCCATGCCGTCGATAATGTTGCGCAACTGGCGGTCGTTCATATCGACCACGCGCCGCCACAGGACGCGTTTAGGGTCGATGTTCAACTCGTTGCCTTGGTAGATATGGTTGTCGAGCATGGTGGCGAGCAAGTTATTCGCCGCGCCGATGGCGTGGAAGTCGCCGGTGAAGTGCAGGTTGATGTCTTCCATCGGCAAAACTTGGGCATAGCCGCCGCCCGCCGCGCCGCCTTTGACACCGAACACAGGCCCCAAAGAAGGTTCGCGCAGAGCGATAACGGCGTCTTTGCCGATGTGGCGCAACGCGTCCGCCAAACCGATGGTTACAGTGGTTTTGCCTTCGCCCGCCGGAGTCGGGTTGATGGCGGTAACTAAAATCAGACGGCCTTGTTTTTGCGGCAGTTTGAACGCTTCGGCAGGATTGATTTTGGCTTTGTAGTGGCCGTAGGGTTCGATATTGTCAACGTTCAAACCCAGCTTGGCGGCAATTTCGCCAATCGGACGCATGGTGGAGGATTGGGCGATTTCGGCATCGGTTTTGAAGCTCATGATTTTCCTTTACTGAATGGAGAAAAAGAGGAGGGTCGTCTGAAAGCACATCGGAAAGACAAATGCTGATGGATTCAAAAGAATATTAGGCATATTATAGCGTTATCTGAGAATGAATCGCAGTGAAAAATTCGATAATTCAACAAAAATACGGTTCATATTGTTGACAATCCACAAGAGAAACGGACAAACATGGGCAGCAACGCATGGCTTTTCTGGGCATTGGCTTCCGCAGGCTTCGCCTCGCTCACGGCGATTTTCGCCAAAATGGGTTTGCAGGGCATCGATTCGGATTTCGCTACCTTCATCCGCACGCTGGTCATCCTCGCCGCGCTGGTCTTGTTCCTGACCTATACCGGCAAATGGCAGGGCGTGAACGGGTTCACCGGAAGAAACTGGACATTCCTGATTCTCTCCGGCCTCGCCACCGGCGCATCCTGGCTCGCCTACTTCAAAGCCCTGCAACTGGGCAATGCCTCGCAAGTCGCCCCCGTCGATAAATTCAGCCTGGTTTTGGTCGCGCTGATGGCGGTGGTTTTTCTGGACGAACGCCCCAGCACGCAGGAATGGATAGGCTTGGGACTGGTTACGGCGGGGGTGTTGACGCTGGCTTTGAAGCGGTAAGGCGAAATGATTTTTCAGACGACCTTTTAAGCTGAGAGGTCGTCTGAAAATGTTGCGCCGCAAAGATAGGGATGAAGACTTATAGTGGATTAACTTTAAACCAGACGGCGTTACCTCGCCTTGGCTCAAAGAGAACGATTCTCTAAGGTGCTGAAGCACCAAGTGAATCGGTTCCGTACTATCTGTACTGTCTGCGGCTTCGTCGCCTTGTCCTGATTTAGTTAATCCACTATACATACGGCAGGAGTCGAATCCATCAAAAAGTTCGTCTGAAAAATAAAATGTTCAGACGAACTTTTTGTCTGCTCCGTTTTCAACATTCCACAACGCGGACGGAGACGGGGACGGCTTTTTTCTGGAGGGTGATGGCGAGTCCGGCAAGCGAGGTTTCTTTGTAGGTGGACTTCATATCGCGCCCGGTTTGCAACATGGTTTGGATGACTTCGTCGAGCGAGACTTTTTTGTCCGTGCCGTCTTCCAGCAGGGCGAGGGTGCCGAGTTTGAGGGCTTTTTCGGCAGCGATGCCGTTGCGTTCGATGCAGGGGATTTGCACTAGTCCGCCGACGGGGTCGCAGGTCAGGCCCAAATGGTGTTCCATTGCCATTTCGGCGGCGTTTTCCACTTGTTTGGGCGTGCCGCCGATGACTTCGGCGTATGCGCCCGCCGCCATGGAGCAGGCGACGCCGACTTCGCCTTGGCAGCCGACGTCTGCGCCGGAGATGGAGGCGTTGGTTTTGTAGAGGATGCCGATGGCGCCTGCGGTGAGCAGGAAGTTTTCGACGCGCTCTTGCGTGGCGTGCGGGTTGAACTTGCGGAAGTAGTGCAGGACGGCGGGAATGATGCCGGCGGCGCCGTTGGTCGGGGCGGTAACGACGCGTCCGCCGGCGGCGTTTTCTTCATTGACCGCCATGGCGTAAACCATCGGCCAAAGCTGGGTGTTGACGATTTCGGTTTCGCGCAGGGCTTTGAGTTTGGCGGCAAGCTGCGGGGCGCGGCGACGGACGTTCAAGCCGCCGGGCAGTTCGCCGTCTGCCGCCAGCCCGCGTTTGATGCAGCCTTCCATAACGTCGGCAACGCCGGCGACGCGGCGGCGGATTTCGGCTTCGCTGCAACCGGCAAGCGCGGCTTCGTTTGCCAACACGGCTTCGGAGATGTCGAGCTGGTTCATGCGGCATTGGGCGAGCAGTTCGGCGCAGCTGGTGTAAGGGTAGGGGACTGGACGCGTTTGCTCGGCTTGTTTGTCAAACTCTTGATCGGTAACGATAAAGCCGCCGCCGACGGAGTAGTAAATTTGTTCTTTGAGTTTGCCGCCGTCTTTGCCGTAGGCGGTGAAATTCAGTCCGTTCGGGTGTTTGGGCAACACTTGGTCGCCGCGTATATTCAGGTCGCTGTCGGGGTTGAAGCTGATTTCGCGTCCGTTGAGGCGGAGGATGTGTTGCGTGCGGATGCGTTCGAGACGGTCGGGGATGTCGGCGAGGGGGATGTCGTGCGGCAGGCTGCCTTCCAAGCCGAGCAGGAGGGCGTCGAATGTGCCGTGTCCGCGTCCTGTCAGCGCCAGCGAGCCGTAAATGTCGATGACGATGCGTTCGGTTTGCGCGTCCAGCCCTGATTGTTTGAGGTCGTCTGAAAAGGCGGCGGCGGCTTTCATGGGGCCGACGGTGTGGGAGCTGGAGGGGCCGATGCCGATTTTGAAAATGTCGAAAATACTGATCATGATGTGTTTTCCCTCAATATTGGCTGTTTGTGTGGCGGGATGCGGATGTTGTCTGTTTGTCGGGTGGTTTGATGTGTTGCGTGGTTAAGGCTTGTTTTCACGCGACTGAAAGTCTGCGTATTTTAGCCTTTTTTGTCGGACGGATGATGCGCGGGCTGCCGTCGCAAAAGTATACGGCATTATCCTGTTTTGCAGGGCGGGCGGATAGTGGGGCGGATGGTTTGTGACGGATTGGCATGATTTGTTGCGCGTAGCCATCATGGATTGGTTCGTCTGAAATCTTGTTTGGGCTTGAAACGGGCGAAACGGGGTTTCAGACGACCTTGATGTATCGGCGTGTCGAACTCTTTAGCCTAATGCAAACAATTCGCGCCCGTGGGCTTTCAGCCATATTTCGGCGGCTTGGGTGTGCGGGGTGAGGCGGTTGACGGTTGCCCAAAACTGCGGGCTGTGGTCGGGGTGGGGCAGGTGGCAGAGTTCGTGGATGCAGATGTAGTCTGCGACGTAATCGGGTGCGCCGATGAGCCGCCAGTTGAGGCGGATTCCGGTGGTGTGGCGGCAGACGCCCCAGAAGGTTTTGGCGTTGGATAGGGCGGTCGCGGCGGGAATGAGGGCGGTGGCGCGGGCGTGGTGTTCGAGGCGCGGCAGCAGGTATTCGCGGGCGCGTTCGTGCAGGAAGCGGCGCAGGTGGGTCAGTTGGGCGGCGGGTTCTTTGTCGGGCAGCAGGATTTCAGACGGCCTGATTTGGATGTGGCTGCCGTTGTGGACGGACAGGGTCGTCTGAACGCCTTGATACCAAATCCATTCGGGGAGGGTGTCGGCGGATGCGGCGGCGGTCGGGGCTTGGGCGAGGGTGCGGCGCAGCAGGGGCTCGTTGTCGGTCAGCCATTGGGCGAGAAAGCGATGGCTGACGAACGGGGGAACGTTGATGCTGACGGTGTCGCGGGATACGGGGCGCAGGATAAGGTTTTTCTTGGCGCTGCGTTTGAGCCGGATTCGGATGGACTGACCGTCTGAAAGGGTGTGGGCGTAGTGTTGGGACATGGATTGGGCTGGTGTCGGGGAGATGCGTTTTCAGACGACCTTTGCAACGGCAAACGGTCCTTTTCCTTCAATCAGGGGTTGTTGCGCTTCAATCCGTTTTTCGCATTCCGCCATCAATTCGGCTTCCGTACCGCTGTTGTGGGGGATGACGGGGTTGATGACGACGGTGATGGTGCCGGGGTGTTTGAGGAAGGCATTCTTCGGCCAAAATTCGCCGCTGTTGAGGGAGACGGGGACGATGTCCATTTCAAACATTTTCGCCATGCGCGCGCCGCCGAGTTTATAGCGGCCTTTTTCGCCGGGCGGCAGGCGTGTGCCTTCTGGGAAGATGGTGATCCAGTAGCCTTCGTTTTTGCGCGCCATGCCTTGTTCCATCAGCTGTTTGCTGGCTTCGCGGCTGTTGCTGCGGTCTATGCCTATGGTTTTGACGAGTTTCAGGCCCCAGCCGAAAAAGGGGATTTTGAACAGCTCGCGTTTGGCGACGTAAACCTGCGGCGGGAAGATTTCTTGCAGGGCGAGGGTTTCCCAGCCGCTTTGGTGTTTGGCGCAGATGATGGAGGGGCGGTCGGGGATGTTTTCGGCACCGATGAGGTGGTATTTGAGTCCGATGATGTGTTTGAGCGACCAGTTGAGGATGCGTACCCAGATTTGCGCCATTTTGTGCGCGCCGCCTTGAACGGGCAGGGCGAGGAGCATGAAGGGGAAAAGTAAAATCAGGCTGGTGCTGAGGATGAACCAGTAGGTCAGGTTGCGGATGAGGAGCATGTTTCTACCTGTCGGATGGGTCGTCTGAAATCTTGTTTGGGCTTGAAACGGGGCGAAACAGGGTTTCAGACGACCTCGTGTATTTACGGGTTTGCCTGTCCGTCTGTACGGTCTTGTGTGGCTTCGTGCATGATGTATTGAGAGAAGGCGAGCAGGCTTTCGAAGACTTGGGTGTTTTCGGGTAATTCTTTTTCCTGTTGCGACAGGGTTTTCTTGCCTTTGCCGGTCATGACGAGCGCGGTTTTGCCGCCGGCCTCGTGCATGGCTTGCAGGTCGCGCAGGCTGTCGCCGACCAGCCAGGTTTCAGCAGGGTCGGCTTTGAAGCGTTCGAGGATGTCGTAAATCATGCCGGGTTTGGGTTTGCGGCAGTCGCAGTTGTCGGCGGCGGTGTGCGGGCAAAACCAGATGCCGTCGATTTCGCCGCCCGCCTGACGGACGAGGCGGTGCATTTTGGCATGCATTTCGGTCAGGTCTTGGACGGTGAAGTATTTGCGGCCGATGCCGGATTGGTTGGTGGCGACGGCGATGTTGTAGCCTGCCTGTGTCAGGAAGGCGATGGCGTCCATACTGCCTTCGATGGGTATCCATTCGTCGGCGGATTTGACGAAGTCGTCGCGGTCTTGGTTGATGACGCCGTCGCGGTCGAGGATGATGAGTTTCACGGTTGCTCTCCGACTGTGGATGCCAAATGGTTTTTCCATTGCTCAAACGCTGCTTGGAAGACGGGTTTGAGTCGTTTGTAGATTTCGGGGGTGTTGGGGACGTGGTAGAAGCCGCCGAGCGACGGGGTGTCGAGGGTGCGGACGTAGTCTTCTAAAAATGCACCGTAGCCGTCTTCTTCATTGTCGTAGTAATAGGAGGTGAATTTCTGCCCTTGTTCGGTGAAGTCGTCGGGCGTGAGCGCGCCGTCCATGTGTTTGAGCAGGAAGCGGCGGCCGCTGGTTCTGCCTTTGAGCATATTGGCGAAATCTTCCGCGCTTTCGGGGGCGGTTTGCCAAACGGGATTCGCCAGCCCTGCCTGCGCCGCCCATATCCAGTACATGCCGATATGCGTGGCGGCGTTTTCGGACGGCAGTCCTTCGGGATATTCTTCGTCTAGGTGGAAGCGGATGTTGTCGTACATGGACGGTCGTGTGCTGTGATTCGGAGGGTGTTTATTGTAACGGAAAACGGGAGAGGTCGTCTGAAATCTGTTTTCAGACGACCTCTTGGGGTGGTTGATTGTCAGCCTTTGAACACGGGAACGAGTTCAAGTTGGCTCAATATCTGAGCGGCGATGTTGATGACGCCGAAGAGGAAAACCCAAACCATCAGTCCGAATCCGCCGTAAATCTTGTAGTTTTTGCCTGTGCCGAATTTTTGGCGCGAACGGTAGAGCAGCATGGCGGGGATGATGCCGGTCCAAATGGTTGCCGCCAGACCGACGTAGCCGATGGCGGTAACGAAGCCGGTGGGGAACAGCAGGCAGGAAATCAGGGGCGGCAGGAAGGTGAGGGCGGCGGTTTTGGTGCGGCCGGACACGCTGTCGTTCCATTTGAAGATGTCGGCGATGTAGTCAAAGAGGCCGAGCGTTACGCCGAGGAAGGAAGTGGCAATCGCCATATAGGAGAAGAAGGTCAACACTTTGTCCATGCTGCCGGTTTGGGTGAACTTGGACAGGGCTTCGATGAGGACGGAGACTTTCCCTTCGGTGGCAATCACGGGGGCGAACTCGCTGCGCGGCAAGTTGCCTTGGATGGCGATTTGCCACAGGACGTAAATCACCAGCGCGACCAACGTACCTGCCCAAATGGATTTGGCGACTTTGCGCGCATCGCCTTTAAAGTATTTGAGCAGGCTGGAGACGTTGCCGTGGAAGCCGAAGGACGTGAGGCAGACGGGCAGGGCGGTAGCGGCGTAAATCCAGTAGCTGGTACCTGCGGGGGCTTGGGTGTCGAAGAGGACGGACAGTTTGACATCGGCAATCAGCCCGCCGGTCGCCCAGATGAAGGTCAGCACCATGCCGCCGATGAGGATGGAGGTGAAACGGTCTACCAGGCGGGCGGATGCCCACACGCAGGTGGCGAAAATCAGGAAGAAGGCGAGTTGTCCGACGGTCAGAGGGATGTTTACACCGAACGCGCTGCCCAGACCTTTGGCGGTCAAGTCACCGCCGACGAAGATGTAGGCGTAGGTGAGCAGGTATAAAACGAAGGCGACGGCGATGCCGTTGATGGCGTTCCAAGTCGGTCCGAGCAGGTCTTTGACCATGGTGTCAAAGCTCGCGCCGTGCGGATAGTGGGTGTTGACTTCAAGGATCATCAGACCGCTGGAGAGCATGGAAAACCAAGTGTAAAGCAACACAATCAGCGAGCCTGTAAACCAGACGCCGGAAGTGGCGGTCGGGTTGGCAAGCATACCTGCGCCGATAACCGTACCGGCGATAATCATGGCGCCGCCGAAAAGCGACGGGGTTTTGACGGACATGGAATTCTCCTCGGAAAAACAGTCCGCCATTATGCCGTAAAGTGTAAGGATTGGTAAGGAGGTCGTCTGAAATCTTTGTTTCGAGCTTTTCAGGCGACCTCGTTGCATTCCGATACTCTAAATCCATTATCGCCTCGATACGATAGGATTCGTGGGCAAAGCCCACGCTACGCCGTCGAAAGCATCCAAAGTTGGGGGAGACCCTTAGCGGGAGTTGTTGTGTTGATTTGTGGGATAACTGTAGCGTGGGCTTTGCCCACAAGAATTCGCCCCTCTCCCGTCTGGCGGGAGAAGGTTGGGGAGAGGGTGGCTCTTGCACCTTATGCCGTATATCCGCAAGCCCCCCCCATCCTAACCTTCCCCCGCAGGACGGGGGGACGGGATCAGATTGCTGTAACGGAAAGAGGTCGTCTGAAAAAAAAACTTATTCCGAGCTTTTCAGACGGCCTCTTTGCATTCCGACACTCTAAATCCATTATCGCCTCAATACGATACTATAGTCAATTAAAAATAAAATAGTACAATAC
>KV797035.1 GCA_001809325.1 Neisseria sp. HMSC077D05 | reverse complement strand
CAAATCAGCCTCGACGACGAAGTCGTCACCGACATCGAACGCGACAAGCTGCACCGTGAAATCTACCGCACACAAGGTAAACTCGCCAGCCGTTACGAACTCGACCCCTTAGGTCGTCTGAAACGGCAAATCGCCACCCTCAACGACCTGGCGGAAGGCGGTAAAGGCAAAAACAAAGTAGCGGCGGGTTATGGCCAAACCGCCGTCAAACGCAGCTACGGCTACGACCGCACCGGCAACCTGACCCACAGCACCGACCAACGGACGGGTACGACCCGGTTCGAGTACGACAAACTGGGCAGGATTACCAAATGGAGATAAATTTGGCATTAGGCACTCGTCAAGACATGGTGAAACACTGGATTTCAATGTCAAAAGGCTTCCACGAAATTTTAAAATCCATCAAAAATGATATAACATTAGGAGATTTTTATTATGCATAATACTAGAGAACATATATATATTGATAAAAAGTTAAAAGCTAAAGGATACCGCGATTTAAATGATTATATTGATAAAAGGAGTAACGAAATATTAGATGATGAAGTTTGGCTATGGAGAACCAAGGCCGGCATACAAGATGATTTTCCTGAATTATCAAATTGCGAGATTATTGAAATATTAAAGGATGTAATGGTTAACATCGTAAAAAAGGGAGGAGTTATTTGTGATTATTCCAATGGAAAAGCATCACATATAATAAAAAAATATGATGACTTATCCTCTCCATTACTAATATCGGATATTGTTAATTTCTTGCTTCTCAATCCTGACTATGGAAGTGATGGAAATGGTATTTGGTATGAATAACAAACCTTGAGTGCCCCCCTAGCAAACCATAACCTATATGTAGAGTGCGTGTCCCAAGGCACGCACGCGGCTTCTTACTCCAAATTATTTATAAAGTGTAAAAATATGAAGTGTAAAAAGGTCGTCTGAAACCGCCGAACGGTGTTTTCAGCAAGCGTAGGTTGGATCGAGACCCAAAAAATGCCAGGTCATATAAAATCAATTTTCAGACGACCTTTTCTATCATTTTTATCCAAACAATACTGGAGGAAGTATGGATGGAAATTGGTCGGCTATCAGCAATGGCTTTCCGCAATGGATCAAGACGGCGAATTAAAATTAGATTTACAAAATAATTACAAAGGAAATGTTTATGAAAAAAATAAATGATATTTTTATTGGACAGCATTTTTGTTTACCTAACAATTTTTTAACATCAAACTATGATACTTTTTTGTTCTTTGATTTTGGGCTTGGAATGGAGCCAGAGTTTCTTGAATATTTTTCTGACTTGTTAGATTTAGGTGGCTTTAATAAGCAAGTTAATGTTTTTGATTATGATTTTAATATTATTGTAGATAACTGGATTCTTAAGCATGATGATTTATTGAAATATATAAAAAGAATAATAGGTTATGTGGACATTAATGATGATAATGGAATTATCATGGCAGATACTGATTTAAATTGGGTTGCGGTTCAGGATATACCTATTAATTGGGGCGTTTTTGCATTTCAAAGCTCAAAAAAAGAATCTATAAGATTATTCCATATGATGAATAGAGATTGGTTTGTGGACATTGAAAGATTTAAGTCTATGGAGAAGGTATTAATAAGAGAGGTTGGAGAGGAGTTTATAAATATCTTATTAAGCAATTACGGTAATATTCGTAGCAAGCAAGCGTAGCAACTGTATTTTTCACCCCGTCGGGC
>KV797034.1 GCA_001809325.1 Neisseria sp. HMSC077D05 | reverse complement strand
GTTGACGTAGAAACGTTCGTCTTCGGAAACGAAGACGTCCCGTTCTCCGGCCGGGTCGAAGTCGGGATCATTGTCGTGCAGACGGATGGAGGAGAATGCGGGTTGGAAGTGTCGGCCGCTGCCGTCGTAAATGCTGTGCGGCAGCCCGTTGTCGTCGTAGCAGAGGCGGATATGGCGGCCGTTGCGGTCGAGTTGTGCGACCAGTTGGAAAATGCCGCAGCCGGAATCGACTTCGGCAAACAGCAGCCGTGCGCCGCCATCGGGAGAGGCGATTTGGTAGAGGTCGTCTGAAATCTGTGAAAAGAAGATTTGTTCGTAAGGATCAAAATAGGCGTCATCCAGACCGTAGGGATCTTCTTCGGC
>KV797033.1 GCA_001809325.1 Neisseria sp. HMSC077D05 | reverse complement strand
GACAAGCTGCACCGCGAAATCTTCCGCACACAAGGTAAGCTCGCCAGCCGTTACGAACTCGACCCCCTAGGTCGTCTGAAAAAACAAATCGCCACCCTCAACGACCTGACCGAAGGCGGCAAAGGCAAAACCAAAGTGGCGGCGAGCTATGGCCAAACCGCCGTCAAACGCAGCTACGGCTACGACCGCACCGGCAACCTGACCCACAGTACCGACCAGCGGACGGGAACGACGGATTTCGAGTACGATAAACTGGGTCGAATCACCAAAGCGGGCAACGAACTGTTCGCCTTCGATCCTGCGCACAATATACTTTCAGACGGCCTCAATGCCGTCACCGACAACCGCCTGAAAACCTACAACGGCACGACCTATTACTACGACGAGCTCGGCAACCTGATCCACCGCGAACTGGCAGACGGCGAAGTGCAGAACTATTTCTACGACCTGCATGACCAACTGGTTAAAGCCGAAATCTTTAAAAAAGACGGCAGCAAAGAAACTTGGGCGTACAGCTACGATGCCTTGGGCAGAAGGATAGGCAAAGGTCGTCTGAAAACCAGTCAGGAAGTTTCAGAAACGTCATTCCCGCATGATTTAAGCGGGAACGACCTCGAAAACCAAACCCGCTTCGTTTGGGACGGTAGTCGCCTCTTGCAGGAAGCCCACCCGGACGGCAGGTATACCTATATTTACGCCGACCAAGAGTCCTACGAACCGCTGGCGCAAGTCCGCGATTGGACAACCGAAGACGGCGA
>KV797032.1:13234-16350 GCA_001809325.1 Neisseria sp. HMSC077D05 | reverse complement strand
CCGATATACAAGGTCGGATTCTCGAATCCGACATTTCCAACAGCGGTTTTTCGGAAACGATAGACGCGTCAAATGTTTTTTGTCGGATACAAGTATCCGACCTACATCTGGATTCCCGCCTACGCGGGAATGACGGCGGAGGTTTCGGCAAAATTTGCTGTTCCCGTTTTCCGACGACCTTTTGCTTTGATGGCGTAGACGATAGCGTGGGCTTTGCCCACGATAATGGCGGGTAAAAGAGGTCGTCTGAAATTTTGGGTTTGGTTCGTGGGCGAAGCCCACGCTACGGATTTGCAGTAATTCGTAGGTGGAACCCACGCTATGCGACTAATGACTTAATCCCCTTCGTAACATCCGCTTTATCCAAGCTTCGCCTCCTCCCCAAAAACTTCCCGCCACAATTTCCTGACATTGCCGTAATGTGCCAGTAATTCGTCGGTTACTTCGGTTTTTTCCGCGTCGCGCAGTTTGGTGTTGTGCTGCTGCTGGCGGTAGAAGCGGTAGGCGGTGCGGCTTTGTTCGGCGAGGGTTTTGTCGATGAGGCCGCAGTCGGCGGCGATATTCAAGAGGGCGATGTTGCCGTAGTTGTCGAGGAGTTGCGGATATCGGCGGGCATGGGCAAGGATGAGGTATTGGACGATAAATTCGACGTCGACCACGCCGCCGCGTGCGTATTTGACGTTGCTGTCAACCGGCGGATGGGTGGGGAACATTTTTTCGCGCATTTCGATGATTTCGCCTGCCAAGGCGGTTTGGTCGCGCTTGGCGGTGAGGATTTCGGTGCGGATGCGGTCGAAGGCCGTCTGAATTTCGGGTGTGCCGCAGATGAAGCGGGCGCGGGTGAGGGACTGGTGTTCCCACGTCCAGGCGTTTTCGCGCTGGTATTTTTCGAAGGCGGCGATGCTGTGGGCGAGGAAGCCGGCGTCGCCGTTGGGGCGCAGGCGCAGGTCGGTTTCGTAGAGGCTGCCTGCGCCGGTGGCGGCGGAAAGCCAGTTGGTCAGGCGGCGGGCGAGACGGCTGTATACGTCGCCTGCGTCGGGATGGGGATCGTCGTAGAGATAGACGAGGTCGAGGTCGGAGGCGTAGCCGAGTTCTTTGCCGCCGAGTTTGCCGTAGCCGACGACGGCGAATTGCGGGGTGTCGCGGTGTTTTTTGGGCATGTCCGCCCATGCGCACGGCAGGGCGGCGGCGAGGATGGTGTCGGCGAGGGCGGAGAGTTGGTCGGAGAGGGATTCTACCGTCCACAGTCCGGCGAGGTCTTGGACGGCGAGGCGGAAGACTTGGGCGTGCTGGAAGCGGCGTAGGGTGTCCATTTGCGCTTCGGTGTCGCCGCCGCAGGCTTTGAGGTCGTCTGAAAGGGCGGAGGCGAGGGCTTGCCAGTCGAACGCGGTATCCAAAAGCTGCGCGCTGATGAGTTCGTCCAGTAGAATCGGATATTTGCTCAGATACTCCGCCACCCATGAGCTTTGGCTCATGATCTGCGCCAGTTGCGCCAAGGTCTGCGGATGTTCGTTGAGGAAGGCGAGATAGGCGGAACGGCGGCTGATGTTTTCGAGGAAGTCGAACAGCCGCATCAGCGTATCGGTCGGATTGTTTTGCTCTGCCGCCGCCTGTACGAACAGCGGCACAATGGCGTCGAAACGCGGCTGGGCGTGTGCGGAAAGGTGGCGGTATTTATGACCGTGCCGGATTTGGTCGAGCCTTGCGGCGATGGTTTCGGCATCGAACCCGTGTTCTTTCAGACGGCCTTGCCGCTCTTCTTCGTCGGGTTTGTCCTGCCATGCCCATTGCCATTCGCTGTTGGCTTGCGTTTGCTCTTCGGGTTCGCTCAAAATTTCGTTGAACAACTGATTGACCTTGGCGCGGTGGGCGTTGAGGTCGTCTGAAAAGGCGGCGTAGCTGTCGAAACCCATGCTTTCGGCGAGCAGTTGCTGCTGTTCTGGCGAGGTAGGCAGGGTTTGGGTTTGCTGGTCGTCCCAGTATTGCAGGCGGTGTTCGACGTCGCGCAGGAAGCGGTAGGCGGCGAGCAGGGTTTCGACGTTTTCAGACGGCATGATGCCCAGCTCGGCAAGTTTCTTCAGCGTTTCCTGCGTGCCTTTCAGTTGCAGCGCGCGCATTTGCCCGCCGCGTATCATCTGGAAAATCTGGGCGATAAATTCGACTTCGCGGATGCCGCCCGCGCCGAGTTTGATGTTGTCCGCCATGCCTTTTTTACTGACTTCGCTGCGGATTTGGCGGTGTAGGTTGCGCATCGCCTCATACGCGCTGTAATCAAGATATTTGCGGAACACAAAAGGGCGCACCAGCGATTTGATGTCGTTCGGATACGGTGTAACTACGCGGCCTTTGCACCACGCATAGCGTTCCCATTCGCGCCCCTGCGTAATCAGGTATTGCTCCAGCGCGGTTTCGCTCAATACCAGCGCGCCCGAATCGCCGTCCGGCCGCAGCCGCATATCGACGCGGAACACCTGCCCGTCGGCGGTAATGTCGTTCAGCAGCGCAATCAGTTTCTGCCCGACTTTGGTGAAAAACTCCTGATTGCCCCGTTCGCGCCTGCCGTCGGTGTCGCCCGATTCGGGATAGACGAAAATCAAATCGATGTCGGAAGACACGTTCAACTCATAGCCGCCCGCCTTGCCCATCGCCACCACGCTCAAATGCTGTGGCGATTTGGTATAACGCCCGATCGGCGTGCCGTACATGTCCCGATAATAGGCGTAGGCGAAATCCAGCGCGGTATTGACGGCAAAATCGGCAAACAGCGTAATCGTGCGGGTAACTTCGTGCAAATCGCTGATACGGTTTACATCGCGCACGATAATCTGCGACACCACATAACGGCGCAACTCGCGCAACTGCCGCGCCAATTCTTCCTCGTTTTCTTCCGCGCGGATTTTGTCCCAGTCGGCAAAGGCTTGAAAATCCGCTTCGGTCAACACCTTGTCCAGCATGGGCAGGAAAATTTCGGACTTGAGTTTGCCGTTGTCGAGCTGGCGGGCGAGGAACAGGGAATGGCGGCGGGCGGTGTCGAGGCGGTTGTCGGACATTTTGGATTCCGTTTGGAAGGATGAGGGGAATGGGATAGTGGATTAACTTTAAATCAGGACAAGGCG
>KV797032.1:0-13134 GCA_001809325.1 Neisseria sp. HMSC077D05 | reverse complement strand
ACGCCGTACCGGTTTAAAGTTAAGCCACTATATCATAGCAATCTTGGAGGTCGTCTGAAACAGCAGAATTCAGGCGTATGAGCGTGTGTGTTTTACGGCATGGGAAGTTTGTTATAGTGGATTAACTTTAAACCAGACGGCGTTACCTCGCCTTGGCTCAAAGAGAACGATTCTCTAAGGTGCTGAAGCACCAAGTGAATCGGTTCCGTACTATCTGTACTGTCTGCGGCTTCGTCACCTTGTCCTGATTTAAATTTAATCCACTTATTTGATTGGATAGTCAAAAGGTCGTCTGAAAAGCATTTCAGACGACCTTTTGATGTGTTTAAACGGATTAGCCGGTCAGTTGTTTGGTAATCAGTTTTTTCAGCGGCGGGAAGTTGTTGCTGGCGCGCAATACCAAGCCGCGCAGGATTTTGGCGGGCGCGGTTTCATTGGTAAAGAGTTTGAGCAGCATATTGGTGCCGTGGTAAATCGGCTGGGCGTGGAGCATATGCTTGGTGCTGTATTTTTCCAGCAGGCTGGCGGCACCGATGTCTTGACCGCGTTGTTCTGCTTCGAGAATCAGTTTTGCTAAGAGGTCTGCGCTGGATAAGCCCAAGTTGAAACCGTGTGCGGTAACAGGGTGCATACCTACTGCGGCATCGCCGATTAGGGCGCTGCGTTTGCCATAAAAGCGTTGGGCAATCATGCCGACCAAGGGGTAGTTGTGAATGGTGCTGACCAATTCCATATCGCCCAAACGGCCTTTGAGCTGCTCTTTGACGCTGGCTGCCAATTCTTCGGGAGACATTTTTTTGATGGTGTCTGCCTTGTCGCTATCGACGGTAATGACTGTGTTGGTCAGATGTTCTTCCAAGGGCAGCAGGGCGATGGTGCGGCCGTAGTGGAAACATTCGTAAGCGGTATGCTGGTTGGACAGGGTATGCTTCATGCGGCAGACAAACATGGTGCGGCTGTAATCGTGCATATCGGAGGAAATGCCCAGTTGTCGGCGGGTTTGGGAAAAGCGGCTGTCTGCTGCCAAGAGTAGGCTGCCGCTCAAAACTTCGCCGTTTTCCAAGATGACTTGGGCTTCGTCTTCGGAGGTTTTGACTTCTTTGACGCCTGTACCGGTCAGAATGGTAACGTTTTCCAGTTTGGATACGACTTCATAAGCAGCTTTGCGGATATTGTGGTTTGAAATCAGATAGCCTAAGCAGTCGGCAGGTTCGCCGCGTGCTTGGGTCGGTTGCGGGAAGTGGAGTTGGTAATCGGACTGCCCGTTCAAGACCTTTGCATCGCGTAAGGGGTAAATTTCGTCTTTCGGAATCAAATCCCACATGCCCAAGCGTTGCATAATTTCACGGGACAGGTGGGTCAATGCGATTTCACGCCCGTCATAAGGAGGGTTTTGTAAAATTTCTAAAGGGCTTTTTTCAATCAGGGTGATTTTCAAACCGCTGCCGGCCAGTTCTGCGGCAAAACTCAACCCGGCAGGTCCTGCGCCGACGACAAGAATATCGCTGTGTAAGCTCATGAGGCATCCTTTTTGTTAAAGGGGGACGGATAATTTCAGACGACCTTAAGTTTACTGTGTTTGAATGAGATAAGGGTAATCTGCATTGAGTAATTGATTATAGCAAAAGTATCGATTGAGTAATTCAAGTATTTATATCGTGAATGATTTTTTACGCTGCGCTTAATGTAAGTCAATGGCGGCAATGTGTTGCGTATCATGCCATGTTTTAAAAACAATAAGTAGCGGCTATATGGGTTTGCTTTTTTCTTACGCCATAGTATGGGAAGGATAAGATTATCATGAGGGCGAAGGGGTCGTCTGAAATTTTGTGGTATAGTGGATTAACTTTAAATCAGGACAAGGCGAGGCAACGCCGTACTGGTTTAAAGTTAATCCACTATAGCTTGGCTTTTAAGCAGTACAGTGTAGTTTCCTATCGTGTCTGTTGTATCGTGTGTTGCTTTGTTGTTTGCGCTGTTTAAGATTGAATCGGCGATGGCAAAATCATTGCCAATCCATACAAACAAAAAAGCCGTATTCCCTAAGAAATACGGCTTTCTCAATATCACGATAAACTCAGATTATTCTTCAGAACCGGTGTAAGGACGGATGCTGACCGTTTTACGGTTCAGCGCGCCTTTGGTTTTGAATTCAACATAACCGTCAACTTTGGCGAACAAAGTGTGGTCTTTGCCCATGCCTACGTTGTCGCCGGCGTGGAATTTGGTACCGCGTTGGCGAACGATGATGGAACCTGCCGGAATCAGCTCGTTGCCGTAGGCTTTTACGCCCAAGCGTTTGGCTTCTGAATCGCGACCGTTGCGGGTGCTACCGCCTGCTTTTTTACTTGCCATTTGTAATACTCCTAAGTTTCAAAAATTAGGCGATTGCCACGATTTCGATTTGAGTGAAATTTTGGCGATGGCCTTGGCGTTTTTGGTAGTGTTTACGGCGGCGCATTTTGAAAATGCGTACTTTCTCGCTGCGACCATGGGCTACTACTTTAGCTGTTACTTTTGCGCTTTCGATAAAAGGAGCGCCAACTTTTACAGATTCGCCGTCAGCAATCATCAAAACTTCGGTCAGTTCGATTTGGCTGTCGAGTTCGGCTGGTATCTGTTCTACTTTCAATTTTTCGCCAACGGCAACTTTATATTGTTTGCCGCCGGTTTTTACGACCGCGTACATACTCAACTCCATGAGAATTATGGTTAATATCCCGCACACCATTGTGCGAAACACGAGATTCTATTGCTATTTGCCTGTTTTGTCAAAGTTTATTTCGTTTTTGGGGTCAGGGTCGTCTGAAAGATGTGTCAAACGGGCTTTGCTGCTATAATCGCGCGTTGGATTGCCGATATTTTTTATGCGGCAATATTATTTCCGCCTTATACCCAACCCATTATTTATACGGCAAGCCTGCTTCATTTTGCCGACTGAGAATGTGTTATGCTCGAAAACCTGCCTTATTTCCAACGCCATTTGCCTGAAGACCTTTCACGGGTCAATGAGGTGATCAACCAAGCGGTTCAGTCTGATGTCGCGCTGATTTCGCAAATCGGTACTTATATTATCAGTGCCGGCGGTAAGCGTCTGCGTCCGATTATGACGATTTTGGCAGGTAAGTCGGTCGGTTATGATGGAGATAAGCTGTATGCTTTGGCGGCGATGGTGGAATTTATCCACACTTCGACCCTGTTGCACGACGATGTGGTTGATGAAAGCGATTTGCGCCGCGGACGCGAAACGGCGAATAATCTGTTCGGCAACGCGGCGGCAGTGTTGGTCGGCGACTTTTTATATACGCGCGCTTTCCAGTTGATGGTTGATTCCGGCAGTATGCGCATTTTGGAAGTCATGGCGGATGCAACCAATATTATTGCCGAAGGTGAGGTCATGCAGCTGATGAACATCGGCAATACCGACATCACCGAAGCACAATATGTTCAAGTGATTCAATATAAAACAGCCAAATTGTTTGAAGCGGCAGCACAGGTCGGTGCGATTTTAGGTAGTGCCTCTCCTGAGCATGAGCAGGCGCTGAAAGATTACGGCATGTATGTCGGTACGGCGTTCCAAATTATTGATGATGTTTTGGATTATTCGGGCGAAACCGAAGAAATCGGTAAAAACGTCGGCGACGATTTGGCAGAAGGCAAGCCGACTTTGCCGCTGATTTATCTGATGCGCAACGGCTCGAAACAAGTGGCGGACGATGTGCGCCACGCTTTGGAAAATGCGGATCGCAGCAGTTTCCAAAAAATCCATGATTATGTTGTCCATTCCGACGCGCTGACTTATTCGATTTCTGAAGCACGAAAAGCCGTTGAGCAAGCCGTGGCTTCTTTGGCAGTATTGCCCGATAGCGAAGTCAAGCAGGCGATGATCCAGTTGGCCGAGGAATCATTGGCACGGGTTTCTTAAATCCGATGAATTTCAATTTCGTCCCGATGTTTTTGGTGACGCTGATTTTTCTCGGCGTCGTCAGCAACAACAACTCGATTACGATTTCCGCAGCAGTTTTGCTTTTAATGCAACAGACTGCTTTGTCGCAATATATTCCTTTCATGGAAAAACACGGCTTGCATTTTGGGATTATTTTGCTGACAATCGGGTCTTAAGTCCGCTGGTTTCAGGGAAGGTTCAAATTCCGCCGCTGTCGGAGTTTGTTAATTTCAAAATGATTGCCGCCGTATTAATCGGCATCCTTGTCGCCTGGCTGGCAGGGCGCGGCGTACCGCTGATGAGCGAACAGCCTGTTTTGGTAACAGGTCTTTTGATTGGTACGGTTATCGGTGTAGCATTTATGGGCGGCATTCCGGTCGGTCCGCTGATTGCCGCGGGATTATTATCGTTTATTGCAGGAAAAGTTTAACACGCTCGCCATAGTTCAACGGATAGAACGTATGCCTCCTAAGCGTAAAATACAGGTTCGATTCCTGTTGGCGAGGCCAGAAAATACAAAGAGGTCGTCTGAAATTTTCAGACGACCTCTTTGTATTTTCTATGAACGGGAATCGTAAATCGTTCTGTCGGACTGCATCAAGATTCTTGTGCCGGCAGCATCTGTTTTTGAGGATGTTGGGAGTGCAGTGTCGTCAGCTTCTTCGTCAAGATATTCAAAATCACGCCGTAGGCTGGCAGGAAGAAGAGGGTGCAGATGGTGAGTTTGAACAGGTAATCGACAAAAGCGATGCCCTGCCAGTTTGCCGCCATAAACTCATCGCTGCTTGCGTAGAAGGCAATGGCGAAAAATACCAACGTATCCAGGGCGTTGCCGATGACAGTTGATGCGGTCGGGGCAATCCACCACGCTTTCAGACGACGTAATTTGTTGAACACAAAAATATCAAGGATTTGTCCGAGTGCGTAAGCGGCAAAGCTGGCTAAGGCGATGCGTCCGACAAAGGTGTTGAATTCGGACAGCGCGCCTAAGCCTGTCCAACTGCCGTCGTGGAACAAAACGGAAAAGATGTAGGAAAGCAAAAGGGCGGGGAACATGACCCAAAAGATAATCCGTCGTGCCAAGTGCGAACCGAAAATGCGGACGGTCAGGTCGGTGGCAAGGAAGATGAAGGGGAAGGAAAACGCGCCCCAAGTGGTGTGGATGCCGAAAATTTGGAAGGGAAACTGCACCAGATAGTTGCTGGCGGCAATGATGAGGATGTGGAAAAGCACCAGCCAGAAGAGTGCTTTCTGTTGTTGCGCTGTTGTAAATTCGTACATGGAAATCTTTCGGAAAGGCTTTCAGACGACCTTCTTGTGAAAAAGGTCGTCTGAAAATGTGTAAAAAGGGGATGGATTATTGGCTGTCGTGTTCGAACAGGCGTTTGCGTGCCAATGCTTCGAACTCGGTGCCTGCTTTGCCGTAATTGGCAAAAGGATGAATGGCGATGCCGCCGCGCGGTGTGAATTCGCCGAAAACTTCGATGTATTTCGGATCCATCAGTGCGATCAGGTCTTTCATGATGATGTTGACGCAGTCTTCATGAAAATCGCCGTGGTTGCGGAAGCTGAAGAGGTAGAGTTTCAGGGACTTGCTTTCCACCATTTTGATGTGCGGGATGTAGCGGATGTAGATGGTAGCGAAGTCGGGCTGCCCGGTCATGGGGCAGAGGCTGGTGAATTCGGGGCAGACGAATTTGACGAAATAGTCGTTGTCGGGATGTTTGTTGTCGAATGCTTCGAGAATTTCGGGAGCGTAGCCGGTCGGATATTGGGTTTTTTGATTGCCCAAAAGCGAGATGCCTTGCAGCTCTTCAGTGTTGCGGGACATGAGGGTTTCCTTAGTTTTTTAATGTGGGAGGTTTTCGAACCACGAAAGGCGGATTGTAATATAAAGGGAACTATGTTTGTGATTTTTTTGATAATTATTTAGCGGTTGAACGCTGGGCTGGAAATGCGAAAAAATGATAGGTGTGTGCGGATGTTTTGATGTGGCGGTAATGCCTTTGCAAAGCAATGCGGATTGAATTTAAACTGATTTTTAAATTTATGATTTTTCTAGTTAATTTTTTCGCATTAATCGTAAAAGTTAAAATTTTTTTGAAGTGTTTTCAGTAGTATCTCAAAAGTCATGTTTTGAGTTATAGAACTAAGGAGAAGCGCCATCTCTCTAATAAATTATGGGGTTTTCAATATAAACAATAAATTAAGTTGTCGGTAACCACAAATCTATCCTTTCTGAATACTGATTTTGTAGAGTAAG
Source organism: Neisseria sp. HMSC077D05 (assembly GCA_001809325.1). Classification (GTDB taxonomy): domain Bacteria; phylum Pseudomonadota; class Gammaproteobacteria; order Burkholderiales; family Neisseriaceae; genus Neisseria. The sequence continues at coordinate 6,925 of KV797032.1, read as the reverse complement.
AGTTCGGAATTACATACAAATTAGATGACTTATGCATAAAAAACGCCACTTGTTATCTTCTTGGACCGATTGTCAGATTTTCATTCGGAAAATAATCAGTTGAATTAGTATAGCGGCATTGAATAAGTATTTGGTATTTTGAAGCAAATGAGATTGTCATTTTATTCTGATTTGCAGCATAAACAGCCAATAAATTTAAGAAGAGGATATTTATAATGAGTTTTTCACAAACCGACTTGGTCAACGCGCTGCGCCAACTTTCCGACCGTTTGCCTGAATTTTCAGAACAACAGGTAAGAACAGGACGTCTGTTACGGGTAACAACCGAGCGTTTAAGCAGTCATCTCAATGAGAATTTGAAAACTTTCGGTATCAATGAAAATTTGTGGTTTGCTTTGATGGCAGTTTATGTCAGCCCTAAAAGCGAAATCCTTCCTTCGCGTTTGAGCGACTTGATGGATTTGACGCGTACCAGTGCAACCCGTCTTTCCGATGAGATGGTAGAACGGGGATGGGTAGGTCGTCATATCAATCAGCAAGACCGCCGCCAGATTGTGTTAAAATTGACACAGGAAGGTGAGTCTTTTATCCAACAAGTATGGCCGCAGATTTCCAGTAAGAGCGGGGAAGCTTGGGAAGATTTTACCAATGAGGATTATACCCAGTTGCAAAATCTGTTGGGCAAGCTGTTGAACCGTTTGGACAGTTGATCTGATACAGTAAGAATTGTGGCAGGGATAAAAGTAAAAAAATGGAGTCTGCCATGAAATCAAATATTGCCAAACGGGGCATCTGCATTATCGCAGTATCTGTACTTGCAGCTTGTGCGCAGTTTGGTAAACAAGCACCGTTGGAAGAACCAACGGTGTATTCTTTGTCCGATGGTAAATCGGCATCCCTCATTCAAGACGGATGGTGGTTGCAATTAAAAGATAACAAACTGAATCAACTGGTTGCACAAGCTATCCAGACATCAACGGATTTGCGTATTGCCAAGGCGCGTTTCGAGCAAGCACAAGCGCAGCTGGGAATAACCGAAGCCGCCGGCAAAACGCAAATCGGTATGTCCGCGCGCGGGGTTGGGATGTATGTCGCACCCAAGCCCGCATCTTCCCGTATCGATACCGACCATACATTATTGTTGGCAAACGCGGCAGTACAGGGAAGTTGGACATTCGATTTTTGGGGAAAAAACCGTGAGCAGATTGCAGCGGTTTTGGGACGCCGTCAGGCAATTCTGTATGAAGCCCATCAGGCACGGATTGAGCTGGCGAACGCGGTAGCCAAGCAATATTTTATTTGGCAGGCTTTGAGCGAGCGACAAGCTCTTGTGCAGGAACGTATCGATCTGTCAGAGAAAATGCAGCAATTGGTCTCACGCAGAATCCATGCAAACCTGATGCCTGCGCAATCATTGTATCCAATTGAATTGGCGACTCAGCAACTTCAGTTGGAAAAAACGTCATTGGAACAACAGATTGCCAAAGTTCGACATGCTTTGGCGGTATTAAGCGGTAACGTGCCGGGAGCGCTTTCCGGACAAGAACCCAGTCGAATGGGTGTGGTTCCTGTTGTACCTGTGAATAAAATCCATGCTGATTTGTTAGCAGCTCGACCGGATATCGCGGCACAAAAATCATTATTGGAATCTAAGCTGCATACAGTTAAATCTACTGAGGCAGAGTTTTATCCCAATATTGAGTTAAAAGCCTTGGCAGGTCTTGGACATATCGATGCGTTCAATGTGGTCAGAGGTAAAACATCAGGCATGCTGGGTATTGTTCCGGCTATCAATCTTCCTATTTTCACTTCTGGTGCATTGCAGTCAAAATTGGCAGGTAAACGCGCAGAATATAATGAGCAGGTGGTCGTGTACGATCAAACGGTTTTAAATGCGATGCGTTCTGCTGCGGATGCTGTTGTAGATTACCAAAGCCTACAAAGTAAACAGTCTACTTGGGATAAAATGCTGAAAATATCCGAGAAGTCGGTTAAAAATGCTCAGGGTAGAGTGAGGGCAGGATTGGATAACGGTCTTAACGCATTGCAAAAACAAGATGATATGTTGCAGGTAAAAATGCAATTGGTGCAGTATCAATCTGAACGGTTGATTGCGTGGAGTAATCTGAATGCCCAGTTGGGCGGTGGGTTTAAAACGCAATAGGAGGCTTTTCAGACGACCTCTTTCCTTTTAATTAAGTCAGTTGGCGATATTTTGAATATGCATTTAATGTTTAAATGTATGTGTTCAGAATATCGCCAATTGCTTTTTGATTGTCAGGAATCGGTATTGCTTGGATGGCTTTGAAATGATTGCTTGCGCCTAATGGTAAAAGGGGATATCCAAATGGTTTTTAAATATGATTGTTACTTGATTGAGTAACGATGCGGCTATAAAATGCACCTCTGCATGTATTTTCAGTATTGTCTATTCTATTAAAATCAAAGAGATATTAGTGGGATGGGGCAAATAAGGAAAATAGTCTGTAATTACTCGGGTTAAAATGAAATCATGGATGCGAATCTGGAAAATAATGAACAATTACGCAATTTAGGGACAAAAAGTTCAAGGGTGGGGCGTAAGCGCGGACGTAATTTAGCAGTTATCACACTGCTTTTTATTTTGATTGCAGTCGGTGTGGCTCTTGCGTATTTCTTATTCTGGCAATACGAGGAAGAGACGGAAGATGCCTATGTTGCGGGTCATCTGGTGCAAATTACCCCTCAGGTCACCGGTACGGTAAGGAAGGTGATGTATGACGATACTGATGTGGTCAAAAAAGGGGATGTCTTAGTTGCGTTAGATGACAGCGATTTTCAGCTGGCTTACGAGCGTGCTCAAAATGAATTGATTCAGGCAATTCGTCAGAATAAACAACAAACTGCGGTTAACTCGAAAGCAAAAGCGCAAGTTCTGTTGCGAAAAGCCGAATTGGCAAAGGCTCAGGCAGATTTGCGTCGACGCGAAGCTTTATCGGGAACGGATGCAATTTCGGGTGAGGAGTTGAGTCATGCCCGCGCTGCTGTGGTTCAAGCCCAGGCGGCATTGAAGGCAGTAGAGGCGGAAGAAACTTCTGCACAAGCAGTTTTGGGCAATAATATTCCTCTGCGTCAACAACCTGCGGTGCAAACAGCCATCAGCCATATTAAAGATGCATGGTTGAATCTGCAACGTACCCAAATTCGTGCCCCGATGAATGGACAAATTGCCAAACGGAATGTTCAAGTAGGGCAGCGTATCGCTCAAGGTTCACCAATGATGGCTGTGGTTCCTTTGAGCAACCTTTGGGTGGATGCAAACTTTAAAGAATCACAACTACGTCAAATGAAAATTGGGCAACCTGTTGAAATGACTGCCGATTTATATGGGAATAAAGTAGTCTATCATGGCAGGGTGATGGGTTTGTCTGCGGGTACGGGCAGTGCATTCTCCCTTTTGCCGCCTCAAAATGCGACGGGGAACTGGATTAAGGTTGTACAACGTGTTCCAGTCCGTATCAGTTTGGATGCAAAAGAGTTGCAGGCTAATCCTCTTCGTGTTGGTTTGTCTATGAAAGTAAAGGTTGATATTTCAGGTGCCGGCTCAGGAAAAAACATGACGGCTGTTGCTGATAAAAATGTAACATCACCGGAAACAGAAGGCGTAGATTGGGCTGCTGCCGATGCGTTGATCGATAAGATTTTTGAGAAATACGCTAAGTAAAAGTGTTTTCAGACGACCTGTTATGTGTTGAGTTGTTGAATGTAGTGACTTGATAGCGAATCGATATCAAGGTGCATGAGGAAGCAAATTTGTGACGCAACAGATACAAGGCGGCACTTGGCTTTTAGCTTGTGATGATATGAACGGTCATCAAAGAGGTCGTCTGAAAAGAGATGTGTATCTAAGCGCAATGATTGTGCAACATATTGAATGAATAATAGCGAAGAAATATGAATTATCCGCCATTGCAGGGTGTTAGGCTGGTGCTGGTTACGTTGGCGCTCAGCCTTGCTGTTTTTATGGAAGTCTTGGACACCACGATTGCCAACGTTGCTGTACCGGTAATTGCCGGGGACTTAGGCGCGGCGACTACTCAAGGCACCTGGGTCATTACATCATTTGCTGTGGCGAATGCGATTTCAGTACCGCTAACCGGGTTTATGGCAAAACGGCTTGGCGAAGTAAAACTGTTTATCGCATCCGTAGCGGGATTCGTTTTGCTGTCGTGGTTGTGCGGCATTGCGCCCAATCTTCAGGCTTTGGTGATCTTCAGGGTGTTACAAGGCTTTGTAGCCGGACCGTTGATTCCGCTGTCGCAAAGTTTGTTAATGGCATCGTATCCTCCTGAAAAACGGACATTGGCTTTGGCATTGTGGGCAATGACCGTTGTTGTCGCGCCTGTTTTAGGTCCTATTCTCGGCGGTTGGATTTCGGATAATTGGCATTGGGGTTGGATTTTCTTCATCAACATCCCTATCGGCATCCTCTCTGCATTTATTGTGTGGCAGCAATTGAGGGATAGGGAAACGGAAGTGGTTAAGACGCCGATAGATTACATCGGTTTGGTCTTGATGGTGGTTGGTGTTGGTGCGCTGCAAATGATGCTGGACAGAGGCAAAGAGTTGGACTGGTTTGCCTCTGGAGAGATTATTGTGTTAGGTATCGTCGCATTGGTATGTCTGACGTATTCTGTGGTTTGGGAACTGGGCGAGAAATACCCTATTGTCGATTTTTCTTTGTTTAGCAACAGAAATTTTACGATAGGCGTACTGGCGACTTCGTTGGGCTTTATGGTTTACATGGGTACGCTGACGCTGTTGCCGTTGGTGTTGCAGTCTAATCTTGGTTATACGGCAACATGGGCGGGCTTGGCGGCTGCGCCGGTGGGCTTTCTTCCTATCTTGTTATCCCCGATTATAGGTAGATTCGGCAACCGCATTGACATGCGTCTTCTTGTTACCGCAAGTTTCTTGACGTTTGCTTTTACTTTCTATTGGCGCACTGATTTTTATGCCGGAATGAATATGAGCAATGTTGTTTGGCCCCAATTCTGGCAAGGCTTGGGTGTGTCCATGTTTTTCCTTCCGTTGACCAGCATTACATTGTCCCATATTAAATCCGATCAAATTGCATCAGCAAGTAGCCTGTCTAATTTCTTGCGCGTCTTTATGGGGGGGGTGGGCGTATCCATAGTCAGTACCATGTGGGAGCGGAGAGAAGCTTTGCATCATACGCAACTGAGTGAACAGATTAATCCATATTCGAGTTTGACTGTTCAAACAGTTCATGAAATGACGAATCGGGGGCTGAGTGAACAGCAGGTTTTGAAAAATATTTCCGATGCCATTACGCAGCAAGGCTTCATTATGGGATCGAATGAGATTTTCCTGGCTGGCAGTATCTTGTTCATCGTCATGATTTCCATAATTTGGTTTGCCAAGCCGCCGTTCAATGGAAGTTCATCAGCAGGGCATTAAATATCACAAAGGTCGTCTGAAAATTTTCAGACGACCTTTGCTGTTGTAGAAGATAGTGAAGACTAACCTGATTACTTACAGGTTTAGTTTGTCCAGATGGCGAGCAAGAGATTGAGCGATTTCTTCTGCTACCTGTAATTTTTCTTTTTCGGGGAAAGATAGTTCCTCGTCATCCGTAATAATAGTAATCTGATTGGTAGATTTTCCCATTGCCTGAGAAACGTCATTGGCAATCAGCATCGGAATGCCTTTGCGTAAACGTTTTGCTCGAGCATATTCCAAAACTTTTTCACTTTCTGCTGCAAATCCAATACAAAAAGGAGGTTTGGGTAAGGCTGCTACAGATGCCAAAATATCAGGATTGGCTTCCAATTCAAGGGTTGGGGTATCTTTTGAATTTTCTTTTTTCAATTTGTGCGTGCTGCTGTTTTTTACTTTATAGTCAGCCACAGCGGCTACGGAAATAAAAACATCCTGATCTTCAATATATTTATGAACAGCATCGTACATTTCTTGGGCGCTAATAGCCTGTTCCATATGATAGAGACCGGTTGGCAGGGGTGTCTGTAACTGTCCATAAATCAACGTGACTTGTGCGCCGGCCATTCTACATGCGCGGGCTAGGGCAATGCCCATCTGGCCGCTGGAAATATTGGTAATCCCTCGAACAGGATCAATCATTTCCAGAGTTGCACCGGCAGTGATTAAGATTTTTTTGCCGGCAAGTATTTTCGGTGTCCATAAATCATGAATCAAATCAGCAAGTTCAACCGCTTCAAGCATTCTCCCTATTCCAATTTCACCGCAAGCCTGTTCGCCATAGGATGGCTGGAAAACCATGATGTCGTCTGAAATCAGTTGTTGGATATTCCTTTGATTGGCAGGATTGTTCCACATCTCCACATTCATCGCCGGAGCGACTGCCATGGGGCATTTTCGTGCTGCTGCCAAATTGGTTAGCAGATTATCAGCAATACCGTTGGCAATCTTGGCAACCGTATTGGCAGTAGCGGGAGCAATCAAAAAAACATCCGCTTCTCGGGTTAAATCAATATGACTCATTCCTCTAGTCGAGTGGCCATCATGCGTATCGACTAGAACAGGATTTCCGCTTAATGCTTGAAACGTAAGGGGGGTAACAAATTCAGTAGCGGAACGGCTCATTGCCACCGTTACAGAATATCCTTGTTTTTTTAGTAATCGGACCAACTCACATGATTTATAAGCCGCAATACCACTGCTTATCCCTAAAAGAATGTGTTTACTCATTACAGCAACTCAATCCAATTTGAATCAAATAAGTCATAATACTAACATGGATACTGTTCAAAAAAGTAACAGGAACTGATGGGTGGGTATCTTAAGTTGTAAATCGAAGCTTGGTATATTTGGAATTGTTTCGGATATTCATGGCAAAGGTCGTCTGAAAGGGATTGAACTGGCCCCCAAATCTTGGACACTCATA
>KV797031.1 GCA_001809325.1 Neisseria sp. HMSC077D05 | reverse complement strand
TGTCCTATTTTGATTTTAATTGACTATAACTGTATTGATTAATTGCCTGCTTTTCCATCTGGCAGGAAGAAGGAATAAGGTTGCTGCGGGGATAAAAAGGGCTGTGTTCAGGATTGGTGTGTAAACCTGTTTTGGTGTGTTGTTACCGCGTTTCTTTGGTATTCCGGTTCGCAGTCATTGCGATATTTCAAACAGCAAAAAGGTCGTCTGAAAATTTTTCAGACGACCTTTGCTTTACTGGGAAACTCCTGACAACCGATGCAGACGGTTTATTTAAACCAACCCCCGACGCGTTCCAGTCCGCCGAAGTTGATGCAGGCATCGGCGATTGCCTGCGCTTTCGGTTTGGCGCGGTAAGCCACGCCTACGCCTGCTTCTTTGAGCATCGGAATATCGTTCGCCCCATCGCCCATCGCCAAAACCTGATGCGGCTGCAATCCGAGGCGGTCGCGGTATTCGCGCAATAAATCCGCCTTTGCCTGCGCGTCGATGATTCTGCCTTTCAGACGACCCGTCAGCTTGCCGTTTTCAATTTCCAAAACATTGGCGTGTTGGTATTCGAAGCCGAGGCGTTGTTGCAGCCTTTCGGTGAAAAACGTGAATCCGCCCGACACCAGCATGAATTTCACGCCGTGCGCCTTACATTCGTCCAACAAAAATTCCGCACCGGGCGAGAGCCGCAAAACGTTTTCATAAACCTCTGCTAAAACCCGTTCGTTCAATCCCGCCAACAGGGCGACGCGGCTGCGCAAAGACTGCTCGAAATCCAATTCGCCGCGCATCGAGCGTTCGGTAATTTCCGCCACGCGGTCTTTCAAGCCGACACCCGCCGCAATTTCATCGACGCATTCAATGGTAATCAGCGTCGAATCCATATCGCTGACAATCAGCCCGAGTTCGCCGAACGCCATATCGGGCAACACGGCGTGGTCGATTTGATGGCTATTCAGCAACGCTGCGTCTGCTTCGTTGAAAGAAAACCCTTCTTCAACGATAAAACGCATACGCTTTTCATCGGCGTAATCAGGCTCGGGCAGGCGGGAGAGGAGGGCGGAAGGCAGGGCTTCGGAGGAAGGAAATTGGAGGACGAGGGCGTGCGGCATGGCGGTGGCTCAAAAAATGCGGATTATATAGTGAAACAACGGAGAATGTTACGGCGGTCAGAGCCTGTAATCGGCAAATGATTTTAAACGCAGACGGCAGTATTTGTAAGGGAATACAGGGATGAAATGTCGAATTGTCAGCTTAACTATTGCCAGTCCATTGAAAATTCGCTATAAGGGGATTATCCGAAATATATTAACATTTATATACAGACAACCCAAAAAAGGATTCAGAGATGAAAATCGGTATCCCACGCGAGTCATTATCCGGCGAAACCCGCGTCGCCTGTACGCCTGCCACCGTTGCCCTGTTGAGCAAACTGGGCTTTGAAACCGTTGTCGAAAGCGGCGCAGGTTTGGCGGCAAGTTTGGATGATGCGGCTTACCAAGCGGCAGGTGCGACCGTTGCTGACAAAGCAACGGTTTGGGCATGCCCTTTGCTTTACAAAGTCAACGCGCCGTCCGAAGGCGAGCTGCCGCTGCTCAAAGAAGGGCAGACCATTGTCAGCTTCTTGTGGCCGCGCCAAAACGAGGCTTTGGTCGAAGCCTTGCGTACCAAGAAAGTCAACGCGCTGGCGATGGACATGGTGCCCCGCATTTCCCGCGCGCAGGCTTTGGACGCTTTGTCTTCGATGGCAAACATCAGCGGCTACCGCGCGGTAATTGAAGCCGCCAACGCCTTCGGCCGTTTCTTCACCGGTCAAATTACTGCCGCCGGCAAAGTGCCGCCCGCGCAGGTTTTAGTGATTGGTGCTGGTGTGGCGGGTTTGGCGGCGATCGGTACAGCAAACTCGCTCGGAGCAGTGGTGCGCGCGTTCGATACCCGCTTGGAAGTGGCGGAACAAATCGAATCAATGGGCGGTAAGTTCCTGAAACTCGACTTCCCGCAAGAATCGGGCGGCAGCGGCGACGGCTACGCCAAAGTGATGAGCGACGAATTTATCGCCGCCGAGATGAAACTCTTTGCCGAGCAGGCGAAAGAAGTGGACATCATCATCACCACCGCCGCCATTCCGGGCAAACCCGCGCCCAAGCTGATTACCAAAGAAATGGTGGAAAGCATGAAATCCGGCTCCGTCATCGTCGATTTGGCGGCGGCGACGGGCGGCAACTGCGAACTCACCAAGCCGGGCGAATTGTTCGTAACCGACAACGGCGTAAAAATCATCGGCTACACCGACATGGCAAACCGCCTTGCCGGACAGTCTTCCCAGCTTTACGCCACCAACTTGGTCAACCTGACCAAGCTGTTAAGCCCGAACAAAGACGGCGAAATCACGCTGGACTTCGAAGACGTGATTATCCGCAACATGACCGTTACCCGAGACGGCGAAATCACCTTCCCGCCTCCGCCGATTCAAGTTTCCGCCCAGCCGCAGCAAACGTCGTCTGAAAAAGCCGCGCCTGCCGCCAAGCCTGAGCCGAAACCCGTTCCCCTGTGGAAAAAACTCGCGCCCGCCGTCATTGCCGCCGTATTGGTACTGTGGGTCGGCGCGGTTGCTCCCGCAGCATTCTTGAACCACTTTATCGTGTTCGTCCTCGCCTGCGTTATCGGCTACTACGTCGTTTGGAACGTCAGCCATTCGCTGCATACCCCGCTGATGTCCGTAACCAACGCCATTTCTGGCATCATCGTCGTCGGCGCACTGCTGCAAATCAGCCAGGGCAACGGTTTCGTGACCCTGCTTGCGTTCATCGCCATCCTGATTGCCAGCATCAACATCTTCGGCGGCTTCTTCGTAACGCGTCGGATGTTGAACATGTTTAGGAAAGGGTAAACCATGACTTTAGCCTATTGGTGCATCCTGATCGCATCGCTGCTGCCGCTGTTTTGTTCCTTCATCGCCAAAGCGCAGGGCGGTTTTCAGCCGTCGGACAACCGAAATCCGCGCGATTTCCTCGCCCGCACGCAAGGCTTGTCGGCGCGTGCCAATGCCGCCCAGCAAAACGGTTTTGAAGTGTTTGCCCCGTTTGCCGCCGCCGTTTTGGTGGCACACGCCACAGGCAATGCCGCGCAAGCGACCATCAACCTTTTGTCCATATCGTTCATTGCCTTCCGCATCGCTTATATTTTCAGCTATCTGAAAGACAAACCAAGCCTGCGTTCGGCAATGTGGACGGGCGGATTTGTCTGCACCATCGGGCTGTTTGTAGCCGCTGTCTGACAGCGGGATCGTCTGAAAACGAGCGTAGCGAGTTTCGCTAAAACGAGCGCAACGAATTTCGCTAAAACATTTTTTCAGACGACCTGAAACCCGATTCCCCGATATTTAGGAGTTCGATCATGAAAGCAAAATGCCTGTGCGGCGACGTATCTTTAGAAGTGGAACACGACAAACACGTTCACGCCTGCCATTGCGGAATGTGCCGCATTTGGGGCAGCGGCGCGACGTTTTCGCTGATTGCCGCCAAGCCGCCGAAAATCGACGGCGGTGAAAACATCTCCCGCTACCATTCGTCCGAATGGGCGGAACGCGCGTTCTGCAAAAACTGCGGTACACACCTGTTCTACCATTTCCTGCCGAACGACAGCTATTTCGTCTTCGCCGGACTGTTTGCCGACAACGCCGATTTCAAATTGGAAGAGCAGATTTACATCGACGCCAAAGCCCCGTATTACGAACTGGCAAACGACACGCCCAAGCTGACCGAAGAAGAATTTTTGGCACAATTCGGCGGCGAATAGGCAACCCGATACAGAGGTCGTCTGAAAACCCTCATTCCGGATTTTCAGACGACGTTGAATCAACCGCCCCGATAGTCGGAGAACCCTATGAACCTGTCCCCCGAACAAACCGCCGCCCAACTGCGCTGCCCACATGACGAAGCAGGAACAGCGTTCGGGCAGATGATGAACCTGCGCAACCTGACACAGATTCTCGGTTCGTTTGAAGCGGTGCAACTGCAAAACGGAGACCGCATCCTAGAAACGGGTTGCGGCAACGGCGGGCTGCTCGGCTACATTTTGTCGCAGGCAGAAAACCTGCATTACACAGGCTTGGAAATTTCCCCGTTGATGCACGCACAGGCGCAGGCATTCAATGCTCCGTTTCTCGAAGCAGGGCTGGCGGATTACCGGCTGTACGACGGCGGTGCACTGCCTTTTGCCGATGAAAGCTTCGACAAAATCGTTTCCGTCAATACCGTCTATTTTTGGGACGACGCACCAAGCGTACTTTCAGAACTGAGCCGCGTGCTTAAATCCGGCGGGCGGCTATGCCTGAATTTCTGCGAAAAAGACTTTATGGCAAGACTGCCTTTTGCCGCGTACAGCTTCGCGCTCTACGATGCCGCCGACATCCGCGCCCTGTCGGAAAACCTGTCGTTGCGCTGTATTCGGGAACAGCGAAACCGCGATTGGGCGGTCAGCAAAAGCGGCAATCTGGTGCGGAGGGAATTTGTCATAGTCGTCTTTGAAAAACACTAAGTATTAGGGTCGTCTGAAAACCCGAAATTCAGTTTTCAGACGACCCGATTAAAAAACACAGTTACTTTCACAAATAATTGGAGAATCACCATGTCTTCAGGACTCGTTACAGCGGCGTACATCGTAGCCGCGATACTGTTCATCTTCTCGCTGGCGGGGCTGTCCAAGCAGGAAACCGCCAAGCAGGGCTGTTATTCCGGCGTCGCCGGGATGGCGGTCGCCTTGTTCGTTACCGTGTTTTCCGAAAACACCCACGGACTGGGCTGGATCATCATCGCCATGCTCATCGGCGCAGCCGTCGGCATCTACAAAGCCAAAAAAGTAGAAATGACCGAAATGCCCGAACTGATTGCACTTCTGCACAGCTTCGTCGGCTTGGCAGCCGTTTTGGTCGGTTTCAACAGCTATATCGAGCCGAGCAACATTTCGCACGATATGCACACCATCCATCTGGTCGAAGTCTATTTGGGCATCTTCATCGGCGCCGTAACCTTTACCGGCTCGCTGGTCGCGTTCGGCAAGCTCAACGGCAAAATCAGCAGCGCGCCGCTACAACTGCCCGCCAAACACAAGCTCAACCTCGCCGCATTGGTTTTATCCTTTATCCTGATGCTGGTGTTCGTATCCGTTGACGGCAGCGGCTTCATCCTGATCCTGATGACCCTGATCGCCCTCGCATTCGGCTGGCACTTGGTCGCCTCCATCGGCGGCGCGGATATGCCCGTGGTCGTGTCCATGCTGAACTCCTACTCCGGCTGGGCAGCTGCAGCGGCAGGCTTCATGCTCTCCAACGACCTGCTCATCGTAACCGGCGCACTCGTCGGCTCCAGTGGCGCGATTCTGTCCTACATCATGTGTAAAGCCATGAACCGCTCCTTCATCTCCGTCATCGCAGGCGGCTTCGGCACCGACGGCTCCGCCGCAGCCTCAGGCAGTGAAGAAATCGGCGAATACCGCGAAGCCAAACCCGCCGAAGTTGCCGAAATGCTGCGTAATGCCGGCAGCGTCATCATCACCCCGGGCTACGGCATGGCAGTGGCGCAGGCGCAATATCCCGTTGCCGAAATCACCGAGCTTTTGCGTAAAAACGGCGCAGAAGTACGCTTCGGCATCCACCCCGTCGCCGGTCGCCTGCCCGGTCATATGAACGTACTGCTCGCCGAAGCCAAAGTACCCTACGACATCGTGTTGGAAATGGACGAAATCAACGACGACTTCCCCGAAACCGACGTAGTGCTGGTTATCGGCGCGAACGACACCGTCAACCCCGCCGCCCAAACCGACCCGAACAGCCCGATTGCCGGCATGCCCGTATTGGAAGTGTGGAAGGCAAAAGAAGTCGTCATCTTCAAACGCTCGATGAATACCGGCTACGCAGGCGTACAAAACCCGCTGTTCTTCAACGAAAACAGCGTGATGTGCTTCGGCGATGCGAAGAAAACCGTTGACGAGATTTTGGCGGAATTGAAGAAATAACATTAGGAACCAAGACAAAAGGTCGTCTGAAAACTGAACTGGCCCCC
>KV797030.1:6481-14569 GCA_001809325.1 Neisseria sp. HMSC077D05 | reverse complement strand
GGGGATTTTGGGGAATTTTGCAAAGGTCTCTGTTTGTGGTGTTGCAGTGTCCGTTTACCGAATCATGCAGAAAGACAGCCGATGATGCAAAAAGGTCGTCTGAAAACCCGATTTCAAGTTTTCAGACGACCTTTCGCTTTATATAACGTCTTTATTTCTTCGCTTTGCCTTTGCCCTTAGCAGGTTTGGCAGGTGCTTTGTTCAATTGGGCCGTAGCGGTTTGGTCCAATACGCAGGACTTGGTGATGATGTTGTCCACGACTTGGTTTTGACCGTTGACGACAGTTTGTTGGCGGATAGTCAGCATATTGCCGTCCACTTTGTCGATGTTGGCATAGTTGGCACGGTTGGCAATCCATGCCACGCCTTCACCCCAGAAGCCATTGACATCATTGCCGGTGCCGACGATGCGGGCAAGACCCGGAGTCAGCTGGCCTTGGTATTTCACTTGGGCAATCACAGGCTCATCACCTTGGAAGCCGTACATAACATTCAAAGGATCAGTACCGTTTGGTCCGCATTTGTAAGCCACTTCCTTGGTGCGTTCAATATTATTGACTTCCATGGTTTTAGGCGTTTCAGGTGCGGGAGCAGATTGTTGCGCAGTAGGAGTCGGAGCAGTTTCCGGTTTAGATTTAGAGCCGGAGCTGCCGCATGCAGACAGCGCGGTAGCGATAAGGACGGCGGGAACGATTAATTTCAGATTGGATTTCATCAATTTACTCCGGATGTAGTCTATCGGGGTCAGCATAGGCTGACAGAAAGCCCTACCTTAACAGAGAAAAGAAGGCTTGTCTCGTCCATATATGAAAATACGATACTCATTATCAATAAAGTGTCATTTGTTCTTTTGAAAACAGTGGATTTGATTTACGCAAAGCTACTTGAAATTAAGTAAAGATATATCACGGATAGGCAAAATGCCGATTTTGACGATAGGGCGGATTAAGATTTTGCGCGGCAAAGTAGGGTGGTGAGGTGGCGAATGAGCTTTAAATTGGGGCTATGGTGCGTTAAGTTTCGACCAAGACAGCATTACTTTTCTTCAGTGTAAAAGGAGAGATTCTTTGGGTGGCTAAAGTGACAGGTCGTCTGTACTGCCTGCGACTTCGTTGCCTTGTCTGATTTAAAACGTAATGCTCAATGCTTTATTACCAAACCTTGGTCATAAATACTTTATTCATCAACAATTGATTCATCAAACCTTATCCATCAATATTTTAGACAGAAAAAAACCGCTTAGAAGTCTAAGCGGTTTTTTGTGTTGGTGCCGACAGCGAGATTTGAACTCGCACAGCCTACGGCCACTACCCCCTCAAGATAGCGTGTCTACCAATTTCACCATGTCGGCATTTGAAAAACTGTTATTTCTGCTGCTGAGGAGCGGGTGCAGCAGGTGCGGGTTGGTTTTCAGCAGGAGTGGCGGGCTTAGGTGCCTGCTTGGTTTGTTGTACGTTGCTGAAGTCCAAACCGTGTTTGTTTGTATGAGTATGGATATAAACCATTGCCATGCAGGTTGCGAAGAAGAAAGTCGCTGCGATGGCGGTTGCGCGGCTCAGGAAGTTTGCATTGCCTGCGGAACCGAATACGCCCTGCGCGCTGCCGCTGCCTGACCCGAAGGTCGCGCCTGCGTCTGCGCCTTTGCCGTGTTGCAGCAATACTAACACAACCACTGACAAAGCGGAAATAATATTAATAATCCAGATAAGGGTTTTAAAGGCTTCCATATGTTTTCTACGAGGCTTGTGCTGCGTTGATGATGGCGGTAAATGAGTCATATGATAATGACGCGCCGCCAACCAATGCGCCGTCTACATGAGGTACTGCGAAGATGTCGGCTGCATTGTCTGCTTTCACACTTCCGCCGTAAAGAACGCGGATTTTAACATCGCTTCCGCACAAAGACAAGATTTCTTTGTAGATGAATGCGTGCATGTCGGCAATTTGTTCTACGGTGGCGACTTTTCCGGTGCCGATTGCCCATACCGGCTCGTAGGCGACGGCGATGTTTTTGGTGTCCAGCCCTTGCAATACGGAGAGTTGGTGGGCGATGACTTCGTGTTCTTTGCCGGCTTCGCGCTCTTCGAGGCTTTCGCCGACGCACAATAGGGGAATGAGGCCTACGTTGAGGACGTTTTCCATTTTGCGGCGTTGGATTTCGTTTTTCTCGCCGAAATAGAGGCTTCGTTCGGAGTGTCCGATGAGGACGATGTCTGTGCCGATATCGGCGAGCATTTCTGCGGAAACTTCGCCTGTGTAGGCACCGTTGTTGGGGAAGCGGCTGACGTCTTGGGCGCAGGTGAGGATGCGGTTGTTGAGGACAATCTGCATGGCGTTGTGCAGTTGCAACAGGTAAACGGTCGGGGCAGCAAGGCCGATGAGGACGCGTTCGGCGGTGGGCATGATGCGGAAGCGGTGCATGAGTGCGTTGTTGTTTTGGAGTCGGCCGTTCATTTTCCAGTTGCCGATGACCCATTTTTGATCCCACATTCCGATTTGGTGATGCATCTTTTTTGCTCCGTGTTGTGTTTCTTTGGCTGTACGCTGCGTGTAGCGTGATGTAACGTGAAGTTTAGTGGATATGCGACGGGTTCGCAACTTGAAACGGGCGGAATGTTTAGATACGGGATGGCTACTTGGAGTCGTCTGAAATGCTGTTTCAGACGACCTGTTCTATAATAACTGCTTGATATACACATATATAGGACATGGCTATGCACGCGCTTCATTTTTCAGCTTCGGACAAGGCCGCGCTTTATCGGGAGGTGTTGCCGCAGATTGAGTCTGTGGTGGCGGATGAGACGGATTGGGTGGCGAATTTGGCGAACACGGCGGCGGTTTTGAAGGAAGCGTTCGGCTGGTTTTGGGTGGGTTTTTATTTGGTCGATACGCGCACGGACGAATTGGTTTTGGCACCATTTCAGGGGCCTTTGGCATGTACGCGGATTTCGTTCGGACGCGGGGTGTGCGGTCAGGCTTGGGCGAAGGGCGAGACGCTGGTGGTCAAGGATGTGAACGCGCATCCCGACCATATTGCCTGTTCGTCTTTGTCGCGCTCGGAAATTGTGGTTCCTCTGTTTTCAGACGACCTCTGTATCGGTGTGTTGGACGTGGACAGCGAACATCTGGCGCAATTTGATGAGACGGATGCTTTGTATTTGGGGGAACTGGCGAAGATTTTGGCGAAACGGTTTAAGGCTTCGCGTCAGGCGGCTTGAGACTGAAAAACAGGCGGGCGGCGCGCGCTGAAGTTGGCGCGGCGGGAGTGTGGTTTTATAATGTCTGCCATTGCTAAAACAATTATTTAACGGAGCACAAAATGGATTTTGAAAAAGCGCGGTTCAACATGGTCGAACAGCAAATCCGTCCGTGGGATGTATTGGATTTTGACGTTTTGGACGCTTTGGAGGAGATTCCGCGCGAGCGTTTCGTGAACGAGTCTTTGCAGGGTTTGGCGTATGCCGACATGGAGCTGCCGCTTGCCAACGGACATAAGATGCTCGAGCCGAAAATCGTAGCGCGGTTGGCGCAGGGTTTGAAGCTGACCCAAACCGATACGGTTTTGGAAATCGGCACGGGTTCGGGCTATGCGACCGCGCTTTTGGCGAAACTGGCGGGCAAAGTGGTTTCAGACGACCTCGATGCCGAGCAGCAAAACCGCGCCAAAGCAGTGTTGGACGGCTTGGCTTTGAACAATATCGATTATGTGCAAAACAACGGGCTGACCGAGCCTTCCGCGGGTGCGCCGTTTGATGCGGTTTACGTCGGCGGCGCGGTGGACCGCGTGCCTGACGTATTGAAAGAACAGTTGAAAGACGGCGGCCGCATGGTGGTCATCGTCGGCCGTCAGCCGGTACAGCGCGCGCTGCTGATTACGCGCAAGGGCGGCAAATTTGAAGAAAAAGTCCTGTTCGACACGCTGGTCGCGCATTTGGAAGACAAAGAAAACCGTCCTTTCGGCGATTTCGATTTTTAAACTTTTTTGAAATCAAAGGTCGTCTGAAAACCAGCCGGACATGGCGAAACGTTTTCAGACGACCTTTCATCGTTTCCATCATTTCACACACACAACATCATGACAATTCCACAACTCACTCCGCTGCAACTGCAGCAATGGCGGCAAGAAGGCCGCGCGTTCCATCTGCTGGACGTGCGCACCGACGAGGAAACCGCCGTCTGCGCTCTGCCCGATGCCATCCATATCCCGATGAACCTGATTCCGCTGCGCCAAAACGAGCTGCCCGACGACGATTTGCCGATTGTCGTTTACTGCCACCACGGTATCCGCAGCCTGCATACGGCGATGTATCTGGCGGACGCGGGTTTTGAAAATCTGTTTAACCTGCAAGGCGGGATTGACGCTTGGGCTTTGCAGGTGGATGGGGCGATGGCGAGATATTGAGATTTCCAATTTCAAAATAGAGAAAGGCGGTATGGTTTGGCGTACTGCTTTTTTTGTGTGCAAGTCGCCCAAATAAAAAATCCTGAAATCCGTTGGTCGGATTCAGGATTTTTGTTTTCAGATGACCTTTTGTACGAAGAGGTCGTCTGAAAACCTTTACTTTTGACATTGGGTTTAACCCATCAACTTTGAAATCAATCGCGATGAGTTTCATGATTCAGGCGTTTTGGGCTTCGCGCTGCCAAAGGGTTTTTTGGGCGAAAACCAGTTTGTTGTCCGTAAATTTCACGTTTTCCAAGCGCAAGGACCAAACATCGCTTTTCATCGCGCGGGCAAGCGGATGGGCTTTGTAATAGAGGGCGAGCGCTGCTTTTTTCTCTGTTTCGTCGGTCAGCAGTTGCGCGCTGGCTGTCAGCTGTATGCCGTTGATTTTAGCGATATTTTCCGGCTGGCCTGCGATGGTTCCGGCGATGTTCGGATTTTTCAGCATCAGGCTACCGTGTTTGGAACGTGCCGAAGTCAGGACAATCAGCCTTGCTTGCGCTTCATCGGGCACATAAAAGCAGCAGGCGCTCCAAATTTCGCCGTCTGCGGCTGCCGCAATGCTGATCACATGGTTGGCGTGTAGGAATTTGATGATGTTGTCGGGGATGGGCTGCATGATGAATTTCAATTGAAAATGGTTCGGAAAGCTTGGATTAAAACTTTCCGAACCGTTGTCCGTTTAGCGTTTCATTTCGCTTTCAATGGCGCGGATATTGGCCTGACGGTCGTTGACGGCTTGGGTCAGGCGGCTGATTTTTGCCTGATCGCCTTTTTTCTTGGCAACATTCAGTTGCGCCTGCGCTCTGACCAAAGCCACTTGTTCGTTGCGGACTTCGTTTTCCAAGATTTGCTTGCGGGTCAGTTGCGGCTTGGGTTTGGATGCCGGCAAGATGGGGGCGGGCAGGATTTTGGCTTTGCGGTTCAACTCGGCGGCGCGGGCTTTGGCTGCTTTCAGGTCGCCGACGGAAGTCGCTTCGCCAAGCTTGCCGTTGCGCAATTTGATGTCCAAACGGGGATTGGCGGCTTCTGCCGTGTTGGTTACGCTGCCGCCCGTCGTGCGTGGCAAGACTTTGATGTCGCCCGGCTCGGGAGCGGCTTCCCCGAGGGCTTCTTTCAGGTCGACCCGCTCGGGTACGGCCCTGCCGGCTTCTTCAGGGCTGACGTTTGCAGTGCCGTCCGTATGGGATTCGGTGCAATCGTTGCCGATTTTTTTCTCGGTAAATACTGCGTTGCCGTCCACTTTGCAGATATAGCCGGCTTGTGCGGAGAGGGCGGCGCTTCCCAGCCCGAAAGCCAAAATCAGTCGGTAAAAAATCGGTTTCATCTTTATTTCGGTATATGGCAAAGGTTTTGATTATACTATGCAGCCAGTTATAACGAATCAACTTATTTCAAACAAGGTAAAATTTTCCGATGCCGCCTATCATTGCGAAACGCTGCATGGGATATCGTGGGCGAGGCTGCGGCGATTATTGCGTTAAATATAGTGGATTAACTTTAAACCAGTACGGCGTTGCCTCGCCTTGCCGTACTATCTGTACTGTCTGTGGCTTCGTCGCCTTGTCCTGATTTAAATTTAATCCACTATATGTTGGCGGGCGGCTGGCGGGATAGGTGTTCCTCCGTTTCTGCTGTCCATTAGTCTAAATAATGTCCATTTTTCTATTTTCAAACAACGATGACAAAAACTTTTCTGATTGCCGGCGTTGATGAGGCAGGGCGTGGACCTTTGGTCGGCAGCGTGTTTGCCGCCGCCGTTATCCTGCCGCCGTCTTACCATTTGCCCGGTTTGACCGACTCTAAAAAACTCAGCGAGAAAAAACGCGATACGTTGGCGGTCTTGATTAAAGAGCAGGCGCTGGCATGGTGTGTCGCTCAAGCTGATCCGCAAGAAATTTTCGAACTAAATATCCTTCATGCCACGATGTTGGCGATGAGCCGCGCCGTACAAGGGTTGGCGATCAAACCCGATAAGGTGTTTATCGATGGCAACAGAGTGCCGAAGGAGCTTGGCGTGGATGCCGAAGCGGTGGTCAAAGGCGACAGCAAAATCATGGAAATTTCGGCGGCTTCTGTTTTGGCGAAGACCGCGCGTGATGCCGAGATGTATGCTTTGGCGGAACGTTATCCGCAATACGGTTTCGACAAACACAAAGGCTACGGCACGGCGCAACACCTCGCTGCCCTGCAGAAATACGGCGTATTGCCTGAACACCGACGGGATTTCGCGCCCGTTAAAGCCTTGTTGGCTCAGGGAAAGCTCTTTGAGTAAACGTTTGCCTGATTTCTTTTTTCAGACGACCTCTGTCCGTATTTTTAAAATTTGTTTTTACCCGAACTTCTAAACTTACCGCGTGAAATGCAGCAAGGACACAAAGCCGTCCTTGCCTCAAACAAGGTCGTCTGAAATTTCAGACGACCTTTTCATATACCCGCAACACGTTATTCATCAATACTCCGCCGAATGCCAAAACGGCTGGCCTACGGTCGGCGTACTGGCTTGGGCTTTGGTTCGCGCTTCGACTGGTTCGGCTTCAAATGCCAGCCGTCCGGATTCGACGGCGAGTGCGAAGGCGCGCGCCATGTTGACGGGGTCGCCGCTGCGGGAAACGGCGGTGTTCAGCAATACGCCGTCAAACCCCCATTCCATCACTTGCGCCGCCTGCGAGGGCAAGCCCAAGCCCGCGTCGATAATCAGCGGCGTGTCGGGCAGGCGTTCGCGCAGGACTTTCAGCGCGTAGGCGTGAACCGCGCCCAAACCCGTGCCGATCGGCGCCGCCCACGGCATCAATGCCTGACAGCCCGAGTCAAGCAGGCGGCGGCAGGCAATCAGGTCTTCGGTGCAATAAGGCAGCACTTTGAAGCCGTCTTTAATCAGGATTTCCGCCGCTTCGACGAGCTGGAAGACGTCGGGCTGCAACGTGTCGTCGTCGCCGATGAGCTCGAGTTTGATCCAATCGGTTTCAAACACTTCGCGCGCCATCTGCGCCGTCGTTACCGCTTCCTGCACGCTTTGGCAGCCGGCGGTGTTCGGCAGCACCGGGATACCGATTTCTTCCAAAAGCGACCAAAACTCCTGACCGTGCGCCTCGCCGCCGCTTCCCGCGCGGCGCAGCGAGACGGTAATCATCGCGGGTCGGGCGGTTTGGACGGATTGTTTGAGGATTTCGGGCGTCGGGTAGGCCGCCGTGCCGAGCAGCAGCCGTGAAGGGAAAGTTTCTCCGTATAGGGTGAGCATGATGGGTTCCTTTGTATAGTGGATTAACTTTAAACCAGTACGGCGTTGCCTTGCCGTACTATCTGTACTGTCTGCGGCTTCGTCGCCCTGTCCTGATTTTTGTTAATCCACTATAACGTTGTTTTTGGGACAGAAGTCGTCTGAAAAGGCAAAACCGCCTAGCCGCCGACCACCGGCTGCACGATATCGACTTTGTCGTTTTCGTTCAAAACCGTTTCCGCATACGCGCCTTTGGCGACGAATCCGGTATTCACAGCCACGGCAAAAGGCTTTTGCGGTGCGGTTTGGGCGATGAGGTCGGCAACGGTTTTGCCGCGAAGTTCGGCGGGTTCGCCGTTTAAGATGATGTTCATAGGTTCTCGATATTTCGTATGTATAGTGGATTAACTTTAAATCAGGACAA